>RGZA01000239.1 GCA_010031785.1 Alphaproteobacteria bacterium
CACCAGCAGCAAGATCTCCGCCTATTGGTGCTACCGAAACTGCAGGCTTGCCAGTTGTAGCATCAGTCCCTACATGAGCGCGAATCACCATCTGAGGCTCAGAGCCAGCAGCAGGTGCTAACGCTGCACCTGCGTACAGCAGTGGCTGGTCTGCCGATGGGACAAACACAACATTTGCATACTTTTGGGCTTGCACAACACTTGGAACTCGAGCGGTAGCAGTGCCAACAAAACTACAGCTGAGCAGCAGCAGCGCTGCAACAGAACGCGAACCACGCAGACGAGCGCTGCGCAGATCGCGGTGAATAATAATTTTTTTTGAGTTGTTCATACACGATCTCCTTTTTGCACAACCAATGCATCCACATTAAAATGAAGTGTTGCTTTTTGCAAGATTCTTGCAATCAAGTATTAATCAACGCAGCATGTGGATGAGCTTAGTAATTTTTAATGCCCCTAAACCTGTTCCTGTTTAGGAATTACCCTAGGGCCGGCGCGGGCAGGACACGGGCCCGCAAAATAATGATTATATTTTTTATATGCCAAACCTGTTCCTGTCTGGCGACTACCCTAGCCAAACCACGTTTGAGAGTTCTGGCGACTGCGCCGCGGCGCCCCATCGGCGCGCAGCCGCATAATAAAATATTTCTTTTAAAGCGCTCGCAGCGCATCGGCACACAGCATTTTTATAAGTTTGCTACCGTTGAAGCAAACCGCCAGACGCGTAGCTAGCGTCGCGCCCCGGCGCGAGCGCGGTAGCAGCTTTGCTGCGTAGCTGCGAGTCGTAGCGATTTTGCGTCGCAGCGGTCCAGCGGCACGCTGGTGGCCTGTGTCCAGAGGGGTGGCCACACACCCCTTTGGTCGCCTGCGGCCGACGCCGCATAATAAAATTATTTCTTTTAAAGCGCCTGCGGCGCGCAGCCGCATAAAAAATAAATTCCTTTGTCAGGGCCGGCGCGGGCAGGAACAGGCCCGCAAAAATAATGATTTTATATCAATAACCCTAAACCTGTTCCTGTTTAGGAATTACCCCGGGGCACCCCGTGCCGCGGCTACGCCGTGAGACCCACATTGATACCGTGCTGTTGGTTTTATTTTCAATACAAAAAAGATATTGGTATAATACGCGGAGCGTATCATTTTTGAGCAGGGTGAGTAGGCATGATTATTTCATTTCGCTGTAAAGAAACGCAAAAAATTTGGCTCGGGTTATTTTCTAAAAAATTTCCCCCAACCTTGCAGCATCTTGTCTTACGTAAGCTTCGTTTAATTGATGCCGCACACAGCATTGAAGATTTAAAAGTTCCTCCTGGTAATCATTTAGAACTACTCAAAGGCAATCGTGCCGG
>RGZA01000240.1 GCA_010031785.1 Alphaproteobacteria bacterium
GAGAACCCGTCGCGCCGAAGCTCGGATGATATACTGTGAGCGGCCAATAAGGGTATCTTGAAATACAAGCACGAAGCGCCAGCGAGTGAATGCATTCAAAAAGGTTGGCCGTGCGGCGAATGTGTCATTCGAGGCCGCGCGAAGTATAATATTTGCCTGTTCTTGATCCGAGGAAGATCTACAGAAAGTCGCTCGACACCATCACATGGAACATTGAGACCGTGGAAAATAAAGAGGATCAAAGGAAGGAAGAGTGGTTCGACTTCCTCATCTACTTCGTGGCTCCCGCGGCGGCTGTTTGCGCGTTGGCAATATTTTGCGCCACCACGTCCATGCGGATACGTTCGGCGGTGAGCGCATCGCCGGTAATTTGCAGGGAAGGGATGATATTCATAAATTCTAGCCGTTATTTTGCGAAGAAATCGCCGCGCGAATTTGCTGTAGGTTTGAGGACAAATACTGTGTTAGAAACTGGTATTCTTCAGAATTGCGGTTGACCTCCATTAGTTCTTTGTCCATCGAGACATTATTGCCATCGGGCCGTACAGCCGCCGCCGTCATATCCTCGGCCACTGTTGGCACTAGGTTTACAAACGCCTGCTGATCTTTGCTTTGAAACGCCTCATTGAGATGCGTTTGGAAATCAGGAGCCAGGTCAATGCGTTTGTAACCGGGCGTTTCCACATTCGCAATATTGGAAGCCAGCGCATCATGCCGAAGCGCCGCCGCATCCAAAAGGCGCTTGGCCATCTGGTATTGTTGGGTACTAAAAACAGCATCAACCACGACCTTAATAAGCACGCCTTGTGCCAAGAGAAAAAAGAAAAATTTGCTTCCTTTTTATTGCCCCATTCACTTTACACGAAGTTTCTCTCTCTAGAATACCGTATATGCTAGGACAGCTATGTTAGGACCTTCCAAAGACTTCTTTTCCCCAGCACCCATCACCGATGCGGAGTACGATTTTATCTGCCAATTAGTCTACGAGCACAGCCGCATAAAACTAGGGCCCAATAAACGCGAATTGGTTATGGCAAGGCTCAGTAAACGCCTCCGCAGCTTGGGACAGAAGACTTACGGCGACTACTGCAAGTTTTTGAAAACACCCAAGGGCGAAGAAGAACTCGGCGATTTGATCGATGCTATTTCCACCAATCACACCTTCTTCTTCCGCGAAAGCGCCCACTTCGATTTCTTAAAAAACACCATCCTCCCGGAATTTGCCCCCCGCGAGGCACCCTCGCCCAAACTACATATTTGGTCAGCCGCCTGCTCCAGTGGTGAGGAACCTTACTCCATAGCGCTTCTGCTGGCCGACTA
>RGZA01000025.1 GCA_010031785.1 Alphaproteobacteria bacterium
CGTGATGCGCGCATCACGCACAAATTGTTCCACGCCATATTCGCGGATATAACCATGGCCGCCCATGATCTGCACCGCCAAATTCGCAGCATCAAATCCGTGATCAGTCATCAGCGCTTTGGTAATCGGGGTGAGCAATGCAACGAGTTCGCCCGCTTCATGGCGCGTGGTTTCATCACTGTGTTTGGTTTCGATATCAAGGTTCATACCCACCCAGACAGCCAGCGCGCGTGCACCTTCTGTAATGGACTTCATGGTCAGCAACATGCGGCGTACATCAGGATGGACGATGATCGGATCAGCCGGTTTATCAGGGAATTGCGTGCCCTTAAGTCCCCTGCCCTGCAAGCGATCCTTGGCGTAAGATAAACCGTTTTGATAAGCGACTTCAGCGATGCCAAGCCCTTGTAAACCAACCGCTAAACGCGCTTCATTCATCATGGTGAACATCGCTTTCATGCCCTTATTGGGCACGCCCACCAGCCATCCTTGCGCATTATCAAAATTCATCACGCAGGTGGCGGATGCCTTGATACCCATCTTGTGTTCGATTGAACCGCACACCGCGCCATTGCGCGTGCCATCGGCCAAAAATTTTGGAACTAAAAATAATGAAATGCCGCGCACGCCAGGGGGCGCGTCAGGAAGTTTTGCTAAAACCAAGTGGATGATATTTTCAGTGAGATCATGCTCACCTGCTGAGATAAAAATCTTGGTGCCGGTGATGGAATAGCTTCCGTCTGTCTTGGGCAATGCCTTGGTTTTGATCAGGCCAAGATCAGTGCCGCAATGCGGTTCGGTTAAGCACATGGTGCCTGACCATTCGCCCGTTACCATTTTGGGCAGATATTTTTCTTTCAGTTCTTGCGTTGCATGTTTTTCAATCGCGTTATAGGCGCCGTGCGAGAGGCCGGGATACATGCCGAATGATAAGTTCGCCGAGCAGACCATTTCATCGAGCAGGAAATTGAGCAGCAACGGCAGCCCCTGCCCGCCAAATTCCTTGGAACAGGAAAGCCCCATCCAGCCGCCTTGGGTGAAGGTATCATAGGCTTCTTTAAAGCCTTTTGGCGTTGTAACGGTGCCATCGTTGAACGTGCAGCCTTCTTCATCGCCACTATGGTTGAGGGGTTGCAGGACCTCTTCGCACAGCTTTGCGCCCTCCTCCAAGATGCTTAGCATCATATCGGGCGTGGCTTCTTCATAGCCCGGGAGCTTGGCGAGTTGCCCTGCATCAAACACTTCGTTGAGCAGAAACTGCATATCGCGTAAGGGTGCTTTGTAAGTTGCCATGATTACTCCTTGTTGAGTAGTGAGTAGTTGGTAATGAGTAGTGAAGAGCGAAGTTTATTCATTACTCAATACTCATTCCTCATTACGATTTTTGTAATTGGCCATAGACCACAAACCCGACACCGCACAGCATCAGCGCGCCGCCGATCAGCATGGTAGTGTTAAGTTGTTTCTGGCCGAATAAAAAATATGCAAAGATGGGAATGAGAATGACGTAAATGAGTTCCGCAAGGCCTGTGTAGGTTGCGGAATTAAATTTCAAACTGACCTGCAGCGCGATGGTTGCGAGCAAGGCAATGGTCGGTGATATCCAGAACCAGCCACGTTGCGGATGGGTGAAGAAGGGCGTGAAATCAATTTTTTCATTGAGCAGAAGGCTTACGATAAATCCTGCAATAATAACGCCAATTCCGCCTGCAATCAGGTTGCTGGAAACGGTAATAACCTCGTAATTACGGGCGTTAATGACGTAGGCCAGCCCCCAGCCAATGCCGGCAAGAAGGGGTAGGTAGATGGTGATGTTTTTTAGTTCCATCCTATACCATCCACACACGTCATCCCGCAAAACGCTTTAGCGTTTATGCGGGATCCAGATGTTATCTTTTTATTTGTGCGTGCAGACGCACGCAAAGCTGGATCCCGCATCAAGTGCGGGATGACGTGTATTTTTTGTTGGGAGTGATTTCTGTTGCTCATCTCAATTTCTTATCTTTAGTTCCTAAGGGGCTTGCCAGTCTCGAGCATCGTTTCAATGCGCGCGATGGTTCCTTGGGTGCGGATCAGTTTCATGAAGCCTTCGAATTCGAGTTTGTAGATATCATCCTCACTCATCATTTTGATGATGTTGGTTTTACCGCCCGTAAGAATATCGGAAAGGGTATCAATCACGACTTCATCATGCGGGGTGACTTTGCCAACCGCCTTCATCGCGCCAACCGATAAACCGATTGCGGCTTTGCCAGGAGGCCCAGCAAGACGATAGCTATAAGGTTCGGGTGCTTTGTAATTTTTCGAAAGCTCAAGCGCTGCGCTTTTGGCATCGGCCAGCACACGGTCGATATTGAAGGTGATCTTGTGTTTGCCATCCAGCAGATACATCATTTCGCGTGCTTCAAAGGCAGATTTGGAGAATTTCGCAGTAGCGATCTGCTCAAACACTTGCGCAAGCGCTGGCATCGGGCCTTTACGTTGCTTGGGGTGATGATAGGCGCGGCCCAGAAGCTGTGCACAGCCGCCCCAGCCGGGGATAACGCCAACGCCCACCTCAACAAGGCCGGTATAGGTTTCAGCATGCGCAATGGTGTGATCAGCATGCAGATGGATTTCACAACCACCACCCAGTGCCATATTATGCATCACGCTGACAACAGGGAAGGGCGCATAGCGCAATTGACGATAGGTGTTTTGGCCTTCTTTCACCAACTGCTCAATCGTTTCCCATGAGGCGATGTTGATGGCGAACAGGGCCAGACCAAGATTTGCACCAACGGAAAAATTCGAGCCTTCGTTATGAATGACGAGGGCTTTATATTTTCCATTGCTGCTCGGAATAATTTTGCATGCTTCTTGCAATGTTTTGAAAATATCCGGATCAATCGCATTCATCTTGGAATGATATTCCGCGCACAATACGCCATCGCCAATATCCCACAGGCTTGCGGAACCAGTTTTGAAGACGGGTTTTTCAGATGCACGCTTCACATCGCTGAGCAATAGAATGCCTGATGCACGTTTCACAGGCGTGAATTCGCCAGCAATGGTGAGGTAGTTAAGTTTGCCATTGATGGTCTTGTAAAAGCCTTTACCCGCAGCCTTTAACAGCAATTCAGGAATGCGTGCGCCTTCGCGTTTCAGACGGTCAACGAACCAGTCAACGCCAAGGCGATCGATCAGCTCAAACGGGCCATCGCCCCAGTTGTAACCAAAGCGCATGGCTTCATCAACGGCAACAACATCATTGGCGATTTGTGGAACAAGGCTTGCAGCATAGGAGAGGCCATCGCGCAAACACGTCCATGCGAATTGGGAAATTTTATCAGTGCCTTCGCAGAGTTTGCGTAAATCCTTGCCAGCATTTTCAAGCGCGGAAAGTTTTGTATCTTTGCTTACCGCATATTCACCGGTTTGCAGATTGACAGACTCTTTGATTTTTCCACCTTTTTTAGGCGCAGCAGATTCACGCGCTTCGCTATCGCTCGCACGATCTGGTGCAGGATCGCGGTTGATGCGGTAGAAGCCACCTTTGCCTTTGCGGCCCGTATAACCATCAGCAATCATTTTGCTAAACAATGGCACGTCGCGATGCAGCGTGCGGTAGGCATCATCTGTTGGAAGCGTTGCCAGAAAGCTTTTGGCAATCAGCGGCATCAGATCAAGGCCAACAAGGTCAATCAGGCCAAAAACCCCTGTTTTTGGCATGTTTAGGGGCTTGCCGCATACGGCGTCTGCCTCCTCAACCGACAGGCCAAGATCAATCGCGGCGGTCACTGCGCGCTCCATCCAGTAGGTGCCGATGCGATTGGCGATAAAGCCCGGTGTGTCTTTGCATTCCACAACACCTTTACCCAAAACTTCATCGCAGGTTTTGCGGATGAGTGCTGCAGCATCGGCGCGCGTTTTTGGGCCGGTGACAAGTTCAAGAAGACGCATGTAGCGCGGCGGGTTGAAAAAATGCGTGATCAGAAAATCAGCTGCAAAATCTTCGGACTGGCCGCCGGTTAAAACGCCAAGCGGAATGGTGGAAGTGTTAGATGAAACGATGGAGCCTTTTTTACGCACGGCATCAATCTTTTTATACAGATCAGATTTGATGACCGGGTTTTCAATAATTGCTTCGATGATCCAGTCAACTTCGCCAAGTTTATTAAGATCATCGCGCAAATTTGCAGCGGTGATGCGATTAACAAAGCTCTTATGCATAAAGGGCGCGGGGTCCATTTTCACGAGCTTTTCAAGCGCAGTTTTAGCCACGATATTGGCCTCTTTTGCGCCATCTGGCACGATATCAAGCAGCATGACGGAAAGGCCAGCATTGGCAAGATGCGCAGCAATTTGCGCACCCATTACGCCCGAGCCGATTACGGCAACCTTTTCAATTCGTTCAATCATTCTTTAAGCTCCATGGTAGTGAGTAATGAGTAGTGAGTAGTGAAAAATTTCTAAACAGGTGAGTTCATTACTCATTCCTCACTACTCATTACTGGCCTAAATGGCCTCTAATATAGTTGCGATGCCTTGTCCGCCGCCAATGCATTGGGTGGATAGGGCGAATTTTTTACCGGTACGTTGCAAAAGCTGTGCAGCTTTGGCAGTGATGCGTGCGCCAGTTGCGCCAAGCGGATGACCAAGCGCAATGGCGCCGCCATCCAGATTGATCTTGCTTTCATCCAATCCTAGTTCGCGAATGCAGGCAAGGGATTGCGATGCGAAAGCTTCGTTGAGTTCAATGATATCAATGTCTGCGATTGTTAAGCCTGCGCGTTGTAATGCCTTGCGCGTTGCAACCACAGGGCCAATGCCCATGATCTCTGGCGCGCAACCTGCAACAGCAATGCTACGGATTTTTGCCATTGGCGTTAATCCGTTCGCGCGCAGAAAATCTTCGGAGACGACAAGGGCTGATGCTGCACCATCGGTGAGGGGGCTTGATGTGCCCGCAGTTACCGAACCTTTTTCTTCAAAGGCGGGTTTGAGTTCGGATAATTTTTCTGCCGTTGTTTCAGGGCGAATGCAGCCATCCTGGCTTGCGCTATAGCCATCGGCGGAGATGGGGATGATTTCATCAGTTAAATAGCCTTTTGCCTGGGCTTGCGCCGCTTTTTTGTGGGAGCGCACAGCGAAGGCTTCTTGCTCGGCGCGTGAAATTTTGAACATGCGTGCAACATTTTCAGCCGTGGTGCCCATGCCCATATAGGCCCCTGGCATGCGTTGCGTGAGGCCCGGATGGGGAAGGGGATTAAAGCCGCTCATGGGAACGCGCGTCATGCTTTCAACGCCCGCGCAGATAAAGGCTTCGCCCGCATTCATTTGAATCGCTCCTGCAGCAGCATGAATACTTTGCATGGAACTGCCACAAAAGCGATTAACGGTTTGCCCGGCAACTGAAAGCGGCAAGCCCGCAAGCAGAACCACAAGCCGCGCAAGATTTAAACCCTGTTCGCCTTCGGGAAACGCGCAGCCAAGAATAAGGTCTTCAATATATTTGGCATCCATGCCGGTTTTTTTAAGAAGGCCAAGAATGGTTTGTGCAGCAATATCATCGGCGCGAATGCCGGCCATTTCCCCTTTATTCGCAGGGGTGAAGGGGGAGCGTGCATAACCTGCAATATAGACCTGGCGCATGGATGTATCCCGTGGAGTGATTAGAGTAGGGATTTAACACTAAGGCAGGATTTCTAACTAAATGATGAAGAAAATAGGCAGAGGTTAAGAGGTTTTAACAGATTGCGTATTTGCGCTTGTTAAATTTGCCATAATTGATAGGTTCGGATACGGAATGTTTTTAAGGGATTTTATTTGGATAACGTTAGAGGGTAAAGCGGCAACGGTGCTGGCATTTGGTGGTAGTGATGTTGTGCTGGTTTGTAATATCTCACCTATCTTAGCATGCATCAAATTGGGCAGAGTAAATCCTGGCAAGTTTGAGGTTTATGCTGCTCCTCAAAATGGTTAGCGGGGTTTAACTATAGATAGCGCCTTTACTTTCAAGAATCCGGGTTATGCTGTGAAGGTAGGTTTTTGAAATAAGGGGCGCACATGAAACGAATGATTATCCGGTCAATTGTACTAACAAGAAAACCTGCATTTGATGTCGGATTGATGATCACCAGCGGCGTGTTTTTAGTCGCTGCGTTTATTCTTTCGGTGCATGTTTAATCCATAAGCATCCCGGACTTGATCCGGGATCCTGTTATTATTCAACTCATAAGAGATCCCAGATATATTTTTGCCAGCCTGTTGGGCTGTCTAAAAATATTCTGGGATGCCTGACATTATTTTGTCCTGAAAATATGCAGCGTCGTGTTGTGCCCGCGCCCGTAATTAAAGCCGCTCACTGTTGCCGTTTCTTCGTAAAGCAAACCAAAGCCGGGGCTTTTTTCAATAAATTCAGGTAGCTGTTCATCATCCACAATGCCAATCGCGCAAGGGTGGCGTTTCATTTCGACCGATACGCGCTCCCCCACATTGTAAAATTTCACTTCACGGTTTGAAAGAAACACAAGGCTCGGCTCACTATAGCCGCCGGCGTAAAGCGCGGCATTCTGGCAGTTCGGAATCTCTGGAAGATTTTGCATGATCTGTTCGCTTAGGAATAAATGCGGCAGGTTGGGTAACATGCAGGTAAAGAGTGATAGCATCAGCGTGAAGCCCGCAACCGGTAAGGGTGCCAGCCCAAGAACAGGCGTGTTGCGGCGAAAGAGCTGGATGCAAGCAAGTGCTGCTGCAAGCGCGAGCGTTGCAAGCATCATCGCCCAGTAAAATAACGTTCCTTCCAGCTTGATCGGCGCAACCACCGGCAGCAATGCAAGCACAACCGATACTGCGCCAAAGATGAGATAGACGGCGTTGTTCCATAAGGGGCGGCCGCTATCGCGCACGCCGGAAAACAGCCAGCGCATTGCCAATAAACATAAGGCTGGATAAGCAGGCAGCACATAATGCGGCAGCTTGGTGAGGGTTACTTCGAACAGCAGCCAGATCGGCAATACCCATGCAATGCAAAAGCGTACATCGCGGTCATGGCGGCTGGCCCATAAATAGGGAATGGCAAGCATGAAAGGAAGCGATGCTGGCCATAGTGTGAGTGGCATAATCACAGCATAAAGGCCGGGCAGCGATAGGCCCCAATGTTGCTCCCAGCTTTGCACCTGCCAGATTTTTGCAAACAGATCTTGGCCTGCTGCTTCTTTATAAAATGCACCATCGGTGTGTTGTGCGATGAGAAAAAACCATGGCAGGATCAGCGCAAGCGCAAGTGGTAATCCAAAAAGTGGTTTGAGTTTTCTGGCAAAACCGATATCTTCCTTAAAGCATTTTAGTGCAAGCAAAGTGCCCATTGGCGCAAGCAGCACAATCGGCCCCTTGATAAGAAACCCGGCGGCAAGCGATAGCCAGAAGAGCAGGAAATCCTTTGTTTTAAGGGCTTTTGTCTGCATGAAGGCCTTTGCCAACACAAACTGGCAGGCAAGGATGGTGGCCAAGAGCATGGCATCGGTTTTGGCAAGGCGTGCTTCGCTATTGAGCAGCACGGTGCAGGCGAGCAGGATACCGGCAGCAAACCCCATTTCGGCATTGAGAATTTTTGAGCCAATGGCGGCGGTCAACAGCACCGCAAGAATTGCGCCGAGCAAGGATGGCAGGCGATAGGGCCAAATGATATTTTCTTCAATGCCGGAAATGTTCTGAACCATTTTTGCAGCGCCCGCCTGCAGCCAGTAAATGCCTGCGGGTTTTTTATTGCGCGCTTCATCCTGAAAACGGATATCGATCAGATCACCGGTTTGCAGCATTTGTTTAGAACTTTGCGCAAACAGCGCTTCATCGCGGTCAATGACGGGCAGGGTGAAAAAGCCAGGCAGAAAGATCGCCAGGCAAAACAGCACCAGCACGCCATAGGCCGCGCCCGTAAGGCGGTTTTGGTGGGGAAAAAGGCGGGTAGGAAGGTTAAATAGTGAAGCCATGATCCGGATTAGCTCACTTTATTAAGAACTTCAATGAAAAACGGGGAAAAATGGGTGAAAAACGGGCTCTTTACTTTCACGGCTAACCGCTATTATACCCCGCGTAATGATATTTTTTAAAGGATAAAGAGATGGGTACCGTACCACTTTCAAATACCGGGAATTTAAGTTCTTTTGCATTGCGATTGCATGAGCAGGGCATGACTTTTTTTGATACTAATATTGTCGCACGATTCCATTGCCGCCTACTGACTAAAGCGTGGCGTGATGCAGTAGACGAGGTTTATGGTAAAAATACGAATGCGGCTGATACAGCGTTTGCAGCACAATTCTCTTCTTTTATCGATCCAGAAAAGGCAGAACTTGTAGGACCATATGCACATGCAAAAACAGAACTTACGCTTCCAGAAATAAGAGCGTTATTCGGATATTTGCAGCAACGAACAGAAGGGCTTTCGCCAGCTGATTATTCAGCTAAAAAACCGAAAAAGAGATCTAAAAAGACACACACACCAAGAACCTTACAAGTAACCGTGCCTGAAAGAGCAAGGCGGGCTGTGGCTTTTGTAAAGAATTGGGCGCTTGGCTCTGATCCGGCCCCTTAATCTTTTTAAGAAATAGAGAAAATGAGTGCAGAAAAAGGTGAAATAAAAAATTTACATTTTTTTACAGAGAAACTGCATCAGAGTGGCATGCTTTTTTTTGACACGCAGCGGACTGGAGCAGTTCATCATAGAATTCTTGTTGCTGCATGGCGCGCAGCAACGGATGAGGTTCATGGTAATCATACAGCGGACGCTAACCAAGCATTTGCAGCACAGTTCTCTCCTATACCACTTTCAAAAAGATTAAAAGTTCCATGTCCATATGCATTTGCAAAAACAGAGCTTACTGCTCCAGAGTTAAGCGCATTACTTAAACAATTGCAGCAACGGGTAAAAAATCTTACTTCGGCTGATTATCCGTCCAAGGCTTTAAAAAGTACGCCTGAAAGAGCAAAGCAGGCTGTCACTACCGTAAAAGATATACTTAACCTTGGCTAGTAGCTTCTATATCCTGTCGTGCTCTGCATTGCTCGTGCGGTTACTGCTCCACAAGCCAACGGCTGCGAACAGAAACCATAATACAAAGCTGCTATAGGCGGGAAGATCGCGCTGCGCGGCTTGCAGTGCGCCGGGGACATTCTGCGTAATACCATCATTCACAAGATTATAGAGTGTAACCAGCGTAACTGCGGGAATGGCTGCGGCGGCTGCAAGGCGCATGGCGGCTGAAAAATCGGGCGGATTGCGCAGAAAGATCGCCATAAGCCTGACGATCAAGGCCTTGATGAAGGTTGCAACAAACGCAATCAGGATGAATGCGAAAGCCATAACGGCAAAGGCAACTGGCACCACCCATACGCCGATCTGCTGGCCAACCTCGATCCATTTATCCTGCGTGATGGTGATGTTTTTAAATTTGGTGTCATCAAAACGGTAAATTTCAAGGGCCGCATTGCTTTTTTGCATGGCAACGAATTCAGACGTTACCAACATCTGGATTTTATTTTCGCCAAGAATTTTGGAAACATTGGCCAGTTCCTTGCTGGGCCCGGATGTATCAAACATGACGATATTCTTTCCATCAATCTGGATGTAATAGGGTGATGGTTTTTCCATCTTGAGCACACCCTCATTAATGCTGAGCGCTGGCAATTGAGCGGTGATATTGGTCATGTGATTGTTAAGATCAGGCACAAGGCGTGCAAGCATCACCATAACGCCAATAAAATCAATCAGTGCAATCATCAGGATGAAGCTGATGCCAATGCCTTTGCCCTTCCTGATCAGCGCAGCATAGAAATCGGGCGAGTAAAAACATTTAAAAAAATTCATAGAGAGGATTCCTTTTTGCTTTTGTGGATCAACATGACGTTGCGCATATAGATAAAAAGGCCAAGGGCTTGGCCAATAATAAAGACGATGTCGTTTTTAAGAATAGCATAGATCAGCAGCACCACGCCGCCTGCAATGCTGAAGAACCAGAAAATGTCGGGGATCGCGCTGCGGCCCAGCTTCTCGCTATGAATCCATTGCGCAACAAAGCGCATCATAAACAGCCCCTGGCCCAAAAGGCCAAACGCTACGAGAAAATTGAGATGTCCTGATAGCCAGGCCCAGAATTGTTCAAACATGGGTCTGAAGATAGTTTAAGCGATGCAGGGATAACAAGCGATAAACATAGCTGTCATGCCCGCCTTCGCGGGCATGACGTTTACTTCTTAAGCAACGGCCTGGCTGGATACCGTAGCAGCAGGGGTTTCATCGGCCAGACGGCTGATGGTAGCGCTATGTTGCTCAAGACCTTCGGGGATTTCGCTTAAGGCATCAAAAGCCGCCGCCAGTTCGGCTGCAGCTTTCTGCAGCACTGCGCTAGCGTCGCTTTCTTCAAGCATCGCATCCTTTACAAGGCCACATAGGGCTAAAAAAACAGTTGGTGTCATATCTACTCGCACGGTCTATATCCTCAAAAAGCAATTTTGTTTTTTATATTTCGTTTTTCTTTGGTCATCACATTGCTTCTTCATGAGCTTTTCTTGATTCCCTATTGTGAGATTACTCCCTAATCATGAAAGCAAAAACACCTGAAATAACTTTTTTGCGATGTAAGTAAAAAAAATTGCTTAAACAAGCATTAAGGATAGAAAAGGCCGTTAATACTATACTTTTTGGCTATTTTGTAGTTTTTTAAGGGCGATCGCAGTCAGAATTCTGAGCAAAATAAGCGATAAGCAAAGAAAAAAAGTGCCCCCGGCCATCAAAAAAAGTGCCGGCATCATGGAAGGGTCAAGGGCCGAGCCCCCTTTTTTGAAGACGGTTTCGCCCTGATGCAGCGTATTCCACCATTCAACGGAAAATTTGATGATGGGAATATTGATCAGGCCGATGATGAGCAAAAGCTGGCTCGCTTTTTCACCGCGCCCATTATCACTGTGTTGATCATCAAAGGCATTGCGCAAGACGATGTAACCCAGATACAGAAAAAATAAAATCAGCATGCTGGTCAGCCGTGCATCCCACACCCACCATGCGCCCCACATCGGCTTGCCCCATAGGCTGCCAGTGATCAAACAAATCGCGGTCAGGGTTGCGCCAACCGGTGCGGCGGCATTGCAGAATAAATCAGCAAGCGTGTGTTTCCATACAAACGCGGTCAGCGCTGCAATCGCCATCATGCTGTAAAGCGCCAGCGCCCACCATGCGGCGGGCACATGCACATACATGATGCGCACCGTTTCGCCCTGCTGGTAATCAACGGGCGAGGTAAACAGCGCTTCGTTCAAGCCAAAGCCAAACAGGATCAGGCTTAGCAGCATGCTGATGGGCCACACTATACGCGCAAGTTTTTGAAAGCGAAGCGGGTTAGCAAAATAGGTGAAGATGTTCATGAGCGTTTTGTACTTGGTGTTCTGAGTAATTAATCGAAGAAGAAATGCTGCAATTCCCCTCCCCTTGCGGCAGGGGTTAGGGCAGGGGTACATAATCAATTGAAGTCAGGCACAGAAGAAAATAAAATTTCTAATGTCTAATTCCAATTTTTTAAAAACTTAATATACCCCTCCCCTAACCCCTGCCGCAAGGGGAGGGGTATTAGTTGGTCGTTTGCTCAATCTTGATCGCTCATATCCATAATGTCGGTTCCTACAAAGATTCAAGGGCAGAACGTAGCGCCGCGCCGCTTAGAAAAGGTAAGGTGGATAGATAAAGAAAAAACAGGGCGCACAGGAAATAGAGGGCTTGCAGGCCTTCTGCTGTAAAACCTTGCGCAGCCAGACTGACAGCAAAAATCATCACCGGAATATAAAAGGGAATAAGCAGCAGCGGCAGGATTAATCCCGAATTTTTTGCACCTAGCGCCAGTGCGCTGGCAAGCATGCCCAGGAATTGTACCAAGAGTGATGCAAGGGTGAGGGAAAGCAGCAATGGAGCGATTGCATTCAGATCAACATGCAGCAGCAGCATAAATAAGGGGCTGAAAATCAATATGGGTAAAAACAATGCGCACCATTGCGCAAAGGATTTGATGAGTGCGTAAAGGGGTAAAGGCAGGTTGCTGCAAGGGATGAGATCGAGCGTGCCATTGTGAAAATCACCGCTGAATAAACGCTCAAACCCTAGCATCTGGCCGAGCAGGATGGCGAGTAATAATAGACCCGGCGCGAGTTTCTGCAAAAGCTGTGTGTCTGGACCTAGGGCGAATGGAAACAGTGTGATGATCAAAAGGATAAAAACAAAATGCGCAGCGGTTTCACCGCGTACGCGCCATGCGAGCAGCATTTCCCGTTGGAAAAGGGCAAGGCTTGCGCTCATTGTTTAGTGCTCATGGTGGCGGCCTGCAGCGTAAGGGTTTGAGCACCAGCGATTGATAGATCATCATGGCTTGCGATAATGCTAATACCGCCTTGCGATGCGTGATCGCTGATCAGGTTCAGCAAGATGTGCAGCGCGTTTTTATCAAGCGCTGCTTGCGGCTCATCAAGTAACCAGAGTTTTGCCGGATGCAATAACAGCCGCGCGAAAGCGAGGCGGCGTTTAAGCCCATTGGATAGGTGGCTAGCGTGTTTTGTAGCATGCTCACGCAAACTCAGCATCAACAGAATTTCGCTGTTAGGAAGCGCGCGTGATGATTGCAGCCCACGCCAGAAATCCAGATGTTCATGTACGGTGAGTGATGGATGCAGGGCGTTAGTGTGACCCAAATAGAGTGATGAGTGATGAGTGTTGAGTGTTGAGGGAATCAAGCCCGCGAGCGTGCGCAGAAGCGTGCTTTTTCCGCTGCCATTTTCCCCGCGCAGAATTAATGTCTCGCCATCGTTTAAGGTAATGCTGATCGGTGCAAACAGATCCTTCCCGCGGCGTGCGCAGGTGATGTTGGAGATAAGGATTGGGGAAGAGGACATATGATGTGCGGAGTAATTGCTAATACGCACAGGTTAAATTTTTTGCTCTGATGATGCAAGGATGGTTGCGGCAAGCGACCAAGTTATTCCTCTCCCTTTGGGAGAGGTTAGGAGAGGGGAGATGGCAATAACGATCACGGTTTAGTGAGACATCCCCGCCCCCAGCCCCTTCCACCTACGCCAGAGGCTTGGGTGGACGCAAGCACCAGACCCGCCGAAGCTTTAGCCAAGGCTGGGCCCAATGGCAGGGGAGTTAGTGTGCGCTGCTTCCTTTTACAGCCACTTGGTTTCAATAGGTGGTGGCGGGATGATCGGTTGTTTGAGGATTTCAAACACGTCAGGCAGGCTGTGCGCAACGGTGTAAAGGTCGCGGTGGCGATCGGTGGCAAACCCTTCATTAATCAGATTATCCATCAGCTTAACCAGCGGGTCCCAGAAGCCGCCATCATCAAAAATGATTACCGGCTTTTCGTGCAGCTGCAATTGTTTCCAGGTAATGATTTCAAAGGCTTCATCAAGCGTACCAAAGCCACCCGGTAATATTACGAATGCATCGGATTTTTCGGCCATCATGCGTTTGCGCGTATGCATGCTGTCAACCACATGCAACTCCGTGATGCCATGATGCTCGACTTCCTTGGATTGAATATGCCCAGGAATAATACCGATTACCTTGCCGCCTGCTTCCATCGCAGCATCGGCAACAATGCCCATCAGGCCAACGCGCCCGCCGCCATAGACAACATCAATGCCTTTTTGCGCGAGCATGGTGCCAAGGGTTTTGGCGTTGTCCTTGTAGCTTTGCTTTACGCGCGAGGATGAACCGCAATACACGCACACGCTGCGGATCAAGGTTTTTTCAACGCTGGCTGGTGCAGCCTTGGGGTGCCATTGTTCGGCGGCAGAAAGATTCAACGCGACAGGGTTCACCTGGGTGTCAGATGTCATATGATTTTTCATGATGTGTGTAAGGGTGAGATGTGAAAGCGTTATGCATGCTTAAGACAGCATAAGGCCATAGCTGTTAAAAGGGCGTTAAGTAGGCCCAAGGCCCGAGGAATAAGGCCCGACACACGTTTTTCTAATACTTGAAACCTTGGGCCTTGGGCCTATTGTTGCGCTGCACGCAAAGAATTAATGAAGGATACGGTTTTGCGAGCTTTGTGCATCCGCGCTGATTTCGCGCTGCTCAAAGCGCTGGGCGAGGGTGTTGATGTCATTGCGGGCGTTGCGTTGTGCTTCGGCCAGAATAAGAACCTGACCTTCCATTTTCTTTTGATTAAGTTGCAGGACGGCAAGCGCCTCTTCCACTTTTTGGCCATGCGTAATCTGCCGCGCGAGCGCTTCGGAAACGGCCGATGCAAGATTGGCACGCAGGCGCTTGAGCCACAGCATCGCACCAAGCACAAACGCGCTTGCAGCAACGATCATAATTCCAAGGAGAATAAGGGTAGGCAGATTGATCATGGGGATCTCTTTCTGTTGCATTGATTTTAGCAGAAGCCATAGGCATTAGGCAATAGGCCCCAGGAATGAGGCCCGAGATAAGAGGTTTTTTGTCTAGTCCCTAAAACCTTGGGCCTAATTCGTTAAATCTGTGCCAATACCCAGCAATGCTGTGCCGCCGGAAAGCTTGGCTCTATAAAGCTGCAAGGCTTCCATCACGCGCTGGACATAATTGCGTGTTTCGCTGAAAGGGATGGTTTCAACCCAGTCAATTGCGGCATCGACATCCTTGCCGCGCGGATCGCCAAATTTGCCAAGCCATTCGCGCATGCGCCCGGGGCCTGCATTATAGGCACCGATGGTGAGTGGCAATGAGCCGTTGAAATTGCCGAGCAGTTCTTCGATATAAGCGGTGCCCAAACGCACATTGGTTTCCGGATCATATAGGTTGGTGGGATCAACCGAGATGTTTGCTTTATTCGCAACATGCTTTGCGGTGGATGGTAGAAGCTGCATCAATCCTTGTGCATTGGATGTACTTGCGATGCGTGCATCGAACTGGCTTTCCTGACGGATGATGGCATGCGCAAGGGGGGTATTATTACTCTCAACAATACTGAGCACCGGATAGCCTTCAACAGGTAATGCTATCTGTTTCTTGGCGGCGGCTTTGGCAACTTTGACAGCGGTTTCTGGCATGTCAAGCTGCAGCGCAAGGCCAGCCATTAAACGGAAATCATTTTCCTCTCTTGCATTATTGGCAAAGGCGAGTGCAAAGCGTTCCGCAATTTTGCGTGCACCAACTTCCACGAGTTGTTGCACAATTGCGGTGGTGAGCAGGTTTTGAAAATTGCTGATTGCTTGCTGCGGGATCGGTGCAACATTGGCCGATAACTGGCTGGTGGGATAAAGGCGCGCAGCGGCGAGTTGCCCGTAATAGGTTGTGCCGAACACGGATGCGCGCGTAAGCCAGTTTTGCGCTTGCGGAGTTTGACCCAAGGCTTCATAGCTGCGGCCAATCCAGTAGGCGGCGCGGGCAAAGGTAATGGGCGCGGTTGCATTGCTGTTAAGATGCTGAAAATGCATAAGCGCATCGGCAGGGTTGTTAAGGTAGCGCAAGGCAAGCCAGCCCGCTAAAAATTCTGCATCGGAATATTCCTGACCTTTGGATAGGCCGCTACGTGCAACCAATTGATAAGCACCTGCATAATCGCCATTGATGATAAGATCACGGCTGATCGCATTGCGTTCATCCCACCATTCTTCAGGTCTGCCAAGGTGCGTGCCTGCTGATTTGATCAGCGCATAGGCGCCTTGCATATCATCATGCTTTCTTCGCCATTTGGTGCGCTCATACATAAGGCCCGGATCATTTTGCAGACTGCTTGGCACATGTTCAACCAGCTTTGGAGCATTGGCATTGCCCTTGGACAATGCAATGCGTGCCTGCGCAACACTGATCATGCCGGTGCTGATGAGCGGATAAAGACGCTGCGCGTGATCGTAATATTTGTTCCATAGCAAGCGGTCGAGGCGATAATGCGTATCGGCAATGCTGATCGATGAGCCATAGCGCGAGAGGAAATTGTTTTGTTCATCCTCACCCATATTGGTTTCGCGCCAGCGATTGCGAATAGCAGGGGCAATTTTTTGCGTTTGCCGCGTGGCATTCAGCGCATCGATATAACGGTTAAAGCCATCAGCGGTTTGCGGTGGATAGAGTGCAAAAAATGCGAGCAACGTTTGCGTATCCACATCACCGGTCATTTTTTTCTCGGCCTGGCGCGCGATTGCGTTGCGATCGCTTTCGGGCCAATAGCTGTGACTAAGCAAAAATTGCTGCGCAGCATTAAAATCATAGGGGCTGTCATCAAGACCCATGGCAAGGCCGGTGACGATATCAATCAGCACGGCATTGTCGCTGCCTGACATGGCGCGAAGCGCATCGCTGCCACTCTTGTTTTCAAGTGCGGTAAAGGCCGCACGTGGGCCGCCATTATCGTAACCAAAGCTGGCGGATGAACTGCTTGAGCTGCGTACAGTGGTAGCGGCAAAAGCGGGGGTGAAAGGCGCTGTAATCGTTAAAAAAGCAACGAAACCGGCGATTATGCACTGGCAAAGGCGCGGTGAAGCAGTTAAACTTTTTAGATAATTTGAAGTGAATAGAGGATACATATGGTTCGTTTGCATGGATTGATGACCGCGTTGGTAACGCCTTTTCGGGGCGGCGAGATTGATGAAAAAGCCTATGAGCGTTTGGTTGACTGGCAAATTAAAGAAGGCGTGAACGGGATTGTGGTGTGTGGCACCACGGGCGAGAGCCCCACTTTGACCGAAGATGAACAGGATCGCCTGATTGAAATCGCGGTGGATGTAACTGCGCGCCGCGTTCCGGTGGTTGTCGGTACGGGGTCGTTTGACACGGCCGATGTCATTCGCCGCACGCAAAGTGCAACCCGCCTTGGCGCTGATTGCGCGCTGATTGTGACGCCCTATTATAACAAGCCGGGACAAGAAGGATTGTATCAACATTTCAAAGCGGTACATGATTCGACAGAAATTCCTATCCTGCTTTATAACATCCCGCCGCGCTGTGTCGTGGATATTTTACCGCCCACCATGCAACGGCTTGCCCAGTTGCCACGGATCATCGGTGTTAAGGATTCCACCGGCGATCTGACGCGACCGGTGCGTACCCGCCTTGATTGCGGCCCGGACTTCCTGCAATTCTGCGGCGATGACCTCACGGCTTCGGCCTTTCTGGCGCAAGGCGGTATTGGCTGTATTTCGGTAAGCGGAAATGTGGCACCTAAATTATGTACGCAAATGCAGGATGCGTGGCGCGCAGGCGATATGCCGCGCTTTAACGAATTGCGCGATGTTTTGTTGCCTTTGCATCAGGCCATGTTCATTGAAACCAACCCTTCGCCGATTAAATATGCCGCAAGCCTGCTTGGCTTTATGAGCGATGAAGTGCGTTTGCCGATGGTGCCGTGCCAGCCGACGACTAAAGCGCAGCTTGCAGAAGTTATGCAAAGGGTTGGGTTGATTGTGGAGCGTGCTGCGTAGTGGGCCGTAGGGCCGAAGCGACCAAGGGGCGAAGAAAGATATCTGGCAAAGAACATTCTTTAATTCTATTTTCAATTTACCTTTATAGTTTATTCCTTCGTCCCTTCGTAACTCCGTCTCTTCGCCCCTTATGAACAACCGTATTGAAGCACAAAAATATGTCGCGCAGAACCGCAAGGCGCGGTTTGAATTTGCCATTGGCGAAAAATATGAAGTGGGCATGGTGTTAACCGGCACCGAAGTAAAAGTGCTGCGCGCAGGCGGCGTGAGTATTGCCGAAGCCTATGCTGGCCCGACAGCTGGCGAGATTTATCTCTTCAACGCAAATTTTGGCGAATATAAACAGGCGGGATCGCATCTGCAGCATGCCGCCATTCGCCCACGCAAATTGCTGATGCATAAATCACAGCGCAACAAGCTGATTGGCGCGGTGCAGCGCGAAGGCGTTTCACTCGTGCCGCTCTCGATTTATTTTAATGATAAGGGCAAGGCCAAGCTGGAGCTTGGCGTTGCCAAAGGCCGCAAAAAAGAAGATAAGCGCGCTGCGATCAAAGACCGGGACTGGAAGCGCGAGCAGGCCCGCGCGATGAAGAATAAGGGTAGAGAATAGGGTTTGTTTCTAAAATTCTGATCTCTTTAAAAACCCTGTTTTTCCTAAGTTTTTGGAGAAAAATGGATGTCAATTGTTACCAGCTTTCTTGCAGCGGGTAAGCTTGGCCCTTCTAGCCCATCGTTGCTAACTGGAGTGCCATTTCTCCGTGTTTCGTTTATACCAAAGCGATAGAAAACATCCGCTGCAGCATGCGGTTTTTTACCTTTAAACTGGTTTGTAAAACCTGCGGCATTGTCATAGGTGAAGCTTTTTGTTTTACCAGCATGTTCGAAGATAATTTCAACGTTTCTGCCAGCGGCAGTTGCTTCACGCGCTGTTTGAAACGATCCAATCAGCAATTCTCTGGCAAGGGTAGAATCCGGCTTTTTTGATGCATCGGAAGCAGCAGCGGCGGAAGTAGGAAATTTTGCTGCAAAGGCAGAAGGGGTGAATTGTGGCAACAATTCATATGGGCCTTGTTGCTTTTCTTCTGTTGCTTTTTTTCCAGCATCAGACCAATTCAGGTTATTAGGAAGAGGTGGCTTTTCTTTAAGCACTGTTAGGTCGGAAGTGCTAAAGGCAAGAGAAAAAGAAATGCCCTTCTCTGGAACCTTCGTTGCTAGCTCTAAAATATCTTGATATGCACTGTTACTATGCTGCGCCATATGTCCCTCAATGTGTTGCTGATACTGATCTTATCATCGATTATTGAAAGTAAATAAAATCAAATCTACATTAACTATATTTGTAAAATGTTCTGTGTGGGCATATTGTTTTCTATAAAGAAGCAACTAGCTAATCATTTCTCCATTCCTCTTTCTAATGAGTACAAACAATGCCCCAGCTATCTGATGCACTAAAAATCGGCGATATTGATATTAAAAACCGCATTATCATGGCGCCGCTCACCCGCATGCGCAGCCAGCAGCCGGGCAATATCCCTTATGCACTCAATGCCGAATATTACGCGCAGCGTGCAGGGGCTGGCCTGATTATCTCTGAGGCTACGCAGATTTCACAGCAAGGGCAGGGCTATCCTGGAACGCCGGGCATTCATTCAGCCGAGCAGGTTGCGGGATGGAAACTCGTGACCGATGCTGTGCATAAAAAGGGCGGCAAGATCGTGTTGCAGCTTTGGCATGTGGGGCGCATCTCGCATCCCTCGCATCAACCGGGTGGCGGTGCGCCGGTAGCGCCAAGCGCGATTATTGCAAAGAACAGTTCAACCTTTACAGCGGACTGGAAAGAAACACCAATCCTTGAGCCGCGTGCTCTCGAAACAGCTGAGCTCCCCGGTATTGTGAATGATTATAAAAATGCCGCGCAGAATGCAAAAGATGCAGGCTTTGATGGCGTGGAGGTGCATGGCGCCAATGGGTATCTCCTGGATGAATTTTTGCAAGATGGTTCAAACAAGCGCAGCGATAATTATGGCGGCAGCGTTGAAAACCGTGCGCGGTTACTATTGGAAGTGGTCGATGCGGTTGTGAGCGTATGGGGCAAGGGCCGCGTTGGCGTGCGTTTGTCGCCCTATGGCACCTTCAACGATATGCATGATAGTGACCCCAAGGCATTGTTTTCCTATGTGCTCGAACAGCTCAGTGCGCGCGGCATTGCCTATGTGCATGTGATTGAGCCGCGCTCATCAGGCGCTGGACGCGCGGATGTGAAAGTTGATGAAGTACCAAGCACATCGGAATTATTCCGCAGTTCCTTTAAGGGTACTTTTATTTCCGCCGGTGGCTATGAAGCGGAAAATGCAAAAAAAGTGGTAGCAAAAGGCCATGCCGATGCAATTGCATTCGGGCGCTATTATATTTCCAATCCTGATCTTGCGCAGCGTGTGATTGAAGGTAAGGCGCTCACCCCTTATAACCGCGCAACCTTTTATGGCGGCACAGAGGTTGGCTATACCGATTATCCGTTTGCATAAGAGAGTTCGCTGCGCGATGAGCCTAGGCGAGTTGCGCTTCGCGCATGAGGTGGCCTTCCGGCCATGAGAGCTTCTTATGTGCAAAGCACAGCTCACGCACGAAGTGCGCCTCATTCTTTGGATCTCGGCGAAGCGGCTTGTTAGCCGCGCAACGTTGCGCCGGTTGCTTTTTGCGCAGCCGCAATAACCTTGGCCGAGAATGCGTCAATATCGGCATCGGTCAGGGTCTTGCTGCGTGGCTGCAATGTTACGGAAACCGCCAATGATTTATGCCCAGCTTCAACACCCTTGCCCTGATAGACATCGAACAGTTCAACGCCCGCGATCAGCTCTTTATCGGCTGTTTTAATGGCTTTGAGCAGTTTATCGGCCGCGATGTCTTGTGCAACAATGAATGCATAATCGCGTTGCAGCGGCTGCAGATCGGGAAGGTCAGCAAGGCTGCGTGCTGGACCGGCTTCTTTTTGCTGGGGCAATGCATCAAGGAAAATTTCCGTGGCGATGACTGCATGCGGCAGATCAAGTGCGGATAAAATTGCCGGATGAATTTCACCAAAATGTGCGAGCACGTTCGGGCCAAGGCGCAAGACGCCTGATCTTCCGGGATGGAAATATTGTTTGCGCGATGCCTCTGCGCCTTGAGGCGCAACCGGCCCTGCGCTGAACACTTCTACCTGCAGATTACCCGTTGGTACCTTGATGCTTTCAAGAGCAGCAAGCGCATCGGCTTTGGCATCAAGGCAATCGACATTGCGTGCAGGATTATTCCAGCTACGCGGGGTTTTGCCCATACGCACCATGCTGGCACAAAGGTACTGATGTTCAGCCTTGGCGGATTTGTAGATGGGGCCGATTTCAAACAGGCCTGCATCACTAAAACCCCTGTCAGCATTGCGTTTTGCAGCACTGAGCAAATTGGGGATGATGCTGGGGCGCAAGACATCCAGATCGGCACTGATCGGATTTTGGATGAAGGAAGATGGGTGCAAATCGGCAAAATCTTTGCCAAACGCGCTTGGCATAAATGACCACGTCACGGTTTCAAGCAGGCCGCGCGCGGCAAGGGCGCGGCGGATGGTTGCTGCGCGTTTTTGCGCAGGTGAAAATGCGGAAACAGTAAGCGCGGAATCTTTTTTAAGTGATGTTGCGATAATAGCATCATAGCCTTTGATGCGCAGAATTTCTTCTACGCAATCAGCTTCCATCGCTAAATCGGGGCGCCAGGATGGAAAAATAACATCCAGAATACCCGATACAGCGCCGACCGTGCAGCCAAGTGCCTGCAAAATTTGTTTTTGATCAGCAACCGACACATCCATGCCGCCCAAGGTTTTGCAGCGATCATGACGCAAGGTGGTGACGCGGCGCGGTGGTGCTTCCGTTCCGGAAATCACCAATTCACTGGCATTTCCACCGCATAGTTCAAGGATGAGCTGCGTTGCAAGCTCGGTTGCATTACGCATGAAACCGATATCCACGCCGCGCTCAAACCGGTAGCGTGCATCGGAAATGATATTGAGTTTACGCCCCGCAAGCGTGGTGCGCGCAGGATCAAAATAGGCGCATTCCAAAAACACATCGGTGGTGGAATCGGAACAGCCGCTATCTAGCCCGCCCATGATCCCCGCGATTGAAAGCACGTTTTGATCATCAGCGATGACAGTGATGGTTTCATCAAGCACATATTCTTTTTCGTTCAATGCAGTGATTTTTTCACCCGGCGTTGCAGCGCGCACAACAAGATTGCCGCTCAGTTTTGCAGCATCAAACACATGCAAGGGACGCGCATGATCAAACGCCATGAAGTTGGTAATGTCGACAAGCGCAGAAATGGGTTTTAAACCAATCGAGGTTAAACGATCCTGCAGCCATTTGGGTGATGGGCGGTTTTTCACGCCTTTGATCATACGGCCAATGAAGAGCGGGCAGGCTTGGTTATCGGCCAATCGGACCGTAACCGGGCTTTTGAAACTGGCGGTTTGTGCTTTAATTGCAAGGGGTTTGAGCGTGCCCATACCCGCAGCGGCAAGGTCGCGCGCAATGCCGCGCACACCATTGCAATCAGCGCGATTGGGGGTCAGCTTGATTTCAAATTGCGGATCATTAAGGCCCGCATAATCGACAAAGGATGTGCCAACGGGAGCATCGCTCGGAAGTTCCATGAT
>RGZA01000241.1 GCA_010031785.1 Alphaproteobacteria bacterium
GTCCATGGCGGACGTAGACAATGCTCAAAAGATGGCCGAGATAGAGAGAGAACTGGCTCAAAAACGCGCTACGTTATCTCAGCAGCACGAACAGGCCTTAAACGATCATGAGCTATCTCATAAGAAGAGGATGTCTGACGTAGAATATAGTTCGGCCTTAAAAGAGCACGATAACGGAGATCTTGACAAGGAACACAAGAAGAAGATCCTGGACATGGCTATAGAAGAAAAGAAGCTAGACTTAGAAGCTAAGAAGAAGCAACTTGAGTTAGAGATAAGCTATAAGCAGAAAGAACATGAGCTAAAACTAAGACATATGGAGGACGGCATGAGGCAGAAACTGTTAGCGCAAAGCAAGCCGCGAGGACAACATGAGTAAGGGTGTCAAGAAGGATATACTGGCAAAATGCGATGAACTAATAGAGAAGTTACAGGACCTTAACAAGTCTAACTATAGGGGCTACAACATCGCTGACAACGTTAGAAGGAAGGCTGGTAACGTAGGCGATGAGGCACAATCCGGCGGTAAGAACGTCAACGTTAAAGCTTATAGCTCCAAGCCGGGTCAGTTGAGCGCAAGACAGCAGGCCGATCTTGAGGCTAAAAGAGCAAGAAAAATGAGCAGCAAAAGCCCAGTAAAGGTGTACACACCGGAAGAAGTAGAGCAGTACAAGAAAAGAGCAGCCCTGAAGCAGTCCGAGAGATCTGAAGAAGATATGGAAAAGATGGCGTCTCAGAGACTGGCTAACATGATGAACCAGAAAGCCATGCTGGGCAGTAACATACCTAGACAGCCTACAGATGAGGAGCTTTTTGGGCATCTTGTTCCAAGAGACGAGATGGTTAAGGCAGCAGAAGATAAGTGGAACAATGCGCACAACGATTGGCTTAAAGAAGCCATGAAACCCATATCTTCAAGGTTTTCTAGTCAAGAGGAAGAAGAGGCCTATTGGACCTCTATAAAGGTATCCGATAGAGACGATGGAAAGCCGGGCTATTAGTGCTTTAAATCAACAGCGTACCGTGATATAATTTACCATATCCCTATGAATGGTCATAGGGTTATGGTAAGGTGTGGTAAATGTTAGAGAAGCGCTTGGCGGCGGTATCTCCGCAGTCTTTTATTATCGGCGGTGGAACTGATGGCTCAGTAACCGTCAATGACACAGGCTTATTTAAAGTTAAGCAGGAAGTCATAATATCCGCTACCTCCTTACCAAACCTAGATCAAATAGAAGTTAAAAGAATAGTCAGTCCAAATGTAATGTATGTAGGCCCAAAAGGCGGCAACATTGATTCGCGTATCAATGTTAGCGCTT
>RGZA01000242.1 GCA_010031785.1 Alphaproteobacteria bacterium
AATAAATTCGCTGAAGATGATGCTATATTTGAAACTGTTTGATTAGTAGTTAGTAAATTTGTAATTGTTCCTACAGATGCTGAAACATTTGCTGTTGAAAGAGTTGTACCCACAAAAGTACCAGCACTTATTGTAGTTCCTACAATATTTGTGGTTGTTTGATTCGTACTAAATAACGCACCTGTGGTTAAAGATGTTGATATTCTTCCTGTACCAGTCACATCTAATGTAAATAAACTTGAATTACCTGTTGTACCAATGGCTAATGTATTTACAAATGCAGATACAGTTGTATAACTTTGTATAAATCCTGCATTATTACCAGTATGTATCTTTACTACTGGTCTTCCATGGAATCTAGTAGCTTGTTGAACATAAATATCCCAGTCTGCTGCTGTACTAACATTACCAGTACTTTCAGAACTTACTTGTATAGCAGTAAAAAGATTACTTGCTCCAAATCGATTCATAGTAGCACCTATATTTGAACCTACGCCATTACCATTTCGTAAGTGTATAATAGTAGATGCGTTTTGATCAGTACCACCATTAAATCCACTGCCACTATTAAATTCAATAATACATGTTTCTCCTGCTATACCACCATCAAATCTACCAATATACCACCATCCATTATCTATTGGACCATCAAAGGACATTCCAGGTCGTAACATTTGAGTTCTAATATGATTACCTAAAGTTAAAGCCTTTGCTAATCCTAAACCACCAGTTATAATTAAAGCACCAGTAGTTGAGTTATCAGATTCAGTAGTAGTGGATAATGTTAATGTACCAGAGCTTATATTTGTATGAACAATATTCGGTATCGTAGAAGTAGTAGCGATTAAATTACTTGAACTTAATGTTGTACCTACAAAATTGCTTACAGTTCCTAAAGAAGCATAAACATTAGCTGTTGAAAGAGTTGTTCCAACTAACGTACCTGCACTAATATTTGTACTAACAATATTTGTTGTTGTTTGATTCGTACTAAATAATGCACCTGTTGTAAGTGATGTAGTTATTCTTCCTGTACCACTAACATCTAAAGTATTTGCAGGTGCAATTGTACCAATGCCTACACTTCCACCAAATGCATTTAAAGCCAATGACCTTTTTTGTGATGGGTTATTACTATCAAAAGCTTCAATGCTAGAATATTCTCCAAAGTTAGAACTCATTGATAAAGTCATATTTTGTGTAGCTGACCCTACTACGAAAGCATTACTAGGAGCAGTTGTACCAACACCAAGACCACCACTTGTAACAATAATGGAATTAACAGTCATATTTGTATGACTAATATTAGGTATA
>RGZA01000243.1 GCA_010031785.1 Alphaproteobacteria bacterium
CAACCGTGACGAGATATGCCAAAAATAGAAGGATGACTGGAGTTGCATAAAAATCTGTCCGACTTTTAGCAACAAAAAAGATCCCTATTTCAATTGCAGCAATCACCATAATAGAAATATGTGGAACACGATGCGATGATATACGACTTAGTACTGACGCTGCTACAAGTCGTTTATCGCGAGCTACGGCAAAAATAAGTCGTGATGCCATTGTCATGGTTATTAAGGAAACAGCAAACATGGCAATTAGCACGACAACCAAGAAAAGTTTGGTTGGCATCTCACCAAGATGATAAGACATAATAGTTGATACGGGGTCAGAGGCCGCCGTTACGGCGGCTAGATCAGGTATAGCCATAGTAAGAATGGAGATAAATACAAATCCAAGTACGATCGTAATTAGAACCGATGAAATAATACTTTTCGGAGCAACACGACGCACATTCAAGGTTTCTTCGGCTAAATCAGCAGGAGATTCGAAGCCGAATATTGTCCAGGCAGTCATTAAACTAGCCATAAGGAAGTTTAGCCAATACGGCGCTGGTTTATCCGGGAGTGTTATAAGCAGTTCGGGGTTAGCCTCACTGTGCATAAGAATAACAGTCAGCAATATTAATCCGAAAAAAACCAAGACTATAATTTCAGCAATAACCGCAAGCTTATTGGTATATGCAGCCAGTCGCACACCATAAATATTGATCAACGCTTGTGAAACCATAATGCCAACCGCAATAGAGTTTACAGCATCGCTGCTGAACTCTTGGCCGAGAAGGGTTTGCAGTGGCGTAATTATTGCGACGATTACGCCAACCGTAGCAGCCGCGTAGGCAAACAAGGTCATCCATGCGGTCAGCCACCCGACGGCGGGGTTTGTTAATTTTGTATTCCAGTTATAAATGGCTCCGGTCAGAGGAACGCGCCCTGCCATTTCAGCAAAAACCAACGCCACTAGTAATTGTCCGCCACCCACCAGTAACCATGTCCAAATGCCAAATGGCCCGGCCTTGCTAAGAACATATCCGTAATTCGCAAAGATGCCCATTAATATGGACATGCAAGAAAAGGATATTGCGAATGATGAAAACAAACCGAGATTACGAGATAATTGCGGTTTGTACCCAGCTTCTATGATTGCTTGATCGTCATGCTCACTTGCAATGTTTGTCAATTGATACGCTCCATTCGGATTTTAGACATTATTTCTAGCAAACATGGGTGTTTGACAACATATTGTATCCTAGAATAAACTAGGTAAAAACACTAGTTTGAATTATGCTTTCATCCACCCAAA
>RGZA01000244.1 GCA_010031785.1 Alphaproteobacteria bacterium
CACGATCCGCCTGGTGTGCCCCCAAGGCATCAAAAGCTCGGCCTTGATAATCCAGTACAGCATCCTGCACGCCCCGCTCACGCAGCGCGTGCAGATCCTGCATCGACCACATATCACCTAAGCGGAAACTCGGCGCTAGCAACCCAAAAGCATGATGGAAGCGGGATTTAGTTTTAAAGCCCTTAGCGCCTTGATCCCCCACCAGGGCAAGCAAACGCATTAACCCCAATACATCGGAGCGTAACGCGTTATAGCTTTTGACATAGCTTGGAAATAAATTTGCAAAGCCTTCTCGCGCCAGCATTTTGGCTAGCGCGACATCGTCATAATCCTGGCTGTTATACCCATGATAATAGGCGTAGATCTTGCGCCATTTACCTTTTGGATCGTCTTCTGGAAGTTGAAATTTCTCCCCACTCGGATGCAGATAGACTATAATATTATCCTTATCTGCGCAGGGGATGACATATTCATACGCCTTGCGCTCTTCGACATAGCGCGCACCTGCGCGGATCGGATCAATTCTGGTGCAGGATCGTAAGAAATCGTATACTGCTGAGCTGAAAAGTGGTGTTGGCAATCCGCGCTGCATATCCTCGGCGCTAAATCCGCCAATCAGAGCTGGTATAAAGCCTATTCCAATATGCGGTGGGAAGGCTGCTTCGGTTGACAGTTCACCAAGCTTACGTGCCGACAAATCCAGTTTAATGCCAAAGAAACTTTTGAATTGAGCAATGTTGGCATTTTTTGCATTAGCTTCAGTATCGTAAAAGACATCAACTAAATGGCCACGCAGGACGCGCCGCATCATGAGCTCGCGTGACATTAGCTGATGCTCGCTATGCCACGTGGACTGTGGGGGCCCACTCCATTCGTACTGTTTAACGCCTGCGATTTGAAGGTTGTTGATCATATCATGCCGCCAATTTCAAGAGTGCGGCAGCCATTTGCCGTTCACGCAGCGTCTGTTGACCGGCAAAGGGCGAGCGCGGCTGATCACTGATAATCATACCTTCATGCACTGCCGCAGGCGGATCGTCATTGGCCGGTGCGGGCTTGATCCACCAATGGCTTAATTGATCACGCGGTCGGACTGGCTCGGTTGCGGCTTGCTGTTGTGTGCTGGCGCCATGATTTAAGCCAAAATGACTCAGGTAAACTTCACTGCCAGCCAGATTCATTCCTGCCTGTCGACCTGTGCCATCGGGCTTAAGAGTATTAAAGATTTTATGCTCAGGCACACCACCATGATAAAGGTCGGGCCGCCGATCTTCTCGCCCTAAAATATAAG
>RGZA01000245.1 GCA_010031785.1 Alphaproteobacteria bacterium
ACTTCATCACATTGAACAGGCCCGCCGTTTTGCGAACATCCGCTGCCTGATTATATTGCAAGAACAGATCATACGAGTTCTTCTGAATCTCGATCAGATTCGGCATGATCGCTGAAGATTTCAGCTTGCCAAAGCTTTTGCGAATACGTTTGCGTGAAGTAAAACTATGTTGCGTTTTCAGAGCGGCCTTCGCCATATATGCCTCGATCAAAAAAGAATGCGTTGTGTAAACGGGTGAGCAGCGATGATTGAAACGCAAACAAGGACACCATGCTTAAAGCCGGTGTCCTTATTTAACTATTTCAATAGCACTACTTGAACTCAACAGTAGCACCAGCTTCAGCGAGCTTCTTTTTGATCTCTTCTGCTTCAGCTTTAGACACGCCTTCCTTAACGGTTTTTGGCGCGCCTTCAACGAGGTCTTTTGCTTCTTTCAGGCCCAGGCCAGTGATCGCACGGATTTCTTTAATCACGTTGATCTTTTTATCGCCTGAGTTAGCGAGGATAACCGTGAATTCGGTTTTCTCTTCAGCAGCTGCCGCTGGAGCACCACCTGCAGCAGGTGCTGCGAATGCAACCGGAGCTGCAGCAGAAACACCCCATTTTTCTTCCAGAAGCTTAGACAGTTCAGCCGCTTCAATCACAGTCAGCGCAGACAGATCGTCTACCAGTTTTTCCAAATTTGCCATGTTACTTACCCCTTAAATTAAACTTATCTAAAAAATATAATTAACCCTGCGCACCATACGCACCAAAGACACGCGCCAGTTGCCCAGCAGGTGCCTGCAATACACCGGCTAACCGCGTGGCAGGTGTATTCAAAAGCGCTACAATCTTACCGCGGAGCTCATCAAGCGACGGCAAGGTAGCCAGCTGCTTAATGCCTGATTCGTTCAGCACTTGTTCGCCAAATGCACCACCAAGCATTACCAGTTTCTCATTTTGCTTCGCAAAATCAGCGATCACCTTTGCCGCAGCAACCGGATCATTTGCATAAGCAACCGCCGTCGGACCCTTGAACATGTCCGCCAGCTTTTCATATTTGGTACCCACGACCGCGCGTTTAGCGAGGCTGTTTTTCGTTACTTTGAACGAGGCACCTGCCGCACGCACCGACGCACGCAGCTTAGAGATATCCGCTACCGTCAACCCCTGATAGTGCGTCACAATGACGATATCGGCGTTATCGAAATAGCTATTGGCCGAGGCGACCCATTCTTGTTTCTGTGAACGATCCATGTGTCCTCCTTATGCCGCCACGACATCCGCGATATCCAGCTTAACGCCAGG
>RGZA01000246.1 GCA_010031785.1 Alphaproteobacteria bacterium
ACTTGTTCATGTAATTCACTTTAAACTCATTATTCGGGTCTGCTGTCATAATATTCAGCGGCATATCATCAACCATGGTTTTAAGGCGGAAGGCGTCAGCAGCTTTGACGCGTAGCGATTCCAACGAATTAGTCAAACGACCAATTTCATCGCCGCGATGTGTGTAGGGAACCTCAATGTCATATTCTTCTTGCGAGAGCGAATCAGAAACGGCGACTAATTTTCCCAGCGAATTAAAGAGATATAAATTAGCAAAAACGGGCATAGAAACAGCCAGAGCAATGGCAATCACCAAAATAACCATTAATTCTGAACGCACCTCTGCGGCTGTTTTAATGCCCTCATCTTTGATATGCGCAGCCCATGCCTCAACGGTGTCGCCGGTGTTGCCAAGTTGTTCTTCCAGCGATTCAAAGGTCTGTTCGAATTCTTTATTCAGCGCGGCGTATTTATCGGTGCCGTGCGCGGCGTCTTGTGACAAAATATTCAGCAATGCTTCAGCTTGCTGCGTGTAGGCCTCAAAAGCAGGTTTTGCGGCTTTCACCGAAGCAGCCACTTCATCGGAAAGCTCTAATCCCACCATGGTTTTTAGGTTTTCAACGCTAGTGGCTACGTGGTCTTTAAGCGCAACTTTTGCATTTTCAATCGCTTCGGCATCTTTGCTGTGTAGCGCAGAAACACTGCCCTGAACGTCGCCATGAATAGCATCGTGCATCATGTCCAATTCCATGGCGTTGCGCACCACCTGATTCACCGTTTCCAGTTTAGAAAGTTCGAGCAGGCGCCCCACCGCGCTATAGCCCGTATAGGCCAACAAACTCACAGCAACCAGAACAGCTAAACTGAGAAATGTGAATTTTGCGCGCAGGGAAATGGAATGCATAACTTGCTCCTTCGATAAAAATGTACCATGTTGCTGCACCCTCTACATGTGGGTTGCGCAACAAATTTATTTTGCACTTTTGCATTGTTGCCTTGCAAGCAAATAATGCTATCATCACTCTCCAGTATGTAGCGCAAGATGATTAATTGTTTGTTAAAACAATTCTGGTTTTACTGAGAGAACATTCTCGAAAACATTTCGCTAGCAGGTAGCATCGAAATTATGACACGTAGCCCCAAAATCGAAGCGTTCCTTGCGGCGCTTGCTGTGCTCATCATCACGCTGGTGTGCAACATTGCGGTGACGCTCACCGCGCGTTACGCGCTGCTCGATTCCATTCAAAATGAGATGATGGCTACCGCCAGAACCGCCGCCGAGTTCACCGATGGCGACCTGCACCAAACGC
>RGZA01000247.1 GCA_010031785.1 Alphaproteobacteria bacterium
TTGCTGCTATAGGCAATGTTTTCCTGTTCGCGGTGAATGCGGTTTATGCGGCCATAACCCCACCATATTACCCGAAAATCATCCTGCGTAACCTGGTTAGCATCGGTTATTATTCACTGCCTGTAGTTGGCCTGACCGCCGTATTTACGGGCGCTGTGCTTGCGCTGCAAAGCTATACCGGATTTTCACGTTTCAATGCGGAAAGTTCAATTGCGATGGTTGTGGTGATTTCTATCACGCGTGAGCTTGGCCCGGTTTTGGCTGGCCTGATGGTGGCTGGCAGGGTTGGGGCGGCAACAGCGGCGGAAATCGGTACTATGCGTGTAACTGAGCAAATTGATGCGCTAACAACACTTTCCACAAACCCATTTAAATATCTGATTGGCCCGCGCCTTATTGCAGGTGTGATTGCGCTGCCATTTCTTGTTTTAATTGCTGATATTATCGGTGTTTACGGCGGTTATCTGATTGGCGTGCATAAGCTTGGTTTTTCAGAAGGAGTTTACCTTAAAAACACTTACCAGATGCTTGAATCAAGGGACGTTATAACCGGGCTTGTTAAGTCTGCAATTTTCGGCTTTATCATTAATTTGATGGGGTGCTATCACGGATACCGCTCCAAGGGCGGCGCAAACGGTGTTGGTGTGGCCACAACCAATGCGGTGGTTACGGCCAGCATGTTGATATTATTATCGAATTATTTAGCAACTGAATTCTTTTTCTCGAAGTAAAATGAGCCATAGAAAGAAAATAATAAATAAAATGCAAGGGTTGCTGGGCAAGAAAGCCAGCGCTGCCGTTTCTGCGGATGATTTGAAAATCTCCATGCGCGGTGTGCATAAGAATTTCGGAAAAAACAAGGTGCTGCGTGGCATAGACCTTGGCGTTGCCAAGGGTGAATCACTGGTGATTATAGGTGGTTCGGGCAGTGGGAAATCTGTGCTGATTAAAAATATCATTGGTCTTGTTGAGCCAACCCGTGGCAGCATCAAAATTGATGGCCAGGAAGTTGCCCACCTTTCAGCGCGTGAACGCAGCCAGTATATGAGTAAATTCGGCATGTTGTTCCAGGGCGGAGCGTTGTTTGATAGCCTGCCTGTGTGGCGGAATGTATCGTTTAAATTCCTACAGGATAGGAAAATCAGCAATGCTGAGGCGTTTGATATTGCGGTTTCAAAACTGGCTGATGTTGGGCTTAGTGGGGATGTGGCGAATCTAATGCCATCTGAGCTATCAGGCGGGATGCAGAAGAGGGTGTCCCTGGCGCGTGCCATCGCGCA
>RGZA01000248.1 GCA_010031785.1 Alphaproteobacteria bacterium
GCCATTTGTTTTTCTATGCAATTGAAGCCATCAAGGGTGGCCCGCTTAATGAGAAAATTCTGGATTTTACATCAAGGATCGGATTTTTCTTTATCATCAGCATGATGCTGTTTTTTACGTGGAATGACTTTGTTCAGCTGCGTATCTTCAGTTATGTGATGGGTTTATTCTCCTAAACGAACATGCAAAGAAATCTTTTACACTTTCTGCTTGCACTTGTGCTGCTGTTTCCGGCCATGCTGTTATCAACAGGCGCTTTTGCGTTTCAGGCTAATACGCCTGCAGCAGCCGATGTGCAATTGATGGAAGCAACACCCGCTGCGCCGATGGAAGAAAGCGCGCCGGTTATTTCCGATGTGCGCGTGGAAGGCGTGCAGCGTATTGAGGCGGATACCGTGCGCTCGTACCTATCGTTGAATAAAGGCGATATGGCCACGCCGACCAAGATCAATGAGTGCGTGAAGGCACTGTTTGCCACCGGCTTTTTCTCCGATGTGCATGTTACCCTGATCGATGGCAATGTGCTGCTTATAAAAATTCAGGAAAACCCGGTCATTAACCGCGTTGTATTCGAAGGCAATCATGCGATTGAGCAGAAAGACCTTGAAAAAGAAGTGCAGCTTAAAGCGCGCCAAGTCTACACCAAAAGCCGCGTAAAAAGTGATACGCAGCGCATCCTTGATGTCTATCGCCGTTCGGGGCGATTTGCTGTTTTGGTAGAACCCAAGGTGATCACGCTTGAACAAAATCGCGTGGATCTGGTGTTTGAAGTCACGGAAGGGGATCGCACCGGTGTGCGCCGTATTAATTTTATCGGTAACAGGGTGTTTGGCGATGATGAGTTGCGCAATGCCGTCAATACGCGCGAAACGCAGTGGTGGCGTGTCTTCAGCAGCTCCGATTTTTACGATCCTGATCGTCTGAATTACGATAAGGAATTATTACGCCGCTTTTATCTCAATCATGGCTATGTGGATTTTCGCGTTTTGTCATCGCATGCCGAACTTGCGCCGGATCGCAAAGACTTCCTGATTACCTTTTCAATCGAAGAGGGTGAACAATATAAATTTGGTAAAATTGACATTGGCACAAGCCTTAAAAATATCAATCTTGCCACGTTGCGTGAAAAAATTACTACCAAGTCCGGTGAAACCTATAGCGCGGAACGCGTTGAAAAAAGCGTAGCGCAGCTCACGGCAGCTATTGGCGATTTGCAATATGGCTTTGCCCAGATTCAGCCCAAGCTCGTTCCCGATAAGG
>RGZA01000249.1 GCA_010031785.1 Alphaproteobacteria bacterium
TAATGTTAATTATCAACGAGGAGATATTGTTAGTATTGTAAATAAATTTGTATCTCCAATTTTAACTAATTATTATATATGCGCTATTCCACATACTTCAAATGAATTAGTTTATCCAAAGCATTTTGAAGAAATTTATTGGATCGAAATTAAAAATATGCAACCCACAACCCAATTTACACCTACAAACAACACAACAAATAATACAATAAATAATACTAACATAAAACCAATATTACCTCGTTTATATATTACACCACCAACACCCATCATTTTGTTAGACCAACCACCATTTATTAAAAAACAAAAATTTATTAATTACAATCCAAATGACGATGTGAATGTGAATGTAAATGACAATGTAAATGACAATGTAAATAACAATGTAAATGACAATGTAAATGACAATGTAAATAACAATGTAAATGACAATGTAAATGACAATGTAAATGACAATGTAAATGACAATGTAAATGACAATGTAAATGACAGTGGTAGTCAGGAACGAAGAGATAAATTAAAAAGAAAAATAAAACATGCTGAAAATGAAATTATATCTTATAAGAAAAAACAAAAATTAAAACATAAAAATCTTGAATTACGAGAGCAAATCATGTTATCAAATATTAATATTGATACTAAAATATTTTTATTAGATAAACTTGAAAGTATTCAACGTGCAAATAACAGTGATTATTATAAAGGGAAAACATGGATTAAAACAGTATTAAATATTCCGTTTGGAAAATATAAACCATTTAAAATAAAAAATACGGATTCATATGACAAAATTAATAATTATTTTAAAATGGTCCGAAATCATCTTGATAAAAAAATACATAATATGGAAAATGTTAAAGATGAAATTATGGAATATCTTGCAAGAAAAATTTCAAATCCAAACAGTAAAGGACATGTATTAGCATTAGCTGGACAACCAGGTATTGGTAAATGTCATGGAATAGATACACCTATTATCATGGCGGATGGTACAATTAAAAAAGTACAAGATATTGTAAAAGGTGAATTTCTAATGGGTGATGATTCTTTACCACGTAAAGTATTTTCACTTGCAAGAGGCGAAGATGAAATGTATGAAATTAAACCATTGAAAGGAGACTCATTTATTGTTAATCAAGAACATATTTTATGTCTAAAATATTCTGTAACACCATCTATTATTTATAAGAAAAATGTAAATAAATATTATGTCATTTATTTTAATATAAACACTTTTAAAATTGATAAAAAACCATTCAA
>RGZA01000250.1 GCA_010031785.1 Alphaproteobacteria bacterium
GCAGCAGCTCTCAAAATTCCAGCGCCAGACTCACCTTGAACAGCAGCCATACCAGCATTGACTACAGCAGAACCTAATGCGTTTGCACCGACAGTAGTTGTAGCGCCTAACGCTGACCCGATAGAAGGCAACAAAGTAGGCGCAACTATTGCAATTGCTGGAATGATAAAAGGTGCGGCTAACTCTAGAAAACTTGTTCCTTTGCTTACCTCGCCAGGCAGCGTTATAGCAGCCCGATTGGTCAATCCAGGGTCACGAAGGGAAGCTATAAGCGGTGACATGGTTTCACTGCGCGGGGCAGGGATTCCGGCCTGTGGGTTTTCTGCTTGAGCAGCAGCACGAAATTCTTGATTTAGTTGGGCAGGAGATATTTGTGTTGCTCGTTGCTCCCAAAAGGCTTGTCCAGCGGGATCAGGCAAACGATTAAGATCGCGCAGATACAACAATCCAACTTGTTCTGCTGCGCTCATTGATGTACTTGCGCGGGGGTCAGCAGCAGCAGTGTTAGCCGGTGTTGCGGTCTGCGCTACATTTTGAAAAATTGGGGAGATAGCCATTTTTGCCCTCGGTTATCAAACCATTTTTGCTGCCGTTGCAAAGATGGCTAGTGCTTGGTAATCAACCTCACCCTGCATCTTTTCTGCGTCTGCCATTCCAAAATCTCTTAACTTCTGAAGGAACAACGGATACGCTTGCTTGTCTTGTATAGACATTTCTGCCAACTGACCTAATTGCTTTAACTGCTCAGGCGTAATACCAAACTGATTCATTGCCTGAATCAACATCTGTTGCGTTTGCTGCATTTGCGGATCATCCATAGGATTGCTCCCGCCTTGCATAGCTTGCATTACATCTGCGTTCTGTTGCAGTGCAACATTGTTATTTGTTGGGGGTGGGAGTGCCATAATCAGTTTTCCAGTTCAAGAGCAGCAACAATCTGTTCGTGAATATAGAGGTGAGAAGCGATCCAATCGTAGAAGTCTTCTTCCCTATTCCAGTCCGTATCGAGCAAATTAAAGGGGTTATTTAGCCCTAAAAGGGTCGCAAAAGCCTGGTGTTCGACCTGATGAACCTGCAACCAATCATCTAAATTGTCAATATTCGCGTCAATCAAAGGATAAACCGGCACATCAAAGCCAGCATCCATAAAAGTTTCCTGAAATAGCTTGTGCTGCACCCCGTTTTCAAACAAAAACTCTCCTAGCGAATCCCTATCGCCGAACTTGACGATGCTAAGAGCGTCCATGTTGATAGATTTA
>RGZA01000026.1 GCA_010031785.1 Alphaproteobacteria bacterium
GGTCGTGAGACCTTGAGCTTGCTGAACAATCTTGGTGATACTGTCAATCGCGGATGTAGCCGCTTTAACCGTTTGCAATGCGTTTGATAGACTGTCTTTAATATTGGATAAATCGTTTGCGCGGTTTACGAAACCAACACTGGCGAAATATGCATTTGCACCATCAAGCGCCGATGAAACTTTTTTACCAGTCGCAAGACGATTTTGAGTGGTGTTTAAAAGATCTGCGGTTTGTTGCAAGGACAACAAGTTGCTCCGTGCACCGGCAGAAAGGGTAATAGTTGACAAAGCCATGAGTAGAACTCCTTTCGATTAATCCTGGATACGACTCCTTCATATCCACACCTTTCCATGGATCACCCATAGGAAGGTGAGATAGCTTATGCGAAACAGGTGCCAAAACTCAATAAAAAAATGCTTTGTTGAATCAATCATTTGCAAAAAGTTGTGCATCGTTTATCTAGGCAATTTTTTCCTAGCTGGAAAATTTTTCCCGGCATAAACCGTCGTTATAAACTTTCCGGAACAAATAATCAGGCCGGTAACACTTTATTAAGCTTCACAGAATAATATGGGATTATATGTACGAAAGGGTTTGTTGATAAAAGGCTCTTTTGTTTTTGCACTGCACGCTAACGGGCATTCGAAAACAAGCATATAAGAAATGCCGCGGTTTGTTTCAAGGAGAGACAGGCAGGCAAGGAGATTAAAATGGTTGAAGCAATTACCACTAAAACGATTGCTAACGCAAAAGCAACCCCGGTTGCGGATTCATCCGTACAGAAGTCAGCTTCTACGGTTGGTGAAAAAGCTGCCGAGGTTGCTTCGGCTTCGCAGCCGCTGAACCCGCGCTTGCGCTATGACCGCCTTGCGGGCGTTGTTGTTACAGAATTCATGAATCATGCAGGTACGGTTCAATTGCAAACACCCTCAACGGCGGTTCTTGCCTATCTTCGCGCTGGCCTAGGCGCGGATGGTCATTCAAAAAATCCTTCGATTGACGAACAACAGGCAAAAAAATCTGACACGAGTTTTGACTCGTAAGGTTATTTACCGCCTCTTATCCTTGTGACAGAGTTGAAAAGCTTTCAGATCATTTTCTGAAAGCTTTTTTTGTATCTTCTTTTGTATCTGCCCTTCTTCATGCGTTTTCTTTTGAATATTTCACAGGCCATTGAGCAGGCAAAGGATCTTTGCCGCACTGGAAAATATCAGGACGCCCTGATGGCGCTTGATGCTGCGCGTATTCGCCATAACCACCCTGCGCTGTTTATTGAAATGGCGCGGATTTTTTCAGAGCTTGCCAATAATGATGCGGCAGGGAAAATTTTGCAGGTGGCGCTTGGGCAATTTCCAAACGATATCACGGTCATTATTGCCTATGCCAATTATGCCTATCAAAGTAACCAGCCTGCTCTTGGGCTTGCAGTAACAACGCCGCTGTTAGATACGCCTTTGTGCACGCTGGATCTGAAATTAACACACGCGCATTTATTAAAAGCTGGTAACCATGATGCAGACGCACAAGCAATTTATAAAAGCGTTCTGGAAAAAGAGCGCCGCGGCACCACGCTGGAATGGACAACCCATTAAAAACGGAACATTGCTTGTGTGGGGCGAGCAAGCGGTTGGCGAAGAAATTCTTTATGCCAGCATGATTGATGATGCTGCCGCCTTATGTGGTAGCGATGTCATGGTGGAATGCGATGCGCGCTTAAAGCCATTATTCGAGCGCAGCCTTAACGGTATGACATCCGTTGCGCGGACTGAGCCACCCGCGATTGGTGAAATTGCCGCACAATGTTCTGCAGGACAGTTGGGACACTATGTGCGCAAGAATTTCTCTGAATTTCCACAACGTACAGCTTATTTAAAAGCAGACGCCGATAAAACCGCGCAACTGCGTGCGCGCTATACCGCGATGAAAGAAGCGCTAGGAAAGAGCGGGCGGATTATTGGCATATCATGGAAAAGTAAGCCGTTACGTCAGGGCGATCCGAAAAGTACCACGCTTGCTGATTGGGCAATGATCTTTGAGCATTCGCCGCATCTGTTTGTCAGCTTGCAGCATGGCGATTGCGCAGAGGATTTTGCATTGGCTGCGCAAAAAAACTGGGCATTGATTGACGATAAAGACGTTAATCAACACGCATCGCTCGATGATTTTGCAGCGCAGGTTTGTGCAATGGATCAAGTCATTACCGTGAGTAACACAACTGCGCATATGGCAGGTGCATGCGGCGTGCAGACAGCAGTACTTGTTGTACAATCACGCGGTTTGATGTGGCATTGGTTTGATAAGGTGGGGTTTGATAAGGTGGGGTTTGATAAGGTGGGAGATCAAACGCTGACGACATCACCATGGTATCCATCAGTCAGATTGCTGCGTCAAAGCATAGATGGCGTGTGGGATGATGTCATCCGCGCAGCTGCAGCATTTTTAAAATAGCAGATTTATATATTCGATTTATTCTGGCGGGTTTTCTGGCGGATGTTCCGATGAAGTATCGGAAGGATTTTCCGCTCCCTGTTCAGGCGCAGGTGCGATCACTGCCGGGCGGCGTTTTTTGACAGCTTTACGTTTTTTCTTTTTTACTGGGCGCGCCTGTTTGGCAGCAGGCGTAACTACAGGCGCAGCGCGATCTCCCTGATGCTCAAGCACCTGATGGCTATCCACGCCCTTGCCAAGATTAAGCTGTTTTTCAAGGCCCAGTTCTTTTACGGCCTGCTTTAACTCACCAAGGGTTTCTTCATCCGGCGATAGCGGGCGTTTGGGCGGCGCATTGATTTTGCCTGCTCTTGCCGGATTAGATTGTTTTGCGCCGAATTCTCGTTTTGCTTCGCGTTTTGCCGGGTCAGTAGCTGCTTGCTCTGCTTCGTCCGGTTTTTTCACTTCGGGTTTCTCTGGTGGTTTTTCAATATCGGCAAAGAGCGAGCGCGCATCCTGATTATCTTTTTTGGTTTCATCGAGCACACGCGGCTTGATCTGAAATCCGGGAAAATAGGTTGGGCGCACTGCATCAATATAGATGGATGATGTCTGGCTTGCGGCAGCGTTGCTTTCCCAGCGCGCAATCATATCATCATCCTCAACACGCAAACTGGCAGGCAGATCATCAGGACCAAAAATGGATTCAACTACAAACTCATAATCATTATCTTCTTCCTCTTCAAGATCGTCGACATTCGCAACCATCTCCTCATATAAGTCGGTTTCCGCGCGCGCGCGTACGACATCTTCCTGCATTGGAGGCCCTGCGACTGCAAAATACACCGTCTCGTCAAAATCCTGAAGATTTTGCCATTCATTTTGTTCTGGTTGTCCCGGTTCTGGTTGTCCAGGCACAGGCGATTCCTGCGCGGATAAAATGCGCGGCAGCATTACAAGCATGAGGAGGAAGAGAACAACACGCATCAGCAAATGACAGGAATGATAAATTTCTACGGGTCAACTATTTTACTGCGCTATTAACTAACAAAAACTAAACAAAACAAAGTATTAGCCGAGGAAACGGCTCAACATGCCAATGATTTGACTGGGCGGTTTATAATAGTTTCATTTTGCCTATTAATCTTCTGTTTTGATATAGTGTGTATGGTCGTGGAACTGCTGGCTTTTGGGTTGTCAGGAGTGGTTATCAACTTGTTACAAGGATGTATCGTTTGTCTCGTTATGATTTGGGTACTGCCATGCCCGCCGGTGAAGGTGTTCAGGCTGATGGCATTGTTAAGTGGTTTAATGGAAGTAAAGGGTTTGGGTTTGTTGCGATTAACAACAATTCGTCAGATGCATTTCTCCACATTTCGGTCGTAACACGCGCAGGGCTGCAGGGCCTTGCAGAAAATACGCGGCTTCGTTGTATGGTTGCACCATCCGACCGTGGTATGCAGGTTACGCATATTCTTGAAGTAATGGGCGTTGATCAAAACGCACCACAATCTCATGGTCGTGAACAGCGTCAAGATAGCTATGCCCGCGACAATTTTTCACGTGATAATTTTACACGTGATAATTTTACACGTGATAATTTTTCTGCGCGCGATCATGGGTCGGGCGATCATCGTGGCCTCAGTGATTTTGGTGGCCGTGATAGTTTCAGCAACAATAGTTATAGCAATAATTTTGATGCACCGCCGCGTCAGCAACATCAGCCGCGCCAGGCAACGGGCCCTGAAGTTGAAGTGGTTGGCTCCATCAAATGGTATAAAACGGATAAGGGTTTTGGTTTCGCCATGCCCGAAGATGGCAGTAAGGATGTATTCATCCACCGCTCCATTCTTGAGCGCGTAGGGCTTGATAACATCGATCCGGGCCGCAAAATCCGCATGATGGTGACAAGCTCGCAAAAAGGCCGCGAAGCGACACGGATTGATCTGCTGGATTAATGTTTTCTGTCATCCCGGACAAGGGGCTTTAGCCCCGCCGATCCGGGATCCCTGAATTATTAATGGGATACTGGATAATGCTCGGCTAAAGCCTCGCATTTCCAGTACGCTGCATATAAAATACAGCGTTTAAAGATTTGGTAAGGTTGGGACGCTAAGTTCCAACCTTATCTTTTTGTGTATTCTGCATATCTCTCCGAAGGAATTCCCCGCATGGCTAAAATCAAAGTAGCGAACCCGATTGTTGAACTGGATGGCGATGAAATGGCGCGCATCATGTGGGGCTGGATCAAGGATATGCTGTTGTTGCCGCATCTTGATATGGATATCAAATATTTTGATCTGGCGATGGAAACGCGCGATGCAACGGATGATAAAATCACGCTTGATGCAGCAGAAGCGATCAAGAAATACAGCATTGGCGTAAAATGCGCAACGATCACTCCTGATGAAGGGCGCGTGAAGGAATTTAACCTCAAGAAAATGTGGAAGTCACCTAACGGTACTATTCGTAACATTCTTGACGGAACGATTTTCCGCGAGCCGATCATTGTTAAAAATATTCCGCGTTATGTGCAGGGCTGGGTCGAGCCGATCATCGTTGCACGTCATGGTTTTGGCGATGTGTATAAGGCCACCGATTTTAAAGTGCCCGGTCCTGGTACGCTGACCATCACCTTTACGCCCAAGGATGGTAGCGCGCCAACGGAATATAAGGTGCATGAGTTTCCAGGGGCTGGCGTTGCGCTTGGCATGTTTAATGAAGACGCATCGATCCGCAATTTTGCGCATAGCACTTTTAAATACGGGCTTAACCGCAAGGTTCCGGTTTATCTTTCCACCAAAAATACCATTCTGAAAGCCTATGATGGCCGCTTCATGGATATTTTTGCTGAAGTCTATGAGAAGGATTACAAGGCTGCCTATGAAGCAGCTGGCATTTCCTATCGCCACTTATTGATCGATAGCATGGTTGCCAAAGCGATCAGCACCAGCACCAGCTTCTTGTGGGCGTGCAAAAATTATGATGGCGATGTGCAATCGGATATGGTCGCGCAAGGTTATGGCTCGCTGGGATTGATGACTTCCGTGCTGCTTGCACCCGATGGCAAAACTGTCTTGACTGAAGCCGCGCATGGTACCGTGACCGATCATTACCGCAAATATCAACAAGGCGAAGAAACCTCGACTAACCCGACCGCTTCGATTTTTGCGTGGAGCCAGGCGCTGATCAATCGTGGTAAGGTTGATAATACGCCTGCTGTTGTTAAGTTTGGTGAAACGCTCGAACGCGCCTGCATTGAAACCATTGAAGCGGGGCATATGACCAAAGATCTTGCGATCCTTGTCGGGCCACAGCAAAAATGGCTCAAGACCAAGGATTACATGCAGGAAATCAGCAACCGTTTGGTGAAGCTGCTGGGATAGCCCCCCCCCTCTCACGTCATCCCGCAAACGCACCCGTTTTTACGGGGAGCGTTATGCGGGATCAACCTTAATATTTGAAAAGAATTCAATCTGGATCCCGCATAAATGCTGCGCATTTTGCGGGATGACGTGCATTTACTGGCTATTTAAGGCCATTCATGCACAAAATACCCTTTATTACTTTCATCTTTTCTTGCTAATTTAGCGTAAGAAAATGGTTTGTATTTTTTAAAGGATAAACAATGTCTATAATACCTGAGCGCAATCTTTTTGAAATTACTCGACCTTTACTAACTACTTTAGAAGGTGAGTTTCTAGCAAGCCACTTCCCTAGAGGCCTGCCCATTTCTCCAAAAGAAATCGAGGAGGCATGGACGAAGACTGCTGTAGAAGCTGGTAACAGAAGAGTAACTCTTCCACCTCAATATGTGAATGAACCGTTCGTAGCAGAGCCTATTACAAGTATACAAGATGGCCTTACGATAAATGAAATAAATCCACAAGCACCATCATTCCCTCCAGAATATGGCAGCGTATTCTTTAATCAACTGGAAAAAAACGACCCGTCGTTAACACGTAGCGGTACTGGTGCAGCATCTGTAAATCTTCTTGAGCCACACGATACACACAGGCGTTCTCAAATGATCAGAACAGCGCGCAGAGCACTAAATCTCTAATTTTTAAGCCTCATCTAACAAAAAAGGCGCATCAACCGATGCGCCTTTTTCATTTTGGGGAACTTTTATAGTGCATGGATCCCCGCTTTCGCGGGGACGCGAGCTTTACGAGTTATTCACTGCACCAAATTGTGCGCTGTCACCTGCATCGGCTGGCGTTGCAACGGCATCTTCACGCGGTGCGGCTGGAACTTTTTTCTTTGAACCTTGATACGCCATGCATGCATGGTCATAGCAATAGGGCAAACCAGGGATCGACATGCTATCGCAGAAATGAAAGCCAACTTTTAATGGGTCACCCACCGGCCAGCGGCATTGTTGTGCTTGCGCCTGAACTGCAGGTTGTGAATTTTTGAACAAACGCGGGGAGTAATTGCCAACATCTGCGGATGAGCGCAGACGGCGTTCGCCATCTTCACTACGATCACTGCGAGGCATGGTTTCTGCACCACGGTAAGCGCCCGAACCCACCATAACATCACGGCGAAGGCCCATGGCTTTTGGTGAGGAGAGACGGGTTTTCATAACCGCACCACCCGTTGGCGATGCGCTTGGCTTGCCATCGACGCGCTTGATGGGTGATGGGCGTGATGAAAGACCAAGACGATGCGCTTTACCGATTACCGCATTGCGGGTGATGCCGCCACCAAGGCGCGCTGCGATTTCTTTAGCCGACAGACCGCTGCCCCATAATTCCTGCAAGACCCCAATGCGTGCGGGAGTCCACGTATTATTTTGTTCCGCCATGTTACCTAACCCCTTTTAGTTTTGTTGAATTTTTTTCTTTTTTTGACTGAACGGACTGGAAAGAACCGATATGCGCATGAAGCATGATTGTAGAATCTGTGCTTTTTTTGATGGCGCCAATCATAAATTCTTAACCATTCGTTCTACGTTTTTACCACCAGATCTGGTGGTCGTTGTGATGTCCTGCATCTATATGTGCGCCAAGCGTGAGTCGTTTGGCAAGGAAGTAAACACAGAAAAAACAACTTTCCTGTGGGTAATTTTATGGCTGATATTTTTTGGCAATCTTTTTTGGAAGACAGCGCCACCGTTTTTTCTTCACGCCCTTGCGCATAATCCGCATAGATAACGCCATGAATTGACTCTATTTTTTTATATGTGCTGGTTTTTTATATGTGCTGGAATATTTTTTTAAGAAAAAATTCTCTATTGGTCTTGTAGGATTAGAGACATCTAACTTTAAAGACGTAAGGTGTTGGCCCTGTCATCCACCGATAATGCCTTGACAAGCTGCGCGATGCCTTCGCCGGTGCACGGGTGTTTCCATTCGGGCGCGATGTCATAGAGGGGAAGAAGCACGAACGCACGCGTCATCAATCGCGGATGTGGAAGATCAAGCAGCGGATCGGAAATTATCTGGCCGCGATAATCGATGATGTCGAGATCAAGGGTGCGTGCTGCATTTTTTTCGCAGCGCACGCGGCCAAATTTTTCTTCCAGCGACAAGAGCGCACGAAGTAAATCGTGCGGCGCAAGATGCGTTGTGCATGATGCAACGCCATTGATAAACCATGGCTGATCGCAAATAGGCACCGGACGCGAGTGATAAAAAGGCGAGGTTTTATTAAGAGTCACGCCATAGTCTGGCAGTGCGCGCAAAGCAGCCTTCAATGTTTCAGGAACAGGCATCGCACCAAAAGGAAGATTGCCGCCAAGCGCAATGAAGATCATGAACCCATTCCCGGCGATGCACTCAAATAATCTTCAGACTGCATTTCCATAAGACGACTTAGGGTGCGATCAAATTGCGGGCGGAGCGCGCTACTTGGGTCAAGAAGATGCTCAAGCGGTTTTTCAGCGCTGAGCACAAGGCGGATATGGTTGTCATAAAACACATCAACCAGATGAATGAAGCGCAGGGTGATGTTGCGCTCGGCCTCACTCAGGAATGGAACATGCTCGACAATCACAGTGTGGAAATTTCTAGCGATAGCAAGAAAATCGGCAGCGCCTTTTGCGTCGCGGCACAGTTCATCGAACTGAAACCAGGCGACAGAGTGCGCGGATTTGGAAATGTGCAAGGTTCGCCCCTGCTCTACTATGATGTCGATCGCTTGCGCGGGTTCATCATCCGTCAGCCTTGAAAAAATTTCGGCTAATCCGTGATGCGCTGCGGCATCAAGCGGCGTTAAATAAACCGGCATGCCTTTGATACGTGCCTGGCGATAATCGCGACCATCATCAATCAATAAAATGCTGAGGCGTTTTTTAATGAGGTCGATGAAGGGCATGAATAGAGCGCGCTGCAACCCACCTGCATACAGATTATCAGGCGCGGTATTGGAGGTGGCAACGATAATGACGCCATTGCGGAACAATTCGCGGAAAAAACGGCTTAAAATCATGGCATCGGCAATGTTATGTACCTGAAACTCATCAAAGCAGAGCAGCTTAACTTCCTGTGCAAGGCTTGCCGCCACCTGCACCACGGCATTTTCCTTTTTGCTGCTGCTGCGCGCATCATGCAGGCGCTTATGTACCTCAAGCATAAAGGCATGAAAATGGACACGCCGCTTGGCAATGCCATGCACGCTTTCAAAAAACATATCCATGAGCATGGTTTTGCCGCGCCCCACGGTGCCATAAATATAAAGGCCACGGTTTTTTTCACGCCGAAACAGCATGCGCAAAAAAGGCGGCAAGGATGGCTCACGCGCAAGGCGCGGCAAACGCTCCGCCAGATCATGCAGGGCATTAATAATTTTGACCTGCGCAGCATCGGGGGTGATTTCCCCGGCAGATAGCCGCGCTTCATAATATGCATTCGGTTTTATTTGCATTGCTTGAAGCATAAAGGTTAGGTTGGTGCAGTCTATAGCAAAATTACTCTGTATATAATGTATCACAGCGACATTTCTTCCGAACCCGATCTTGATATCCATGACAAGCTCAGGCTGATGCCCTGGGGCTTTGTCTTTCTGGTCATGCTGATTTCATCCTTTGGCGTTACGCTGCTTTATTCGGCAGGTGGTGCAAGCTTTGATCCATGGGCTGGCAAACAGCTCACCCGTATGATCCCGGGATTACTGCTGATGCTCGGCATTGCGCTGGTTGATATTCGTATCTGGTTCAAAGGAAGCTATGTGATCTATGGCGTGCTGCTTGCGCTGCTCGCAGCGGTGGCGATTATCGGGCATATCGGTATGGGTGCGCAGCGCTGGATCAATCTTGGTTTTTTTGTTCTACAGCCATCTGAACATATGAAGGTCGCCCTGGCCCTTGCGCTTGCACATTACTTCCATAATTTATCCTATGAAGAAATTGGCAATCCGTTTCGCCTAATCCTTCCCGCCCTTATGGTGCTGGTGCCGGTAGGGCTTATTCTTATTCAGCCGAATTTGGGAACGGCCACCCTCACCGCCCTTTTTTCTGGTGTTGTGTTTTTTCTGGCAGGGGTGCGCTGGTGGATCTTTGGTATAATTGGCGTGGGCGTGCCGTTTGTTGCGCTGGCTGCATGGAACCATTTGCATGCGTACCAAAAAGCGCGCCTTACGACCTTTCTTGATCCGGAAAAAGATCCGCTGGGTGCGGGGTATAATATTATTCAGTCAAAAATCGCACTTGGTTCGGGTGGTCTTTATGGCAAGGGTTTTGGGATGGGCACCCAAAGCCAGTTAAACTTCCTTCCTGAAAAACATACCGATTTTATTTTTGTGGTGCTGGCTGAGGAAATGGGATTGATCGGTGCTGCGTTATTGCTGATGCTGTTTTTTATTCTGATCGTCTATGGCTATGTGATCAGCCTGCATGCGCGGCATCAGTTTGGACGCTTGCTTGGGCTTGGCCTTACCACCACGATGTTTTTATATGTGCTGACCAATGTTGCGATGGTGACAGGGCTTATTCCCGTTGTGGGAATTCCGCTGCCGCTTATTTCCTATGGTGGCTCGGTGATGCTGGCATTTTATATCGCATGCGGATTGCTTTTGAGCATTGCTATCCATAAAGATGCACATTTTGGCCGTAACAATCTTGACTAATCAGTATCTTAATAAAAGTGAGCGCATAAAACTGGGCCATTCTTAACAAAAGTTTAGCAATACCGCTATATATGTAAGGGTCTGCTCTCTTTGTAAAAGGCTCCTCTCATGACTGAATCTCAGTCCCATCTTTCCCTCACGACAAAACTGCTTGGGTTTGTCGCATGCCCTTTGCTTGTGTTGTTTGGTGCCTATCAATCCTATCAGGTCATGAAACTGGTGAATACCGATCATGTGGGCCTTGGATATGAAGCCGTTATTCTTTTAATTCTGGGTGTGTGCGCATTACTGATGTGCGCCTGTGCAACGGCCTATGGTTTTGCAAAATATCACGCTGCGCTTGCGCATCAAAACCGTGAAAGCGGTTTAACCCGCCGCGCACGTTATCAGGAAGATTTGCTGCGCGTGATCACCGATAATATTCCCAATAGTCTTTTCATTGCTGACCGCGAAGGTCATTTCTGGTTTGCCAATGCCGAAGCTGGCAAGCAAGTGAAAGCAGATCATCTGGAACTGGTTGGCAAAAGCATCGACCGTGTGTTCTTCCCGCGTCAGGCTAATCTGCTCAATGACCGCATCAAGCGCGCCAATAAGAGCGGCGCACCGGTGATTACCGTTGATCGCCATGATGATGCGACAGGCCCGCATTACATGCAGACCTATCATATTCCACTACCTGAAATGGCGGATTTGCGTAACATGGTGATGGTCACACAAAAAGACATTACCGATGTGATCGTGGAACGCGAGCGGCAAGACCAAACCTTCCGTCAATTGATTGATACGCTGGTAGCAGTTGTGGATCGTCGCGATCCTTACGCTGCAGGGCACTCCTTGCGCGTGGGTATGATTGCTGAAGCGCTGGCACAGGAAATGGGCCTTGATGACCAGAACGTTGAGGCATGCCGCATCGCGGGATCGCTGATGAATCTGGGTAAGGTTCTGGTGCCACGTAGCATCCTGATTAAAACCACAACACTGAATGCTGATGAATTACGTCTGGTGCGCAAAAGCATTTTGACCTCGGCCGATATTTTATCGCTGATCAGTTTTCAGGTTCCGGTTATTCCAACCCTTCGTCAGGTATTGGAGCGCATGGATGGCACAGGTGTTCCCGATGGCCGCAAGGGTGATAATATTCTTATCACCGCGCGAATTGTTGTGCTGGCCAATGCCTTTGTTGCGCTGGTATCACCGCGTGCGCATCGTCAGGGTCTATCGATTGAAAATGCCATGATCAGCCTGCGTGCGGATGCTGGCCCGATCTATGATCCAAAAGTTGTTGAGGTATTGGCAACGTACCTGGAAAAGAACCCTGAAGCCAGCCAGTCCCTTGTCAAGCCGCCTGCCGAGCTGCGCAGCGGCATTACGGATAAGGATTTCTTGAGCGATTAGAACAGGCAGAGTGAGGCTATGTAAGCCTATGAGAGGCGCGCTACGCGCGTGAGAGAAGATTCCTCACTGCCGAAGGCAGCCTTACATAGCCTCGCACAGGCTTTTTATAACTATCTCCTTGTAAACTCTATCATCCGATTTATACTTAATCGCTTCCTCTTGCCGCATACTAAGGAAGCAATTTTTGACACCTGCATATCATTTGAAGCCCCAGAATATTGGCACCGTTAACTGGGTTGGCCTTTTTACGCTCACCCAAAAAGAAATCCAGCGTTTTATGGGCGTCTATTTGCAGACGATTATTGCGCCTGTCATCAGTACTGTTTTGTTTTATGCCGTGTTTGGTATTGCGCTTGGCGATAAAACCGGCAGCACAGGGCGCATGGTAGCCGGCATTCCCTATATGGATTTTTTAATCCCCGGCCTGATCATGATGTCGATGGCGCAAAACGCATTTGCCAATACATCCTCCTCGCTGGTGATTTCAAAAGTACAGGGCAATATTGTTGATCTGCTGATGCCGCCACTGTCCCCCACCGAATTTGCGGTGGGTTTTGCGATGGGTGGATTAGCACGTGGGATGGCGGTGGGTGTTGTTTCGCTTCTGGTGCTTGCGCCCTTTTCAAGCACGCACCTTTTTAGTACTATGGGGCATGATCCCTTTTTCATTCTGTTTCATGCCGTGATGGGATCGCTGATGATGGGATTGCTCGGCCTGATTGGTGGAATATGGTCGATGAAATTTGATCATCTGGCGATGGTTACCAATTTTATCATCATGCCAGCAACCTTTCTTTCTGGCACGTTTTATTCCGCAGGGCAGTTGCCTGAGCTATGGCGTTTTATCTGCCACCTTAACCCGTTTTTTTATATGATTGATGGCTTCCGCTATGGGCTGACGGGCGTTACGGATGGTTCGCTGACAGTGGGAATAATTGTCATGATTGTCAGCAATCTTGTGCTATGGACAATCTCCATCGTGATGCTAAAAACAGGATATAAACTTAAAAGCTAAGGCCAGAGATATGATTGCACCGTTAATGCCCGTCTATAACCGCGCCAACCTTGCCTTTGAAAAAGGCGAAGGCGCTTATCTGTATTCAACCGATGGAAAAATCTATCTCGATTTTTCTGCAGGTATTGCGGTGAATGCATTTGGCCATGCGCATCCCTATCTTGTGAAAGCCCTTCACGAGCAGGCGCAAAAAGTCTGGCATGTTTCCAACAGCGTGCGCATTCCGGGCGCTGAACGGCTAGCACAACGCTTATGTGATATTACATTTGCCGACACCGTGTTTTTCAATAATTCGGGCAGTGAAGCATGGGAATGCGGTGTAAAAACCATCCGCAAATATTTCACCCATATCGGCCAGCCACAAAAAACCCGCTTCATTGTGTTTGAGGGATGCTTCCATGGCCGCAGCATGACCGGCATTGCCGCTGCCAAGACAGAGAAAATGGCCGGCGGCTTTGGCCCACTTATTGATATGTTTGATCAGGTCGCATGGGGTGATCTGGATGCTGTGCGCAAGGCGATCACACCAGAGACCGCCTGCATTCACATTGAAGTGGTACAGGGCGAAGGCGGAATGCGCGCGGGTAGCAAGGAATTTATTCAAGGGTTGCGCAAACTGTGTGATGAGCATGGGCTTTTGCTTTTCTTTGATGAAATTCAATGCGGCATGGGCCGCACAGGCAAACTTTTTGCCTATGAATGGATGGATGTGGTGCCCGATGTTGTGTGCGCTGCCAAAGGAATTGGTGGCGGCTTTCCGCTTGGTGCATGCTTGGCATCCGAAAAGGCAGCGGCCGGTATGAATCATGGCACGCATGGTTCAACCTATGGCGGCAATCCGCTGGCCATGGCCGTTGGTAATGCAGTGCTCGATCTGATGCTCAAGCCCGAGTTTTTAGCGCAAGTAAACCGCGTTGGTGCTTATATGTGGCAAAAATTTGATGAACTCATCGCAGAATTTCCGGCATTTTTTGATGGGCATCGCGGCAAAGGATTGATGCAGGGCCTTCGTTGTATTAATGCAGATGATAATTTGAAACTGGTTGCCAAGTTACGCGAAAATGGTTTGCTCAGCGTTGCGGCATCGGGCCATGTTGTACGTTTCCTGCCGCCGTTGATCATTGAAGAAAAGCATGTTGATGAAGCAGTTGTGATTATCAAGCGCACCGTCACAGAATATATTCAAGCCAAGGAAGCCGCGTAATGAAACAGATCCGGCATTTCCTTGATCTGGATGCATTTGATCGCAAGACGCTCGATGCTATTTTGCGCAATGCGTTGCGCCTGAAACAGCCGCGCCGCCGCCGTGCGGATCTGGCTGGAAAAACGCTGGCGATGATTTTTGAAAAACCATCCACGCGCACGCGCGTATCCTTTGAACTTGCGATGAAGGAACTGGGCGGGGATACCATTGTGCTGTCGGGCAAGGAAATGCAACTGGGTCACGGTGAAAGCCTTGCCGATACTGCACGCGTGATGGGCGGCTTTGTGCATGCGCTGATGATCCGCACCTTTGCGCATAGCAATATCACGGAAATGGCTGCCCATGCGGGCATTCCTGTCATTAATGCGCTGACTAACTTCTCCCATCCCTGCCAGGTGATGGCGGATTTGCTGACTGCGATGGAGCGTTTTAAAACGCTTAAAGGATTACAGGTCGCATGGTGCGGGGATGGCAATAATAATGTGCTAACGAGCTGGATGCATGCAGCCGGTATTTTTGACTTTTCCATTCGCATTGCTGCGCCCGCATCCCTTGCGCCTGATGCTGCCACACTGGAAAAAGCGCAAGCCAAAGCCAAGATAACCTATTCTGATGATTTAAATGCAGCGCTGAAAGGTGCTGACATCGTGCTCACCGATACATGGGCATCAATGCATGATACCAATGTGGATGAACGCCGCCGGTTGCTGACCCCTTACCAGATTGATGCAGCGCAAATGCAGCTTGCCAAGCCAAAGGCGATTTTCATGCATTGCCTTCCTGCGCATCGCGGCGAAGAAGTCACCAATGCGGTGATGGATAGCGCGCAATCGGTTGTGTGGGATGAGGCCGAAAACCGCCTTCATGTGCAAAAGGCCATTTTGCTGTGGTGCTTTGGGAAGATTTAACTTATCCACAAAAATATGGTTTGTATGCACCAGCGTAAGCTGGTGCCCAGTTTCATTTAATAATAACTGGATCCCAGCTTACGCTGGGACATACAGTTTATAAGTGCCAGTTTATAAGGGCATAGACTCTCCCCTCATTTCCCTTATACTTTTTTACCTGAACATCTTTCTCTTTCGGGCCAACCATGAAACGTCTTTCGCAAGTTCGCCTTCTGGCATTTTCCGTTTCGCTTTTTTCACTTGCTGCATGCAGCAGCGCGGAGCCACCTGCGGCAACGCCCGTTGTAACGGCTGGCGGTTGCCCGCATGTTGCCATCGTGCGTGATCTGTCGGTTTATCAGCATCCAGCCGCAGCCGATGAAAGCAATCTTGTGATCACTGCGCGCATGGGCAATGTAAATCCCAATTGCACAGTTGATGATAAGGGCAATGCGGTTTCTGATCCGCTTGTGCAAAGTGGTTTCGACGTTGTTGCATTACGCGGCGTGAATACCGCAGGTAAACGCGCGGTCATGCCATTCTCTGTTTCCGTGGTTGATGCCCTTAATAATGTGATAAAAAAAGAAATCTATGAAATCCCGATCTTGTTTGATGGCAATAGCCGCCTGTTAAAGTTGACTGTGCCAGTAAACCCGATGGTTGGCCTACCACCCGATAAGGATGCATCATCCTATCAGGTATTGATCGGCTTTCAGCTCAATGCCGATCAGTTAAGGGCCAATACCGATTATTTTTCGCAAATTGCGCAACCCACCCCACCTCAATAATCACGCACCATGACCAACGCACCGCGCCGCACCTCCCTTTATAACTGGCACACAGCTAAGGGCGGGAAGATGGTTGAATTCGCTGGCTATGAAATGCCAGTATACTATGAAACCGGAATTCTTGCCGAACATCTGCATACGCGCAGCGCAGCAGGCCTGTTTGATGTATCGCATATGGGGCAGATTGTATTGCGCGGCAGTGAAGCCGTTGCCGCACTTGAAAAGCATGTGCCAAGCGATGTACAGAATTTAAAACCGGGACAGATGCGTTATTCAACGCTGCTTAATGAATGGGGCGGCGTGATTGATGATCTGATTATTGTGCGGCCCGATACGGGTTATGATTTATGGCTGATCGTCAATGCATCGCGCAAGGAACATGATCTTGGTATTATAAGAGGTAAACTTTCAAGCAATCTGATTGAACTCGTCAACCGGGACTTGATTGCATTGCAAGGCCCGCATGCGCAGGATGTGATCCGCGCCCTTGTCGATCATGATGTGATGGAAAAACTCGGCTTTATGAATGCCGCATGGACCAAGATCAATGGCATGCCCGTATTACTGATGCGTTCGGGCTATACGGGTGAGGATGGCTTTGAATTATCGATTGAACCGCACAATACCGAAACGCTGGTCAAGATCCTGATGCGCGATAGTGATGTAAAACCCATTGGTCTTGGCGCACGCGATACGTTGCGCCTTGAAGCGGGACTTTGCCTTTATGGGCATGAGCTTAATGAGAAAACAACGCCCGTAGAAGCTGGCCTTAAATGGGTTGTCAACAAAGCGCGCCTTTCAGAAGGTGAGTTTGCTGGCGCTGCGGTTTTAGAATCCGAATTGCTCAATTTACCTGAACGCTGCCGCGTAGGGATTATGGTGGATGATAAAGCCCCTGCGCGGGAAGGCACCGAAATTCAGAATATGAAGGGTGAAAAAGTTGGCGAAATTACCAGCGGCGGGTTTAGCCCAACTTTGCAAAAACCGATCGCCATGGGTTATGTCGATAAACATCTTGCTGTCAAAGGCACGCGTTTGCTGTTGATTGTGCGCGGCAAAGCAATTGCTGCGCATATCGTGCCCCTGCCCTTTGTACCGCACCGTTATATCAATAAAGGAAAAATGAAATGAAATTCAGCAAGGATCACGAATGGGTAAAGCTTGAGGGCGATGTCGCAGTAATTGGCATTAGCCATTACGCGCAAGGTGCGCTGGGCGATATTGTGTTTGTAGAGTTGCCTGTCGTTGGTAAAATCTTGGCGCAAGGAAAAGAAGCAGCAGTTGTGGAATCGGTAAAGGCTGCATCGGATGTGTATGCGCCGATCTCTGGCGAGGTTATTGCAGTGAATGAAGCGTTAAGCAGTGATCCCGCCCTGATTAATTCGAGCCCTGAAGATAAGGGATGGTTTTTCAAACTTAAATTCAGCAATAAGGCCCAGCTTGATGGATTGATGGATGCGGATGCCTATAAAAAGCATAGGGGTGGTTAATGCGTTACCTCCCGCTTACCGCGCAAGATCGTAGTGCCATGCTCGAGAAAATCGGCACTACATCGGTTGATGATTTATTTGCCGATGTTCCAGCCAGTGCGTGGCTGAAGGGCCCGATTGCAAATCTACCCAATCATAAAAGCGAAATGGAAGTGGAGCGCACGCTTACAGCGCTTGCCCATAAAAATATTGCGGCAGGCAGCGTGCCGTTTTTCTGCGGTGCGGGTGCGTATCGTCATCATGTCCCCGCTTCTGTGGATCAGCTTTTATTGCGCGGGGAATTTCTAACCTCCTACACGCCCTATCAGCCCGAAGTGAGCCAGGGCACATTACAATATCTGTTTGAATTTCAAACACAGGTATCGATGCTGACCGGCATGCCGGTTGCCAATGCATCCATGTATGATGGGTCAACCGGAACTGTTGAAGCGGTGATGATGGCTAACCGCGTAACCAAACGCGATGGTGCGATTTTATCCGGCGGGCTGCATCCGCATTACCGTGATGTGGTGAAAACCCATTCCGAATTAAGCGGCTTTACGATTGATTGTTTACCACCAAGCATCAAAGCAACTGAAAATCTTATTAAAAAAATCACGCCTGAAACATCATGCGTGGTTGTACAGACGCCCGATGTGTGGGGCAATGTGCATGATGTAACCGCACTCGCCAATGCATGCCATGCGCAAGGCGCGCTGCTGATTGTGGTGGTGACGGAAGTAATATCGCTTGGCCTGCTGCCATCGCCGGGCAGCATGGGCGCGGATATTGTCGTGTGCGAAGGGCAATCGATCGGCAATGGGCTTAATTTTGGCGGGCCCTATGTGGGATTATTTGCAACCAAGGAAGAATATATCCGGCAAATGCCCGGGCGTATTTGCGGGCAGACGGTGGATGCAGAAGGCGCACGCGGTTTTGTGCTGACCCTGTCGACGCGCGAGCAACATATCCGCCGTGAAAAGGCCACCAGCAATATCTGCACCAATTCTGGGCTGTGCGCGCTGGCGTTTACGATGCATCTGACCTTACTTGGCCAAGAAGGATTAAAAAAGCTCGCGCGGCTTAATCATACATTAGCAGTGCAGGCTGTGGATCGTCTGGCAAAGATTTCTGGTGTGACGATTTTGAATAAGGGTTTCTTCAATGAATTTGCACTGGAATTATCAAAGCCAGCGGCGGCAATTGTTGAACGGTTAGCGGCACAGCGCATTCTTGCCGGGGTGCCCGCAAGCCGCCTTGATGCTGCGCCAGAATTAAGAAATATCCTGCTGGTTGCTGTAACGGAAACCACAACAGCCGAGCATATTGAAACATTGGCGCTCGCTCTTGAAAAGGAGTGCGCGGCATGAATAATGAGGGACGCAAAACAACGCCAGTAACTGCTGCGCAAAGCGCGCAGCATTCCGGCATGATGTTTGAAGAACCGCTGATTTTTGAAATGGATCAACCGGGCCGCAGCGGCGTGGATCTGCCGGATGTACCGAATGTTCCATTGCGTATTGGCACCTTAGCGCCGCGCGAGCATATCGGATTACCTAATCTTTCCGAGCCGGAAATGGTGCGGCATTATACACGCCTGTCGCAAAAGAATTTTGGCATTGATAGCACCTTCTATCCGCTTGGTTCATGCACAATGAAACATAATCCGCGCCTGAATGAAAAAATGGCGCGGCTGCCCGGCTTTTCTGATGTGCATCCGCTGCAACCGCAATCAACCGTGCAAGGTGCGATTGGCGTGATGAAGGAATTGTCGCACTGGCTGCTGACCTTAACGGGCATGAAGGCGATTACGCTTGCACCCGCAGCAGGTGCGCATGGTGAATTCTGCGGCATGGCAGCGATTAAAACTGCATTAAAAGTACGCGGTGAGGATCGTAAAATTGTTCTGGTTCCAGAATCTGCCCATGGCACAAACCCGGCAACAGCGGCTGCGCTTGGTTTTACCGTTGTGAGCATTCCTGCCAATGGGCGCGGCCGCGTGGATCGTGACGCGTTGATTGCGAAACTTGATAACAACGTTGCCGCGATCATGCTCACCAACCCCAATACCTGCGGGTTGTTTGAGAATGAGATTATCGAGATTGCTGATGCGGTGCATAAGGCTGGTGCTTATTTTTATGGCGATGGCGCCAATTATAATGCGCTGGTGGGCCGCGTGCGCCCGGCGGATCTTGGCATTGATGCGATGCATATTAATTTGCACAAAACCTTTTCAACGCCCCATGGTGGTGGTGGCCCAGGCAGTGGCCCTGTGGTGTTTTCAGAGCGCCTTGCAGCCTATGTACCGCTGCCTTATGTGAAAATCGAACAGGATATATTATCGCTTGTTGAGCATGCGGATGATGCTGCGCAAAGTTTTGGCAGGCTCAAAGCATTTCATGGGCAGATGGGCATGTTTGTGCGCGCCCTTACCTATATTCTAAGCCATGGCGCGGATGGGCTGTATCAGGTAGCGAGCGATGCGGTGCTGAACGCCAATTATATTCTAGCCAGCCTGAAAGATGTCATGAGCACACCCTTTGAGGGGCCATGTATGCATGAAGCATTATTCGATGATCGCTTTTTGAAAGATACGGGTGTCACAACACTTGATATTGCCAAGGCATTGCTTGATCGCGGCTATCACCCGATGACAATGTATTTCCCATTGGTGGTGCATGGCGCGTTTCTGATTGAGCCAACTGAAACCGAAAGCAAAGCAACCCTGGATGGGTTTATTGCAACCTTGCGTGAGCTGGCGATTGCTGCAAAAGATCCTGCCAATAAGGAACTGTTTATCAATGCGCCACACACAACGCCGCGCAGACGGCTTGATGAAACACGCGCCGCGCGACAACCGATCTTGCGCTGGAAGGAATAAAAACGATGTGCATAAATTGTAAAGCTTTCTCTTTTCTTAAACAACACTCAGTAGAAGTATTCTATTCTATAGTAGTGATGGTCTCGATTTTATTTTTATTCCATCTTAAAAAGGCAGAGTTGATACCAACTTTTTTCATGAGCGGCACGGCGGCAATACTGAGTTATTCTGCCTACAGATATACTAAAGAGAAGTTTAGATTAGATCTGCTCGATAAGCGCGTTGAAATTTATAATAAAGCATTAGAATTCTGTAGCTTAATTGTGACTATGGGCGGCCTTATTCAAATAGAAAGCAACAAAGAACTATTGGTAGCAGCAGAAAACGCAGCACATGGAAGTTTCAGAGGTCTTGGTTATCACAAGACTCACTCTTTATTTGGCCAAGACATAGTTGATCTGTTTAAAAAACTAAGTGAAGCTTATGCCTATCTAAATACACACGGCCAAGGATTGCAAAATCAAACACAAGAGCAAATTAATAAACATTTTGAGCACGTTGCCTATATATCTGATTTAGTAGGACAACTTCCTATTATTTTTAAGCCATATATTTTCTTCGGTAGTTACAAAAACGATTTGCTTTAAGATATCCCGTAGCTTTTTACAAGCGAGCCAACGACCAGATACCAGCCATCAACCAGCACGAAGAAAATAATCTTAAACGGCAAGGCCACCACCGATGGCGGCAGCATCATCATACCCATCGCCATGAGGATGGAGGAGACGACCATATCAATAATCAGGAACGGCAGGAATAAAAGGAAACCAATTTCAAACGAGCGGCGCAATTCTGAAATCATGAAAGCAGGAATGACGATATGATAGGGCACATCTTCAGCCTTTGTCGTGGCAGGAAGTTTGGCGATGTCGGCAAAGAGTTTTAAATCTTTCTCGCGCGCATAGTGCATCATGAAATCATGAAACGGCTTGGCGGTGAGCTTGAGCGCATCTTCTTCTTTGATTTTTTCAGCCATGAGTGGCTTGATTCCATCCTCATAAGCTTTGTTAAAGGTCGGCGCCATGATGAAGAAGGTTAAAAACATCGCTAAGCTGATAATAACCGTATTAGGCGGGGTTTGTTGCAGGCCAAGCGCGGTACGCAGAAGCGAAAGCGAGACGACAATCCGCACAAAGGATGTGACCATCATCAAAATGGATGGCGCGAGCGACAGTACCGTGATCAGTGCGACCAGTTGAATGATCTGCGATGCGCTAGAGCCGCCTTCCTGTCCGCCAACATTCAGATTGATGCTTTGCGCTGCGGCTGGAAACGCCATGCCGATAAAACACAGGAGCGCGGCAAGGCCAAGGATGATCGCGTTATTTTTTTTCATCTGTCTCTTTACATTTTTCTTCAGACGGGGAATGCGGAATTCCTGTTTCTATCACTACGGGCTGCGCCCCGCCTAACAGTAAAAGATGTTCGATATGATCACGGCGCACCAGCACAAGGCGGTGCCGTGCATCAAGCGCTGACACATCAAGCAGCTGCAACCGGGAGCGGCCTTGCCGCATCGTGATCGGAAGGCCAAGGCGCGAGCCATATTTTTTCAATATCCATGTGATGACGCCCAGCAACCCCAGCACCAGGCCAAGCGCAACAAGCATTTTGGCCAACATATCATCGGGCACAGTTAATTCCCTTTATGTGGTGTCTGGCCATAGGCCTGATTAGCGCGCAGACGATTTTGCGCTTCAAGATTTTCTTGTGGTGCATTTTTGCGCAAGGTTATTTCAAGATTATCAAGCACTGCGATTACTG
>RGZA01000251.1 GCA_010031785.1 Alphaproteobacteria bacterium
ATAACTGGCGGAACATATTATCCAAATACCTTAACATTGGATTTGGAGTCTACGGGAGGAACAATATCAGTTGGAAATGTTACAGGTCTATATATATCTGCCGGAACTTATACATCAGGAACATCAACACTTGATTTATTTAATTCAACTGGCGGCACCGTATCTATTACAGGTGTCACTTCAAGTTCAATATTTACAGGACTTACTCAAGTGAATGAGGCGACAAGAACAGGACTTACTCCAAGTATTGGTTATATGGGTTCAGATGATATGATACTTCTTACTATTTATATGTAAGATAATTTTATTAAAATTTTATAATGTCAGATATTTCAAACCAGTTAATAAAGGATAGTTACAATTATGTATTACAATCTGATTTATCTACTGGTGTAGTATATAGAATTGGCGGAACAATTCCTGTTAATCCAATATTTCAATCAGGACTTACAGTTAATAGCGGTTTTACATATTCAAATGGTACTGAACAACTTGGTTATGCTCTTTTGACTGATGGGACTGGTTATGCTTATTGGGGTCCTGTATCTGCCGCAACTCCATCATCAGGTGTAACAAGTGTGACCGCTGGAAGTGGACTATCGGGTAATGTCACAACAGGTGCGGTTACAATAATTAATACTGCTCCTGACCAAACCGTAACTATAACTGGAGGAACAGGTATTGAGATTACAGGCAATTACCCTGACTTTGGTGTAAATTACACAGGTGGTACTAATATACAGGGTATAACAGGAATAACAGGGACTAGCGGAGTATCGGCAATTACAACTGACTATGGTACAACAATAATTAACACGGCTCCCGACCAAACTGTAACAATAAGTGGAGGTACTGGAATAATAACAGGAGGAACATACCCAAACTTTACTTTAACAAATTCGTCTCCTGACCAAACTGTTGTTATTACTGGTGGAACAAATATTCAAATAATTAGTAACTATCCAAATTTTGGAGTAAACTTTACAGGACAAACTTCTGTAAGTGGTTTAACATATTATGTTACGGGGTCAACACCATCTGGTTCATTTATAAATGGTGATAGATGGTTTAATAGTAATACGGGTGATGAACTTGTTTGGATTGACGACGGGGATTCTCAACAATGGATACAAATATGTTGTGGTTCAGGAGGAGGAGGTGGAAGTACAATTCAGGGGATAACTGGCATAACTGCAACTAGCGGATTATCGGCAAATACAAATGATTATCAAACAACAATAATTAACACGGCTCC
>RGZA01000252.1 GCA_010031785.1 Alphaproteobacteria bacterium
TCATATTTTTATTTTCTGTGATTTTGCGTTCGATTGCAAGGATTATTTTTGCAGTGCCGCAAGTTTTTTGCGGAGCTTGCCCAAGTGGTTGAGCAAAACAGTCGTTTGATCGTCCAAGCAAGGGTTGAGCAAGTCCTCTTCGATTTTTTTGATGAGGGTTTGGATTTGTTCTTCTTTCTCTGTCATGCATACACTCTACCACAGCGGCCCGAAAAAGCGAGAAAAATTTTTGCGGTTGTGCAAAGTATTTATGTTGATGAAAAAAAACTTTTGGACTTGGCACGCTTTCTGAAAGTGGTTTTATGTAAGTCGTTCATTTTCAACGACTTACGACGCGCGGCGGGGCGCGCCGCCGTAAGTCGTTGATTCTTAATGCTTTACGATGTAGTCGTCGATCTGGCCGTTGGCCGTGATGCGCTCCAACCACGTCGAGGTGTTGTAGTGCCACAGGCTCAAGGCGAGCAGTGAAACAGGCGTTTGATTTATTCCAAACAGGCGTTTGATTATTTTTATCATACTTCTTCAGCGTATTCGTTTTTGCTTTCCGTGCCAAGCATTTTTTCCATGCGCTCTTTCAGTAGCGTGTAGACAAGATGCGCGTCATGCACAGCGTCAACGCAGTCTTTCCGCATACCTTCCATGAGAAAGTCTTTTGCAAAGAACCGCACTCCATTTGACTCAAGTGCTTTTTGGATGTTGGGCGTGATCATTTGTCGAGAGGCTTTTCGATTTGCGCGAAGAAATCTTCACCGACTGACGCGGGTTCGTTCCAAGCGAACTTGGTCGCGCCAGTTGCCGTGTTGGTCACGACCCAGCTTGCAAAGCCACGATCAACAGCCGCTTTGTTGAACGGCGCGATGATGAACACGCAAACAGCGATGCCAGTGAGGACGAGGGTGAGAAGGCTGCTCATCAGAGCAACCACGATGGTGTATATGTATTTTTTCATGAGATTATTTTTTAGAATCTGCCCAGAGGATTACAACTGAACCAATGGCGGGAAGGATAACAAGGTGAAGGAGTGCGGTCAACATTTTATTTATATGATCCAACAGGGATGTTCGGAGTTGAAACGTAAACCGCTTCCAGAAAGCGATCCTCATCGAAACGCGGATTCTGTTCGGCAAAGTATTTCGCAAAGTCCAAGGCGAGGACTTCGACAGCTTCGTATTCCCCGATGGGAGCGTGTTGTTTTTCAGCGAGACGTTTGCCCAAGATGTGAGCGATGGC
>RGZA01000253.1 GCA_010031785.1 Alphaproteobacteria bacterium
CGTCTACTGCAAATGGCACTACGATATCAGGCCAACCGCCTTACTGCTTAGACATTACACGGGGATTTCAAATCAAGCAATTTTCCTATGAAATTTATGCCGGGGTGGCAGGCGAAGGCCAGTTTGCTAACGGCAATACTTATACTTTCCAGCGCCAACAAGTAGATGGCACGGCAGACGGTCCGACCTACGTTTTCACGGCAGATGGAACTTACCTAAATAATCCTGCCGGTGGCCTTGGATGGCTTGCCGATCAGATTAATGCGGCCATGAGCGCGATTGTAAGCGTGACTGAATGCGATGGCTGCAAACTCGGCTTACTCGTTACACAAAGTACGCGCAGAATGAGCCTAGTGGCTTCTGCAAGCGATGTAGTGTTAGTTGGAAAGAATAACTATCCGGTTGCTTTAGCGCAGCATCATATTGATATGCTTAAGCAGCCAGCGCACTGCGCTCCTTCTGCCATCTATGTAGCCGATCCGACGTATAAGGCAAATAATGTGGTGAATTTGTGCGCTCAATTCATTGTGCGGTATATCTACTACAACAACGAAAGAACTGCCTGGTCGCCAGTATCGAATGTGGCTTTGAATATCGGCATTGATGGCGTGACACTGGACGGGCTAAATGCGATTAAAATTGACTTCACCGATCCTCGGCTTAGCGATCCTTCATGGCTTTGTATGATCAAAGCGGTGGAAGTGGGATTCCGGAATACCAATATTGAGAACTTCCGATTGATTAATCGATATCCGGTTTGTGAACTTGGTCTTGATTCGCAGTATGTGATTTTCCGAAATGACAAATTGTACCAGACTATCCCTTCGGATGAAAACACTGCGGCTGACGTGCAGGCTTTGAAGCCTTACGATCATATTCCCATTATGACGGGAACCATGGAAGCGAGTGCAGATGAAGCAGGCGGTGCCATCACGTTTATGGGCGCTACATTGGAAGGTTATGACTGCCCTGATTGTGTGGACTTGCAAATGAGCCCGGCTGCTTTTTCGGATGAATGTCTGATTGATATTACGGGCACTGTGCAAGTCATAAATAATTCGAACTATCCAAGTGCCAATCCTGATTATGAGCATTATCCGCTTAACGGCTTTGTGGTCTTTTTGGCTGGCACTCCTTACTACGGAATATCAAACAATCCTGCTGCCGGTGGTGGCGATGGTAGTTTTACGATCAAGGGCGTTCCTCGGGGCAAGTATCTGCTGCGAGTGG
>RGZA01000254.1 GCA_010031785.1 Alphaproteobacteria bacterium
TTGTTGACTTCCGTGATCTTGGCATCAACCGCTTCTGAAACTGTGCGGCTGTTTTCACCAATCAGCATCAATGCCGTGCCAACGACGACTTCTTCGCCATTTTCGGATGCAGAGCCGGTACGGAGTTCCTTGCCGATTCCTACGGTGGCAATATCTTTAATATAGATGATAACGCCGCCACGGTTGGCAACAACGATACTACCAATCTGCTCGGCATTCTCAATACGCCCATCCGAGCGTACCACATAGGCTTCTCCATGTTTTTCAATATAGCCTGCGCCCATGCTGATATTGTTACGCTCCAGCACATTCACCACATCCGCGAAGCTAAGGCCAAGCGCGACTAGCTTCTCAGGGTTTGGCTGCACATGGTATTGCTTCACATAGCCGCCAATGGCATCAATCCCCGCAACACCCTTCACGCCCTTGAGTTGGGGGCGGATAATCCAGTCCTGCACCGTGCGGAGGTAAGAAGCCATCTCCACATCGCTGTGGAGTTTCTGGCCTTCCGGGGTCAGGAAACTGCCATCGGATTGCCAGCCCGCTTCGCCATCTTTTACTGGCGCATCTTTGCCGCGTGGATGTTCATATTCCACCGTCCACATATAAATCTCACCAAGGCCGGTCGAGATTGCGCCCATTTTTGGATCAACCGAATCAGGCAGGTTTTCCTTGGCTTCGGCAATGCGCTCATTCACCTGCGCACGGGCGAAATAAATATCCACCTCGTCATTAAAAACAGCAACGACCTGGCTGAATCCATTGCGCGAAATCGAGCGCGTATATTCCAACCCCGGAATACCAGCGAGTGCGGTTTCCACCGGGAATGTCACCTGCTTTTCCACTTCCATCGGTGAGAATGCGGGCGCAGATGTGTTGATCTGCACCTGATTGTTGGTGATGTCCGGCACGGCATCAATCGGCAGGTTTTTAAGTGAATAAACCCCGAATGCGGCAATGGCTGCGGTCAGCAACGCAATCAAATAGCGATGGTGGAGTGAAAATCCTAAAATGCGTTCAATCATGACAAAATCCTTTTGATTTTAGTGTGCGTGTTCCGCACCGGCTTTGCCGATGTCGGCTTTCACCACAAAGCTGTTTTTAGCGACGTAACGCTGACCAGCCGAAAGACCGCCTTTGATTTCCGTCCATGTTGCATCGCTGTTACCGAGTTCAACAGGATGGGTTTTGTAAGTGCCGTTTTCTTCGACGAACACCACGTTATTGCCC
>RGZA01000255.1 GCA_010031785.1 Alphaproteobacteria bacterium
AGCCCAGTTGGAAACCCTCTTAATCTGGTCTAAGATCCACAAGCTTTAGCCCTTATCTGGGCCAGCCCCTAAAATTAATATGGAAAACGACCAGATGATATAGCTAAAAAAGAAGAAAATGAAATTGTATTTGACTCAGAAAAGGCTGTATGCGAACTATAGCTAGAGAATTTTTTTGTGATTTAGCGTGTTAAATATTGGGGATTAATTTATGAGTAATGAACTTGATAAAGTTGAAACAGTTTATGAATTGCTGTTCTGCACTAACTTTAAGTTTAAGGGGTACGATGGCGAAATTGGTGAGTGCCCATTGTTTAGTGAAGAAGGGCGTAGTGAACTAGCCAATCCTTTGGCTGTTACACTAAGAAATCTGTGTGCGGAGCGAGGGCTTACTTATAATAAAAGCCAGCGTCTCACTGCTATTGATAATATTCGTAATGGGTTGCCGTTAGACGAGCTAGCTGTTGCGGCAATTAGTAAATTGCTTCGCTCTTTCTCTAATGGAAAAAAACGCGGTAACCGTTGGTTTGTTGGAGACATTGGTCAAGTTATTTCAAGATTTCAAGATTTAGCAAAACATGCGTCGCCGAATAAGATTGAACTGCCGCTTAAGGATCGCGCAAGGTTTTTAGGTGAATTTGCAATTACTGCAATTCTGGGTGACTTAGAAGATTATAGAGATATAGTAAAAGCTAACGCAGCGAAGGATTTTCTAAAAGCTGCTGCCGAACTCACTGAGGGATTACAGCGAACACTCTCATCAGCACTGGATGGTCCTGGAACGAAGTTGCTGGTAAACGCCTATGTTGGCAAAGATGAGACAGTTGGTGCAATTGCTGCGGAGTCTTTAAGAACCAGCGTAAAACCAGAACTCTTTTCTGAATTAGAAGCCAAGAAGGAAGCGGCAAAGTTATTTATTTTGTCTGGTAATAGCCTTACGCAACAGCAACGTCAGCAGCTGATAGATGTAAGACCAGAGCAGCGTATCTTGTTAGTTTCAGCATTCATATCACTTAACTAAACTTTGCCGCTATGCCCCGCCTGAAACTGCTCGCCTTTGGCATTGGCGATCAGACCATGATTGCTGATTATGGCAAACTCGTCTGCCTGTTTCATATGCAGCACGCGATAAGCAGCGCACAATGCGTAGCACTTTTCTTTCAGGTGCTCGCGGCGCGCTATGCAGCGCGTGTTGATGAGGAGTTGTGTGATGCATTACGAGCGGTGCT
>RGZA01000256.1 GCA_010031785.1 Alphaproteobacteria bacterium
TGGTCTTCCCCCGGTTCACTAGACAAAAGTTAAGGTCTATAAATGAACTGGGAGGAAGCTATGAGAGGAACAAGATATACAGCGGAGTTTAAGGCTGAGGCGATCAAGCAAGTGCTCGAAAGAGGGCATGGGGTTGTTGATGTAGCGAAGCGGCTTGGGGTGTCGGATAAGAGCCTGTACGGATGGCTACGGCAGGCACGGAAGTCTGGATTAAAACCCACTGGTGATGATGCGTTGCGCGCCGAGAATGCGCGGCTCAAGACAGAGCTGAAGCGCGCAATCGAGGAGCGTGATATTCTAAAAAAAGCCGCGGCGTACTTTGCCAAGGTGTCCGGGTGAGGTACGCGTTTATAGCGGCGCACCGGACAGAGTTTAGATTGAGCAGCATGTGCCGTGTGCTCAAGGTCAACCGTAGCGGCTATTATGCGTGGTTGGCTAAACCTAAGTCTAACCGGACGCTTGCTGATGAGCAGATCCTTGTCACCATCAAGCAATCCTATGCGAACAGCAATGGCATCTACGGCAGCCCACGTGTTTATCTGGATGTTCGTGAAGCGGGCATTGTCTGCAGTGAGAAACGGGTTGCACGCCTCATGCAGCAAGAAAAGCTACGTTCTGTAAGAGGTTATAAGCGTCCACGTTATCGTGTAGGCAAACCTGCAACGACAGCACCCAACCGGTTACAACAACAGTTTACGGTAGAGCAGCGTGATCAGGTGTGGGTGACGGATATTACTTACATCCGTACTTATGAAGGATGGCTGTACCTGGCCGTTGTGCTGGATCTGTACTCGCGGGCAGTCGTTGGCTGGGCGATGCAACCAACCATGACGACTGAGTTAGCGCTTAAAGCGTTGATGATGGCGGTATGGCGGAGAAAACCCAAACAACCGGTCATCATCCACTCCGATCAGGGTAGCCAGTTTGGCAGCGATGACTTTACACGTTGGTGCAAAGAGAACCGTTTAGTTGCCAGCATGAGCCGACGTGGCAACTGTTATGACAATGCTGTTGCGGAATCCTTCTTCAGCAGTTTAAAAAAGGAGCAGATCAAGCGCCGTATTTATGCGACACGTGACGAAGCTCAATCAGAGGTGTTTGATTACATCGAAGGCTTCTATAATCGTAGCCGGCGGCACAGTCATCTAGGCCTGCTGAGCCCGCTGGCGTTCGAACAACTTCCAACTGGAAGTTAATAAACGTCTACAAAATCGGAGGAAGACCA
>RGZA01000257.1 GCA_010031785.1 Alphaproteobacteria bacterium
TCACCTATCCTTAAACCCCTGCCCACAAACCCTCCAGCAGGCAACTCCAGTGCATACTTGATATTGTCGGCCTTAGAACGTATGGGCGTGAGATCCAGTGGTTTCAAAGCGTAAATTTCCTGTAAAACTCCCCCATCGTCAAAAAAACCCACCTCCAAAGGAATTTTCGTGTCCTTCATCCAAAAAGCTACCGGCTGCGGATTATCAAAGATAAAAACCATTCCATCCCACGGTGTGAGGCTGTCGCGGGACATCAGCCCACGCTCGCACTGCTGGGGAGTCTGGGCCAGCTGGACCCTCAACTCATGTCTTCCAACAGTAATTTTCGCCTCAGCAAAGCTCACGGGAGCCTGAGCCCGTGTTACCGACACCATCAGCAACACCGCAAGCGCAAATAGCATTGTCGCTTTCTTCATAAACGCAGTATATATAGTACGCATGAATAAGGCACGAACAAGTTCTTCAAGCCACGCACGTCTCACCTTTGCCTCTACCGACCACTCCGCTGACGCTTTTTACATCGCAGGAATGCGGGCGGGCGACGCTTTTATCGCCTTCGAACATAAAAACAAATTTTACGCGGTTGCCAGCTCATTGGAACTGGGAAACTTCCAAAAACACAGCCGCTGCGACAAGGTGTTTTCACTTGAAACGCTGCAAAAAGAGCTAGGCAGCCAGGCCTCTCGCCTTTCTGGCGTCCCATTGACAGCCAGCATCATTACATTGGCGGCAAAAAAAACGGGGGCCGCAAAAGTTCAAGTCTCCGCCGACTTTCCCACCGCACTTTTTCTCGAGCTTAAAAAACGTATTCCCGTTGAAATCGCCAAAGGCGCACTTTTTTCAGAACGGGCTATCAAATCGGCTTTTGAGCAAAACGAAATCCGTAAAGCCAATCAAATTCTTGCGCAGGCTTTTGCCTTGGTTGCGGAGCTGCTTTATCGCTCAAAAATATCCGGAAAGAAACTAATGCTGGGCGGAGAAGTTCTTACCAGCGAAGGGTTGCGAAAGAAAATACAGGCGCTTTTTCTGGCAGAAGGGCTGGAACCGCGCCCTGACTTGATCATCGCCAGCGGCCAACAAGCTTGTGATCCCCATTGTCTGGGTATGGGCCCTTTGCGCCCAAATGAGCTTATTGTTGTTGACCTTTTTGCCCCGCTACAAAAAACGCGTTATTGGGGAGATATGACGCGTACCTTTCTCA
>RGZA01000258.1 GCA_010031785.1 Alphaproteobacteria bacterium
CAAGGGCAGTGAGAGAATTATTTGGGTGCGTATTTTTTGATCAGCGGCATTTGGCTCAAGGTGAAAAGCACAGTACAGGTGAGCATACCGAATACTTTGAAACTGACCCAGAAATCGGTGGAGAAAGAGCGCCAGATCACCTCGTTTAGCAGCGCCAAGAATACGAAGAAAAATCCCCAGCGCGCCGAAAGTACCCGCCAGCCCTCGTCGGTAAGCTGGAACGCTACATGCAGCAGGTGCTTAAGCAGGCCGCGCTTATAGCCGTACGCCCCGATGAGCAGCACAGAGGCGAACAGGCTGTTGATGATGGTTGGCTTGATTTTAATGAAATGTTCGTCATTGAGTGCCAACGTTAGTCCGCCAAACACCGCGACAACGACACCGGAGATCAGCGGCGACATGGCCACACGCTTTTCAACCGCATAGCTGATGAGCAGGCTGATGAGCGTTGCGGCGATGATAAGGGCGGTGGCCAGCATCAGATTGCCGAATTTATAGCCCAGAAAAAAGGCGGCCAGTGGCGTCATATCCAACAAAAGCTTCTGATGGGTCGATAATTGCTTCATCGTTAACCTTATCTTTACACAAAGCTGCGAAAAAGGAGTAGTAAGCAACGCTATATAACGAAAAAGCATTGACGTACAACAGCTTTAAGCTGAATATGAAACAAAATAGATAACAGGATGGGGTGTGCGATGGCGGAACGAGATCCAAAAAAGGCCAATTCGACCGTACTAATCGTAGAAGACGAAGTCGCGATTGTGACGATGCTGCGCTACAATTTGGAGCGCGAAGGATTCAAAGTGCTGGCAACGGGTGACGGCGAAGAAGCCGTCAATATCGTGCGTGAGCAAAATCCGGACATTATTGTGCTGGACTGGATGCTGCCCGGCATGACCGGCGTGGAAGTGTGTAAACAGCTGCGCTGGGACCAGCAGACCAAAAATATTCCGATCATCATGCTGTCTGCGCGTGGGGAAGAAGGTGACCGTATCCGCGGACTCGATAGCGGTGCCGATGATTACATGGTTAAGCCGTTCAGCCCGTCTGAGTTGATTGCGCGTATTCATGCAGTGTTCCGCCGGATTCGCCCGTCACTGTCAGAAAAAGTGCTGGAATTTTCCGGTATCATTCTCGATATCACCTCGCACAAAGTATCACGCGATGGCAAGGAAGTGCATTTGAGCCCGACCGAATTTG
>RGZA01000259.1 GCA_010031785.1 Alphaproteobacteria bacterium
TTATTAAATAGAAGAGCGCCGGCCAGATGATTGTTTTTATAAATATGGTGTAGCAAGGAATTTTGCGGTTCCACAGCAAAAGACGTTTGATATAGTCTTGCGCCCTCATCCAATTTTTCTTCTACATTGAAAATAGTTGAACCGATTATCTTTTCAGCATTCCTTAGGGCATGAAATTCGCCGGCAATGCCTTTGTATGCAGGCAGCAAGCTGCTGTGAATACACCAGCAGCCATAAACAGGGGTATTTAAAATTTCGGCATGCAGAATTTGATTAATCCGAAGGAGTATCAAATCAGGTTTTGCACTTTGTACAATTTTGATGAATTGCGGGTGATTGAAATTATCACTGCTATAAACAGGAATATTATTTTCCTTTGCCCATAGTCGCATGTTGAACAAACCTGAAGGCGGATAGGCTCTCCCAAACAGCAAAAGCATTTTTTCATGTAGTTTGAAGGCACCATTACTTGCGACGAGAAAAACCCAATAACGCCATGACATTTTTTTCAGGAGGCGCAGGGCACCTAAAATTCCTTTGTCTTTGGATGTATAGCTTGTTGTAAAAGCAATTCCGGCCACTGTGAATTGTTGCGATTTAAGCACATGCGAAAAAATGGTATGCGTGGTGAGATCGTCATTACATAATAAAAATATGCGCATATATTATGTGCTCGCACAAAGTGTTATCACATCGACAATTCTGCGCGCATCTTTCTCGCTAACACCCACATGCACAGGAAGGTTGATGACGTTATGTACAAATTCACGTGCGCGGTGTGTTCCATGATAGATGGCATTCTGATATGCAGGCATATCAATAATATCGTAGTCAATGAGTTCGCCTAGTTGAATACCGTGAGCTAGGCATTTTGCAATAATGTCTTTAGCCTTTGGGGTGTAGATAACAAAATGTGACCAGGTGGCGCCGGAAGCATTCTCTGGCAGCGTTAGTTCTTTTACTCCTCCTAGCCCTTCAAAATAAAGGCGGGCTATTTTGCGGCGATGCGCAATAATATAAGCATATCGGCTACATTGCAGTTGTCCAATACGTGCTTCAATTGCACTTAATCCCTCAAATGCATCGGATGGTAGATTAATTTTCGTCGGGTCATAATATTGTGCAAAACGCGCCAGATATCCTTTGCGCTCCAGCCAGTTCACCATGCCATAAACGGGCGGCACGAACGCCACGTACGCG
>RGZA01000260.1 GCA_010031785.1 Alphaproteobacteria bacterium
GCACAGGCGCAACCACACTCACTGCAAACAACGTCATTTTAGGTAATGGTACGTCTGCTGTGCAGTTTGTAGCGCCGGGGTCTAATGGTAACGTCTTAACGTCTAACGGCACGACTTGGACTTCTGCGGCAGGTTCTAGCGGCACAGTTACTTTGGTCGGTGGTACGGGATCTGTTCAAGGTCTGACATTATCGGGAACAGTAAATACATCGGGAAATCTGACTTTAAGCGGGTCTTTATCTGCCGTGAGTTTATCAAGTCAAGTTTCAGGAACGCTCCCTATTGCTAATGGCGGTACAGGAGCTACAACGCTAACCGCTAACAACGTGTTGCTTGGTAATGGCACCAGTGCTTTGCAAGTTGTTGCGCCTGGAGCAAGCGGGAATGTGCTGCAAAGCAATGGCACGACATGGACAAGCGCCGCAGCAAGTACGGGCGCTATGACCTTGATACAAACGCAAACCGCAAGCGGCGCGTCAACGCTCGATTTCACGGGGATCACGGGATATAACCAATATCGCTTTGTGATTGGATCATGGCTTCCTTCGACACCTGGAAGCCTTGAAATGCTTTATAGCTATTCAGGCACTTTTGCCAGTAGTTCCGTATACATAACCTCAGATATTTATCTAGATAGTGTTGCATTGCAGCGAACATATAACAACACTTTTAATAGAAGCTATTTTTCAACCAGTGCAGCAGCCACTACTTCTCAATATGGCGCAAGCGGATACGTTGATTTTTTTAATGCGTCAACAAGCGGAAAATATGTTGTTTCAATTGCCAATATGGGTTACTACTTTAATACGGGGCCTGCATGGACATTTCAACAACGCTGGGTAGTATGCACTCAAGCAACAACAGGATTTGACGGTGTAAGGTTTCAAGTGGGGGCTGGCACTTTCAGCGGCAAATTTTCGCTTTACGGGATCACGCAATGATTCATACGCACAAAATGATTGATGGTGAAATCATCCCTTTGAGCGATGATGAACGCGCAGAATTTGAAGCAAGAGATGCAGCAGGCCCTGACCCTGCATTCCTTGCGCATCAAATGCGTGCGCAACGCAATGCTTTATTGATAAGCAGCGATTGGACGCAAGTGGCTGATGCGCCCGTTAATCGTGCGACCTGGGCAGTCTATCGACAAGCCTTGCGGGATGTACCGCAACAAGCAGGCTTTCCTAACGTCATTGATT
>RGZA01000027.1 GCA_010031785.1 Alphaproteobacteria bacterium
CGCCATGCTTTTCATATCCGGGTCTTTAAGCAAGCCTTCCAGATCTTCTTTTTCTTTAAGCGCGGCTTTCCATTCCGCAATTGCCTCGACAACAGGAGATAAATCGGAATATTCCTTGGAACAGCGCACAAATTCCTTGGATGATAATTTATCACCCTGCTCAAGTTTGGATGCTAATTCTTCATGCTTGGCTTGAACCGCCAGAAATTTTTCGCCCATCGATGACATGCGGCTATTCTATTCTGCTGCAGCGCGCTGAGTTTCTTCAGCAGCCTTTTTTGCATCAAGGCCCGCTTGAATTTCAGCAGCTTTTTTCTCAACAAGCCCGACCAGATGCTCAACGATGTTTTCATCCTTGAGGCGATGTGCAGGCTGGCCCGCTATATACACCTGATGCGTGTTCTTACCGCCGCCCGTAAAACCGATATCGGTATAGGTGGCTTCACCCGGGCCATTCACCACGCAGCCAATCACCGATACGCTCATCGGCGTGGTAATGTGGGTAAGACGCTCTTCAAGCAGCTCAACTGTTTTAATTACATTAAAATTCTGCCGTGCACAGGATGGGCATGAAATTACCGTCACGCCGCGATTACGCAAATTCATGCTTTTCAGCATATCAAAGCCAACTTTGACTTCTTCTTCGGGTTCCGCTGAAAGCGAAACGCGCAGCGTATCGCCAATGCCCGACCATAATAGCATGCCTAGGCCAATGGAGGATTTTACTGTCCCCATACGCGTGCCGCCTGCTTCGGTAATCCCGATATGTAACGGATAATCACAAGCTTCAGCGAGCGCCTGATAGGCAGCAACTGACAAAAACACATCCGATGCCTTCACCGAAATGTTGGTATTGAAAAAATCATTATCTTCTAAAATGCGCAAATGATCGAGCGCACTTTCCACCATCGCATCTGGGCATGGCTCACCATATTTTTCGAGCAGATCCTGCTCGAGCGATCCGGCATTTACGCCAATACGAATAGCGCAGCCATAATCCTTGGCGGCTTTTACAACTTCCTTGACGCGATCAGCAGAGCCAATGTTCCCTGGGTTAATCCGTAATTCCGCTGCACCTGCTTGTGCAGCTTCAAGCGCGCGCTTGTAATGGAAATGAATATCCGCAGAAATCGGGCAACGTGATTGCTTGACGATTTCCTTAAGCGCTGTTGTGGATTCTTCATCCGGGCACGAGACGCGCACAATATCCACGCCAACATCAACACAGCGATTAACCTGCGCAACGGTTGCTGCAACATCCTTGGTCGGCTCATTGGTCATGGTCTGCACAAGGATGGGTGCATCGCCGCCCATCTCAAGGGGACCTACTTTAATCTTGCGGCAAGCGCGGCGCTGAATCTGGCGCCAAGGGCGAATGGAATTAATATCGTCGTGTAGCATTTCTGTTCCTATTTTTGTACCATTGATATAAATCAATTATTCGACAGAAGCTAGTGGGGCGAAGAGCTGAAGTTACGAAGGGGCGTCCCTTCGTCCCTTCGTCCCACTGGCCCGTTTTATTGCAGATATTTCAACAAACTATCGGGATTCAGGGGGATGTTATGCATCGCCTCATCGGTCTCGCCAAGGGGCTGCATTTCGCGACCATCAATCTGCATATGCAGTGCGCCCGCATTGGTCGTGGCAAGGGTCAGGCCCGCTTTATCGGGCACATAAAACGCCTCACCCTTATTGATAACGCGCTCGGCAACCATGCGGCCACTTGCATCAAAAATCTGCACCGTGGTTTCTTCTACTGCTTTTAATTTAATGCGCGATGGCGCGGCAATTTTTCCAGCAACTGGCCCATTCATTTGTATGGATGGCGCAACGAGACCTTTTTGTAAAAAGCCGGAGCTCACATGCGTTGTATCCACATCCGCTGTATCCACCGCTGCAGGTTCTTCATGCGGCACACCTGCCTGTTGAACGGGCGGCTGCACAGTTTGTACAGGCGGCGCAACGACTTGCGGTACGGTTTGCGCAGCAACTTGTGGCGGTGGCGCTACTACAACAGGCGCCGCAGCTTTTTGCTCTGCTTGTGCCGGTGCTGCTTTCGATTGCGTTACTGCTGGTGGATTAATTGTTGCCGTCGTCTCCACCGTATCGCGCGTGAAAACATACCCAATCGCGGTTAGTAAAAATGCGGCGGCTGCGGTCAGGATAACCAGCGATGCGCTCGGCATCGGTCGCTCGGATGCAACGGCCTCGGGCATCATCATTTGTGGCTGTTTTTGCGGCATTAAACGCGATATTTCGCGCCGGCATTCTGCCACCAACGTCTCTGCATCCAGCGATAATGTATTTGCATAAGCCCGCACAAAACCCACCGCATAGGTGCGCGATGGCAGATCATTGAAACGGCTTTCTTCAATCGCCAATAAATGGTGCGGTTTGATTTTTATTTCTGCAGCAATATCTTCAAGTGCAAGATTCACCGCAATGCGCGCATCGCGCAAGATCTCACCGACCCGTTGCTTTGCAGCGGGTGGCGTAACAGGTGTTTCACTTTTTTGCTGCAGAAGTTCCGAGAGCAATATTTTTTCTGGGTTTTTTTCTGCAGCGCTTTCCTGAACATCCGCAACAGGAGGCACTACAGGCTGAGCGGTAACAAGGGGAGGAAGAGGAATATCAAGATATTCATCTTCCATTCTCTCTGACATTTCTTCAGAAAGCAGATCATCATGGTCCTGAGCAGCATCAGGTTCTTTAACGGCATGCTCACCGGTTAATCCATCCGCTTCGATTTCCCCGGCAAGACCGCGCAGCTCATCAAGCGCTTCGCTCGCCTTGGCCAATGCTTCGGTTACACCTTCGTCATCATGTCCGCTGTGTGAATGGGTAGTAGATGTCATATCAAAGGATAACTGGTTTGAAGAAAGCTGGTTACTGGAGCGCGTCATGTACAAAAAACACCTGAATCAGAGCGGGCCTGCAAATTATCGCCATATCCTCTTGTTTTAGCAAAAGAAATATGGCTTTACCTTTGAGGTCCATTTTCATATTATAATCGTAACGATTTCACAGGAGAAATGCAATGAATGCGCTACACTTGGTAGAAGAAAGCACCACAATAAAAACTGCTTCTGGAGTAAGCATTCATATCAAAAAAAGAATTTCTCAAATGGAAATGAAGTTTAGAAACGCAGCCGCCTTCCAGACAAGGCCACAATTTGGTAAAAGAGCGGACACCTTCCTCGCATTTCAACATACTACGCCACATGAACCACTCGAATGGCCGATGCACTTTTCTGCTGAAGGTACACCGTATTTACCTCATGTTGTTGCTTGCCCTGGGGATTGGGTTGTCCTAAACGAAACCAGCGGTGAAACCAGTATAGTAAGCAAAGAAAAATTTGAAACCACATTTGAGCCGGTTCGCAAACCCTACCAAGCAAATAGACCATTACCAGCAATTCGACATACGCCTGCGATGTTGCTAGCCGCTTAACCCCGACGCTTAAGCGCCGCTTCTGCCTCATTCATTAACTCGGCAAGAATCTCAGCAGCGCTTTGTTCCTTGTCCACCAGCCCAACGCTTTGCCCAGCCATGACCGAGCCCGTTTCAACATCGCCATCCACAACCGCGCGGCGCAAGGCCCCGGCCCAGAAATGTTCAATCTCAAGCTGCGCGGCTTTCTGATCGAGCTCCCCTGTATCAAAACGCGCAATCACTTCGCGCTGCTTATCCATAAAGGCACGCGTGCCATCATTGGCCAATGCGCGAACGGGGATAACCGGAAAGCGTGCATCAATTTGCGTGCTGGTTTGTGCTTCACGTGCTGCGCCGCGTAAAAACGCTTTCTTGAAATTCGCATGAGCGATGCATTCACTTGCACACACAAAACGAGTGCCAAGCTGCACGCCCGCTGCGCCCATTTCCAAAAAGGCGAGCATGCCTTCACCGCGGCCTATACCGCCCGCAACAAACACCGGCACGTCGGTAATGTTGGGTAGAATTTCCTGCGCTAATACAAAGGTACTGACCGGGCCAATGTGCCCCCCAGCTTCCATCCCTTCGATCACTATCGCATCTGCACCGCTGCGGATCAGTTTTCTGGCAATCACCAAGGCCGGCGCAAATGCCAATACCTTTGCCCCGCCGTTTTTTGCACGTGCGATCGCTGCCGCTGGGGGCAAGCCACCCGCTAGCACAATATGCGAAACTTTTTCTTCAAGGCACACATCAATCAACGCATCAAGCTGCGGATGCATGGTGATCAGATTTACGCCAAACGGTTTGCTGGTCAGTGCGCGGGTTGCTTTAATTTCTGCGCGCAGCAAATCGGTGTTCATCGACCCGCATGCAATCACGCCAAACGCACCGGCATTGGAAAGCGCCGAAACCAATTTGCGTTCCGACACCCATGTCATCGCCCCGCCCATAATGGCAAGGTCAGAGCCAAGAAATTCACGGCCACGCTGGGTTAGTTTTGAGAGGTAGGGGGTCATTACGTTTTTCTCACTTTGATTTGTTGGCAATATAGACGCTTAAGTTTTTTCCAAAGAACCACGAAAGCCCTCAAACTTATTAAAGCACCAATAGCAATAAATGCAGCTCCAAAAGGACAAAAAACTGCTAAAACCCACAAATTTATTAAAGAACCAATAGCATTAAACGCCATTTCCACATACGGACTAGGAGCCCCAACACACATACATCCAACAGTTAAAATACCAATTCCAACTATTATTAAAACCACCATTAAAACCACAAAATCGATGATTTCAAAGAAAGCTTGCCATTTATGCCAAATGGTATTTTGGTTGGGCAAATCTTTTAACTGATGAACGGTCATTAATAAAATAAACCGTGCAACGCTATATCCAGCAAGGAGAAGAAGAGCCGTATACATCATTCACTGCCATTTCGTATTTGCAATTGCTTGCGCAATGTATCCACGCATACATCAATCAACGCATCAAGCTGCGGATGCATGGTGATCAAATTCACGCCGAAGGGTTTGGTGGTCAGCGCACACGTTGCCTTTATCTCGGCACGCAACAAATCGGTATTCATCGCCCCGACCATGATGGCAAGTTCAGAGCCAAGAAATTCACGGCCACGCTGGGTTAGTTTTGAGAGGTAGGGGCTGATACTCATCATTTACCTTTTAACGATTTTCGGTGTGATAGATAGTTATTTTTTGTAATCACTTTTTTGCCTGTCTGGTTTTCTAGCGCTTTACGTGCTTTGCCTGCAACCTTACCGCCTTCGATTGCGACAACACGATTTTCATAAAAACCTTGCGCATTTTTTACCTGCGCAATTTCAGTTGTGGCCGCTTCACCCAGCATGGTGAAAATCAGCTCAAGATCATTCATATGATCGCGCAAATTATGCTGCTTCTTCAAGCTTTTTAGATTTTTGTAATGCTGCGGCTTGATGCCAAAGGTTGCCTGTGAAATTTCTGCGGTCAGGATCGCGTATTCTTTTGTACCCCTTACCCCGCGCTTATCCCATTCATCCGTCAACTTTTCGCGCACGGCAATGCCGCGCATACGTTTTTCTATCCAACTATCGGGATAGCCCTTGGCTTTATACAAAGCGCGGGTGCGCTGCGTTGCCAGTTCCGGATTTTCGATTTCCTGAATGCGTTCATAGCCAATTTTGGCCAGCCATTGCTTAAACGGCTCCGCCCTTGGCGACGGAATGGATTGGATAATGCGTAGCATAGCTTGCGTGTTGGCGCAGTCTGTTTCGCGCAATTTTCCGTCAGGGGCTAACAATTTCAACTCGTGACAAAATGTCACGACTTCACTGCCTTCCTCCTTAAGTCTTTGTTTTAGCTTGCGCCAATAGGCTCCCGCATCACGGCTATCGGTTAATACAGCCACAACGTCTATAACAGAAAACCACCATTCCTCATTATGCCATTTGCGGCGGATTTTCTTGTCTTCAAATGCGATCAGATTTGACATGCGCAGCTCCTTATTCAAATGCTTCGAAGCCGCCAACATAACAAGAACATTTCATGAACACAAATACTTTTACGCCGCATCCAAGCCATAAACCGTGTGCAAGGTGCGCAAGGCAAGCTCAGTATAAGACTCATCAATCAATACCGAGATTTTGATTTCCGACGTCGACACCACCTGAATATTGATGCCTTTTTCAGCCAATGCCTTGAACATCATCTGCCCGACACCCGCATGGCTGCGCATGCCCACGCCCACAACCGAGATTTTTACAACATCGGTGCTGGTTTGTAATTCGTTATAGCCAAGATCCGCTTTATTAGCTGTCAGCGCTTCGGTTGTTTTCACAATATCACTGCGCGGAATGGTAAAGGTAACGTCTACGGTCTTACCGTCATCTGATGCTGCCTGCACAATCATATCCACGTTGATATTGGCATCGGCTAAGGGGCCAAAAATACGCGCCAGCATCCCAGGCTTATCCGCCACATTGGTAAGGGTAATACGCGCTTCATCACGGCTATGGGCAAGACCCGTCACCATTTGTTTTTCCATCATGATATCCTCATCGACTAAAAAGGTTCCAGGAAGATCGCTGCCCAATGCAGGATCAAAGGTTGAAAGCACCTGCACCGGCACTTTGTAGTTCATCGCAAGCTCAACCGAGCGCGTCTGTAATACTTTGGAGCCAAGCGATGCAAGCTCAAGCATTTCTTCATAGGCAATGCGGTTGATCTTGCGCGCTTTTTGCACAAGACGCGGATCACTCGTGTAAATACCATTCACATCAGTATAAATATCGCAGCGATCTGCTTTCAATGCTGCCGCTAACGCAACTGCCGATGTGTCCGATCCACCACGACCAAGCGTTGTAATACGACCCCGATCTTCTTTGGTAGGGCGCGTCACGCCCTGAAAGCCGGGCACAACCGGCGTAATGCCTTGCGCAAAACAATCATTCAATACATTGGCATCAATTTCATCAATGCGCGCTTTTTCATGTTTATCGGTGGAATAAAACGGTAATTGCCATCCCTGATAGGAGCGTGCCTTTACATCAAGCTGCTGCAGCGCGAGCGCCATAAGGCCGCTCGTCACCTGTTCACCCGATGCCACCACCACATCATATTCCGATGGATCATAGGATGGTGTAATGCTGCGCACATAATCCACCAGCTGATTGGTCACGCCCGACATTGCCGAAACCACCACCACAACCTTGTGGCCAAGATCAATCTCCGCCTTGACCTTTTTTGCGGCCTGCTGAATACGCTCAGGATTGGCAACTGATGTACCACCAAATTTTAAAACAAGAACGGCCATTGGGAACCAATTAGTATGAGTGAACCAATTATATGGATTGTTTTTAAGAAGCTGCGAACCTATCTTTGCTCATGAGGTTACGCAAGAGATTTTAGGGTCGGGGATTTTAACATAATGGCAAAAGGGAAAACCGTCAAAGCTGAGGAAATCAGCCGTTTTTCAGCCCTCTCTGATGAATGGTGGAACACAGCTGGCCCCATGGCACCGTTGCATAAACTCAATCCCGTGCGGCTTGATTATATAAAACGCAAGATTGCAGCACATTTTAAAGCTCTAAAAAATTTAAATATCGTGGATATCGGATGTGCCGCAGGTCTGGTAAGCGAAAATCTTGCAACGTGGGGCGCTGATAAAAAAATCAACGTCACCGGCATTGATGCAAGCGAACAACTTATCACCGCGGCACAACATCACGCACAACAAAGCAATGTTGCCGTAACTTATCGCCATGCCGATGTCGACACACTGGTGACTGCAAAAGAAAAATACGATGTCGTGCTCGCGCTGGAAATTATCGAGCATGTGGATGAACAAGCGCATTTTGTAAGACAAGCCGCCAAGCTGCTTGATAAAAATGGCCTGATGATTGTCTCAACGCTCAACCGCAGCCCAAAAGGATTTCTGCTCGGCATCGTTGGCGCGGAATATATTTTACGCTGGCTGCCACGCGGTACGCATGATTGGCGGCAATTCGTCAAGCCATCCGAACTCTCACGCTGGCTATCCGATGCAGGCCTTAACACCGATGAGATTGTTGGACTGTGCTACAACCCACTGAGAGGAAGCTTTTCCATCAACCCATCGGATGTTGATGTGAATTACCTGATCTGCGCTTCACGATAAAATTTAGAATCCACAAACACCCCACGTCATCCCGGAAATGCGCTTTAAGCGTTTTGCGGGATGACGTGCTTTTCCTGAATACTCCAAATAAAAAAGGCCCCACAAAGGGGGCCTTTTTCAACTACTGGAGAAATTATTTTGTCTAACCAAATGTCGGGCCTGATGGGCCTGATGAGCCTTTTGTTGACACAACCGGACGCAATCCAACAGGTCCTGTAGGACGCGTTGGGGTTGGTGCTGGCGGTTTAAAGGCAACAGGTGCCGAAGCTGCACCGCCAATCTGCGTTAATTGTGCCGCAGCGCGATTTATAACGTGACGTGCAGATGGCGGAAGAGACATACCAAGTTTTTCATTAACCTGCGCAGCAGCAGAAACGGCAAGCTCCGAGCCTTGCAATGCCATCACGCCATATACAGCTGCTGTTCCGAGTTTGCGTAATAAATAATGATGAATGCTCATACCCGGCCTCCCATATCTTTGATGATTCTGGCAGCAGCGCTCATATTGCGAACCTTTGGGCTGCCTTCTGGCAACAAATCTTCAAGGGATGGCTCATGCTTGGCTTCTACCGATTCAAAAATTGCGTAATAATGATCCCATAGACCCTTCATCATTTTCTGGATTTCTTTTTTCTCTTTTGGGCTGCATTGCTCTGCTGCCTCTTCAAGATCACGGAAGATCGTAGCGATGTGGAATTCCAATTCCCCAACCACGGCTTGATCGCGGTCGCATTCGGCAAATTCCTTTTCAAGGCCTTTGCTGATTGCATGAATCGCAGGCCAATGATCGCCCACAGGGCCCATTTCGTGCCCCGCAACCATCAGACCGTTTTTGACGGTTTGTAATAGTGTCTCATCATCCATAAGTATTCCTCCTCAAAGCTCTCACAGGGCTGGCCATAAAAGCCATTCGGGTTATCCCCGATTACTCCTGATAAGACGCACTATAACATGGTTTATTTGAAAGTATTAGATGATTGTATTTTCAAAACACAGAAAAGTGCAGTAATTATAGTAATAAACTAGTAATCTTTAAGTCTAAATCACGGTTAAAATATCATTAATACTAGTAATACTAAAATCTATATTTGAAATTAAAAGTATTTATTGATAATTTTTGGTAAATATACATGTAATTACTGTAGTAGTTAATATAATTACTACAGTAAAAACATGAATCTATACAGGCTGATCGAAAATTAGCAAATCACACGCCGTTTTCGACTGTAGATTTATTACAACAGCTTCGGCTTTTTCATCCGCGTCCGAAACAACAGCTAACGCATCACCTTCGCTCAAAGCATGGCCATGCACAATCGCTTCGCCGCTGGCCACCTGAATCCAAACACGGCGGTTTGCACGTATATTAAATGGCACATTTTTTCCGCTATCAATCTGCGTGCGGTAAAGATCAAGATCCTGATGAATGGTAATAGCACCATCTTTGCGCGCAGCGATTAAACACAATTTATTCTGCACATCATTCACATCGATTTTCTTTTGCTCATAAGACGGTTTAATCCCGCGCACTTCCGGTAACACCCATATTTGCAACAAGCGCGTTGCATCGGTTTGCGATGCATTAAATTCACTATGTTCAATGCCTGTGCCTGCACTCATGCGCTGCACATCATAAGGTAAGATGCTGGTACCATTGCCGATATTGTCTTTGTGCGCGAGCGCGCCGGACAGCACAATGGTAACAATTTCCATATCGCGGTGACCATGCATGCCAAAACCAGCACCGGGCGCAATCACATCATCATTGATTACGCGCAATGCGCCAAAGCCCATATGTTTGAAATCATGGTAATCGCCGAATGAAAAACTGTGATAGCTTTTAAGCCAACTGATCTCACTAAGACCACGTTCCGCTGATGCACGTTTGGTAAATGTAAGTATCATGATTTCCCTCTACTTTCCTTCTACTGAAGTAGTTTTTCTTAACGCTTTATCAAGCTTGATTGACAAAAGCCTGACAAACCTTTGCGCAAAAGACACAAAGATAAACAAGGGAAAGATTATTCCCCACCCAGAACGGCTTTTCGCCTTATATATGGGCTATAAGTAAAGGGTTCTTAGGTTTTTATAGCCATAAATAAGGGGTTATTTCACAAACCCATCCGCATAAGCACCTGTGTCTTTGCTCGCTAATAAAACTACTGTCTTCTCCAACGCATTTTTGTGCGCTTGCCTTGGCATGTTTTTTTCAATGCTTTGTTTTGCATCGCCCGCTTTTGCTGCCACGAATACAGATGCATTTTCGCTAGCTAACTGGCTTGGCGTGGAACCCTCGCTTACCGCTGGTACCTTCTTTGGTATTATCGCCGCATCCTTCATCTATCTCCTTTCTACCTGGCTTGCCATTCGCGATCGCAGCCAGGTCTATCTGATGTTGATGGTGCTCTGCCTTATGCTACATCTTGCTGCGGCCAGCGGTTATATGGATCGTCTCAATAAAAATGAATTCACCATTTTATTTATCAAGCAAAGCACGCTGATTTTATTTTATCTCTTCAGCTCTCTCTTCACGATTATCTATCTCGAGCTTGACGCCCTGCGCTCGCCCGTTCGCTATCTGCTCTATCTGCTTATGCTTGCGCTTGTCGGCATCTTGGTGCTCTCAGCAATCGATTTTGGCTTTACAGCGCAGATCATGCCCTATGTTGGCGTAGGCACAGCTTTGTTCCTGCTCTGCACCGGCATTTTTGCATGGTTCATGCGCGTGAATAGCAGCTTTGCGCATACGCTGGCCTTTACGGCCGTCGTCTTTGGCAGCATCAGCTCCCTGCCGATTGAATGGACGATGATGGGCCTGCCGCGCATGGCAAGCGATATGAGCGCATTTTCCTATGCGTTATGCGCCATGTTGTTTGCCGTGGTGATTGCGAGCCAATTCGCCAAACGTCAGGAGCTCAAAGAACGCGAGCTTGCCACGAGTAACGAGCGCTTCCGCATGGCTGCCCTTGGATCAAACGAAGGTCTCTATGACTGGGACCTCACCACGCAACAAGCCTATTTCTCCGATCGCTTGCGCCGTATTTTTGGCGCAGCGCTCACCAATCAAAAGCAGATTTTGCGTTTATGGTTACGCGCCATTCATCACGATGACCGCGCTATGGTGCGCAAACGCTTCTTTGCTTTCCTGCGCAATGCAAAAGAAACATCCGTAACGCTCGATTACCGCATCAGCCGCAAAGACCGCATGGGCGTTAAACAAACCGTCTGGGTATCGACCAGCGGCGTTGCCGTGCGCGCTAGCGGCGGCAAAGTCATCCGTCTTGTCGGCTCGGTTGGCGACATCACGGAGAAGAAACGTGCTGAATCGCGCCTTAAAGCCAGTGAAATCCGCTTCCGCAGCATTGCCGAAGCGCATCCTGTCCCCGTATTAATCGCCACGTTAAAAGAAGGTGAAATCGTCTATGCCAGCCAGGGCAGTGTGAATGCACTCGGTATGTCGATGGACCGACTTGTTGGTTATTCGCTTGATAATTTCTTTACCGATAGCAGCGCACGCCGCGATCTGATGCAAGATGTTGAAAAAAATGGCGGCGTTGATCTGCGTGAATGTTTGTTGCAACGCGCTGATCATAGCACTTTCTATGCCGCTGTTTCTGCGCGCGTGATTAATTATGAACGCCGCCCGTGCGCAGTGATGGGCATTAATGACATTACCGAGCGTAAGCTTGCGGAAACAAAAATCAAGGATCAGGAATCAGCATTGCAGCAAAGTGAAAAGCTCGCCGCACTTGGTGGCCTGCTTGCAGGTGTTGCGCATGAACTTAACAATCCATTGTCGGTAATTGTAGGCCAGGCCGTGCTGATGCGCGAAAGTGCAAAGGACGAAAAAACCGCCAGCCGATCTGACAAAATCCACAAAGCAGGCGAGCGCTGCGCACGTATTATTAAAAGCTTCCTGGCCCTTGCCCGCCGCAAACCACCCGAACGCGTTGCGGTGTCGATGAATGAAGTGATTGAAAGCTCGATTGAACTTCTGGCCTTCCAGCTCCGCACCGATAATGTGGAACTGATCAAACATCTTGACCCTGCACTGCCGCAAGCACTGGCCGATGCCGATCAGATGACGCAGGTGATCACCAATCTGGTCATGAATGCTAAACAGGTTCTGCAAGATAAAGATGGCAAGCGCAGCATTACGATTGATAGCTGGGCCGCTAAAAACCATGGGGATGATGGCATGGTCTATGTATCCGTAACCGATAATGGTACAGGTGTTCCATCGGACATTATTCACCGCATTTTCGAGCCATTCTTTACAACCAAACCCGCAGGTTCTGGTACCGGCGTTGGGCTATCGCTCTGTCATAATATTGTTGAAAGCCATGGTGGCCGCATCTGGGTCGAAAATGTTCAGGACCGCCCGCCAGATAACTCACATGTGGGCGAACCGCAAACGGGGGCGTGCTTTATGTTCTCACTGCCCATCAGCGTGAAAACCGCCGTGGCAGAAGAAGAAGCGCAGGATACGCAGCATTACATTATTCCACCGCAGAAAATTCTCATCGTTGATGATGAGGTGGAGCTTGGCCAAACACTCGCCGATATTCTCGAAGAAGGCGGCCACAGCATTCTTCTTGCCGAACATGGCCGCAAGGCGCTCGATATTCTTGATCAACAGGATGTCGATCTGATTATCAGCGATTTGCGCATGCCTGTGCTCGATGGTCCCGGCCTTTACCGCACGCTTGAAACAAGCAAGCCGCATTATCTCTCGCGCATTATTTTTGTAACCGGCGATACGCTCAGCATCCCGGTGCGTGAATTTCTCAGCCAATATGCGCTTGAAGTAATTGAAAAACCCTATTCCGCCGATGATGTGCGCACAGGCATTCATCGTGTGCTGCAACATCTGCAAACGAATCCTACCCCTCCAGCACAGATCGAAGATAGGCTACCTTCATGACCAACCGCCTGCTTGTTATTGATGATGAAACCGATATCTGCGAACTCATCGCCGACGTTGCCGAAACGCGCGGGTTTGATGTAAAAACCATCAGCGATCCACGCGCGGTGGAACAGGCGTTGCTTGATTTCAAACCGCGCAGCATCATTCTTGATCTGATGATGCCCGGAACCGACGGCGTTGAATTGCTGCGCAACCTTGGTGATGCCATTCGCGGCTGTGGCATTGTACTGATGAGCGGCCATGATCTGCGCGTATTAAACTCTGCCAAGCGGCTTGGCGCTGCGCATGGCATTAATGTCATCAGCGTACTGGCCAAGCCGATTAACATTACCGAGTTGCGCGAAACGCTTGATACGCTTGCAACCCTTGAAGCCAAGGCAGAATCCAAACAAACCGATGTATCAAGCAGCAAAATAAAAGTCGAAGAAATCGCAGTCTTTTATCAACCCATTCTTGATCTTGAAACAAACCGCATTCGTGGCATGGAAGCGCTGGTGCGCTGGAACCATCCCGAACATGGAATTCTTGCACCCGATTTATTTTTAGAACGCATGGATGCCGCCGCCATGGACGAGCTCGCGGATCGCGTGATGACGATTGCGACCGATGATCTTGCCAAACTCCATGAAAAAGGCTTCCCGCTTGCCGTTTCCATCAATCTTACCGCAAGCAATCTGATCGATCTTGCCGTGCCGGATCGTCTTGATGATATCTGCAAACAGAAAAATATCCCGAATGAAAAAATCACCATTGAAGTAACCGAAAGTGAAGCGATGCGCGATGTGCGCCGCATTATGGATGTGCTCACACGTCTGCGCTTGCGCGGCTTTGGTGTTGCGATTGACGACTTTGGCGTTGGCTATTCATCCTTGCGCGAATTGCAACGCATGCCGTTTAATTCGATGAAGATGGATAAATCCTTTGTCATGGATATGGGCGAAAACCGCGACAGCCAGATGATCGCCAACACCATTATCGATCTTGGCCATAATCTGAAACTCAAGGTCGTCGCCGAAGGCATCGAAACCGTGAGCGCCCTTAAACTGCTTAAGGACCGTGGCTGCGATCTTGGCCAAGGCTATCTGATCTCCAAACCAGTACCTTACGAAAAATTCCTTGCATGGATTACTGAAAACGCTGGCGTTTTTAAGGTTTAAAAATATTCACCTCTCCCCTTGAGGGAGAGGTTGCAAAGACTTAGATTTAGCTTTAGCTAAGTCTTAGTCTTTGCTGGTGAGGGGTTCATCCTTACCTTTAAACACAACCCCTCACCAAGAAAAACCAAGCATTTAGCTAAAGCTAAACGCAGGTTTTTCTATCCTCTCCCTCAAGGGGAGAGGATAAAATAGAAATACTATTCATTTTATTATACTAGGACCCCCATGCACAGCTCCACTGTTCCTTCCCATCTTTTCGAACATCTTGATATGCTGATCCGCAAAGCCAAAAGCGTTGGCGCGGATGCAGCCGATGGCGTATATGTTGAAAGCATGGGTGTATCCGCCGCCATTCGTAATGGTGAGCTCTCAACGCTGGAGCGTAGCGAAAGCGCATCCCTTGGCCTGCGCGTACTGATTGGCAAAAAACAGGCGTGCGTTGCAACGCACGATATTCACCCCGAACGTTTGAACGAGATGGTTGAACGCGCGGTCGACATGGCACGTCTTGCGCCCGAAGATCCTTACGCAGGCCTTGCCGATCAAAGCCAGCTTGCCAAGCACATTCCCGATCTTGATTTATTCGATGGCGTAGAAATTGGTGCCGATCAACTGATTGCTTCTGCCAAAACCATGGAAGAAATCGTACGTCAAAATCCCAAAGTCACCAATGTCGAAGAAAGCAATGCCAGCTGGGGTTTATCGGGCTTTGCCTTTGTAACCAGCCATGGGTTCGCGGGCGGTTATCGCGGCACTTCGCACGGGCTTTCGATTGAAGTTGTCGCGGGTTCTGGCACCCACATGGTGCGTGACTATGATTATTCAAGCGCCATGCATTATGCCGATCTTCGCACACCACAGGATGTTGCGCTCGCAGCAGCCGCGCGTACCGTCAGCCGCCTTGATGCACGCAAAATGCCAACCAAAAAAATTCCGGTAGTGTTTGCCCCGCGCGTTGCAAGTTCGCTGCTGCGCAATCTGCTTGGCGCAATCAATGGCACATCCATCGCGCGCAAGGCATCCTTCCTGATTGATGAGTTGGGTAAAACGATTTTACCATCCACCATCAATCTGATTGACGATCCATTGCTGAAACGTGGTCTGCGCTCCCGCCCCTTTGATGGCGAAGGGCTAGCTACACAAAAACGCGCCTTTGTAGAAAAGGGCGTGCTTACGGGCTGGATGATGAACTGCAGCGCCGCGCGCCAGCTCAATCTACAAAGCACCGGCCATGCAAGCCGTGGCGTTGGCGGCATTCCAGGCATCAGCGCAAGCAATTTTTACATGAGCGCAGGCGCAGTTTCACCCGAAGAATTGATCGCAGATATTAAAGAAGGATTTTATGTCACCGAAACCATGGGCCATGGCGGCGATACGCTAACGGGTGATTACAGCCAGGGCGCCGCAGGTTTCTGGATTGAAAATGGCAAGATCAGTTTCCCGGTGCATGAAATGACCATCGCTGGCAACCTCAAACCTATGTTCCAGAACTTAAGCGCAGCGAATGATCTAACCCACCGCTACGGCGTTGATGCACCCACCTTGCGCATCGAAGGCATGACGGTTGCAGGCGAATAAAGAAGGGGCTAGAGGCTAGGGACTAGTAAAAACAAGCATTTTAAAAGATGAAAACTCTGTGTTTATTTGTTAAATTCGATTGGGCTAATTTCTAGCCCCTAGTCTCTAGCCCCTAGCCCCTATGCTCATCTATCGCACCATCTGGCTTTCTGATATTCACCTTGGCACCCGTGGTTGCCAGGCCGACATGCTGCTCGATTTTTTAAATCATACGCAAAGCCAGACACTCTATCTTGTTGGGGATATCGTCGATGGCTGGGAGCTCAAGAAAAAATGGTTCTGGCCCAAATCACATAATAATGTGCTGCACCATTTTCTAAAATTATCGCGGCAAGGCACCAAGGTTACGTACATTCCCGGCAATCACGATGAAATGTCGCGCGATTATCTAGATAAATGTTTTGGCGGCATTCCGGTCACCAATCAGCTCGTGCATGAAACAGCGGATGGCAAACGTATGCTGGTGATGCATGGTGACCAGTTTGATGTGGTGATGGGCTGCGCCAAATGGCTCGCCAAACTGGGCAGCATGGCCTATGGCATCGCGATTGGCATTAACTGGGTGTTTAATAGCATACGCCGCGCGTTTGGTCTCAGCTATTGGTCGCTTTCCGCGTACCTCAAACAAAAGGTCAAGGGCGCTGTCAAAGATATCAATGATTACGAGCATTTCTTGGCCGAAGAAGCGCGCCAGAATAAATGCGCAGGGATCATTTGCGGGCATATTCACCGCGCAGAAATTCGCAATGTTGAAGATATTCTTTATTGCAATGATGGTGACTGGGTTGAATCCTGCACCGCCCTTGTCGAACCTTGGTCATAATGTGCAGATGATCGGCCCGGAGCCAGGCCTTCTCACCTTTCCCGCGCCCAGCTATCCGGAAATCCGGCTGGAATTTTTTGCCAATGCGCGGCTTAAAAAAATCATTGCTGATTTTGTCCCCGACTATATTCACATCGCAACCGAAGGCCCCCTTGGCATGGCGATGCGCCGTGTGTGCATTCAGCAAAAACGCCCCTATAGCACGGCTTATCACACCTGTTTTCCGGAATATCTGGAAAAACGCGTGCCATGGTTTCTTAAAAAAACCATCAAGCTTATCACTTACCAATGGATCAAGCGGCTGCATGTTCCATCCTGCGCAGTAATGGTTTCAACGCCAAGCATCGAGCGCGTTTTACGCAGCCATCGCATCAGCCGTATTCATCGCTGGTCGCGCGGCGTGGATACCAGCATCTTCAAGCCATACGGCAAAGATCTGCAAGCATTTAAAAACCTGCCGCGCCCAATTTATATTTATGTTGGCCGCGTTGCGGTTGAAAAAAATCTTGATGCATTCCTCTCGCTCGATCTTCCGGGAAGCAAAGTTGTCATTGGCGATGGTCCCGGCGAAGCGGATTTCAAACAGCGCTATCCATCCGTACATTTTTTGGGCAAGCGAAGTGGCGAAACCCTTGCGCGCCATTATGCTGCTGCCGATGTCTTTGTCTTTCCATCCAAAACCGATACATTCGGCCTTGTGCTGCTCGAAGCAGTTGCCTGCGGGCTCAGCGTTGCTGCCTATCCCGTGCAAGGCCCCAGCGATGTGTTTGCTGATAGTGCAAAAACCGCTGGTTTTGTTGTATTAAACGATGATCTGCACGAAGCAGCATTAAAAGCCGCCGAACTGAAACCCGCGCCAGAATTATGTTACAGCTTTGTCACCGAGAATTATTCATGGGCCAATTGCACCAAACAATTCCTTGATAATCTTCAGGCGCCTACGCCCTATACCTTGCGCCGTATTCGCCGCTTTGAACGTGCGATGGATCTTTTGCACAATATTCATACCCACATTAAAACCCTGCCAAAATTTTATCCGGTAATTTATCGCGGCCTTTCTTTTTTAATCGCTCCTCTCTTACCTTTTTATCTTCAAGTACGCGCACGCAAGGGCAAGGAAGATCCCTACCGTTTACAGGAACGCTTTGGCCATGCGTCGTTGCCGCGCCCTGCAGGCAAACTGATCTGGTGTCATGGCGCAAGCGTTGGCGAATCCTTATCCTTATTGCCACTTATCAAACGCCTTCATGCGCTGCCGCAAAAACCATCCATCCTTGTCACAACCGGCACGCGCAGCTCTGCGCAACTTCTGGCTCCGCGCCTGCCCGATGGTGTTATTCACCAGTATATTCCGGTTGATACCATGGATGCGCAGCAGCGTTTTATCAGCCATTGGCAGCCGGATTTGATGCTTTTGACCGAATCCGAGCTCTGGCCAAACATGATTGGCAAAATCCGCCGCATGCGCATTCCTGCAGCCCTTCTCAATGCGCGCATGAGCGAGCAATCCGCGAAGAACTGGCAAAACTTTGCTGAATTATGGATCAAGGCGCTGTTGAATGTGTTTAATCTGGTGCTTGCACAAAGCGAAGGTGATGCCGCGCGTTTCCGCGCTCTTGGTTCTTATCAGGCGCGCAGTGTTGGTAATTTAAAAGCAGCAGCACAGGCGCTTCCTTATAATGAACATGATCTTGATGCATTAAAAAATTCGGTTGGCGCCAGCCCTGTGTGGGTCATGGCATCAACGCATGAGGGCGACGAAGAGCTTGCCTGCCGCGTTCACAAAAAATTGCTCACTACCTTTCCTGATCTGCTCACCATTATTATTCCGCGCCATCCCAGCCGCGCAGTTGTCATCATGGAACAGATTTCACAGCAAAATTTAAACGTGCAGCGCCGCGCACTCGGCCATTTGCCACAAGCCAACACGGGCATCTATCTTGCAGATACCTTTGGCGAATTAGGCTTATTTTACAAGCTTTCTCCGCTTGTTTGCGTAGGCGGCAGCTTTGGCAAAACAGGGGGGCATAACCCGCTGGAGCCCGCGCATTTTGGCTGCGCGATCCTATTTGGGCCAAACATGCGCAATTTTTCGGACATCGCAGCACAAATCGTCCATGCAAACGCTGCCAAACAATTGCGTGATGAAGATGACCTGGTCACAACTTTAAAAAATCTGTTACAAAACCCTGCTGAGCAAAAAATATTGAGTGATAATGCGATTGCATTTGCTAAACAGGAACAGCGTGTGCTTGATCGCGTGATGGTGGAATTACAACCCCTTCTTAACAGCGCGTTGGGGTAAGCGATGAAATTTCACGCACCACACTTCTGGTTCACACAACATAGTTCTCTTGCAACATTGTTGCTGCCACTTTCTTTTCTTTATAATCAGGCAGGAAAACTTTTACGCGCACAGGTAACACCGCAAAAAATGTCGGTGCCGGTTATCTGCGTTGGCAATATTCTGGTGGGCGGTTCGGGTAAAACGCCGCTGGTGCGCACGCTTGCCAAAACCCTGCAACAGTTGGGTTTTTTACCGCATATTATCAGCCGTGGCTATGGCGGCTATCTGCGGGGTCCGTTGCGCGTTGATCCTGCTATTCACACCCTTGGCGAAGTGGGTGATGAACCGCTTCTGCTTTCTGCTATCGCGCCGGTGTGGGTTGCCAAAGATAAGGTCGCAGGTGCCAAAGCCGCCATCGCCGCAGGGGCAACGCATATTATTCTTGATGATGGTTTGCAAAATCCATCCCTTCATAAAGATATCATTTTTCTGGTCATCGATGCCACGCGCGGCTTGGGTAATGGCCATGTGCTTCCCGCAGGCCCTTTGCGTGAAACATTGGATGATGCGCTTGCCAAAACCAGTGCCGTGATCTGGATTGGTAATGGTGATAATGAACTTAAAAAATCGCTGAATGCCAAAAAGAAACTGATTGAAGCAAACGCAAAAACATTTTGCACCACACATGATCTATCAGGCCAAAAGCTTTTCGCATTTTGCGGTCTTGGCAATGCACAGAAATTCTATGATGGCGTGCGCGAATTAGGCGCAAATATCATAAAAACCGCTGATTTTCCTGATCATTATGTGTGGAGTGCGTTTGAAATTGAAATGCTGCTCAATGAAGCAAAAACGCTTTCTGCCCTGCCCGTCACTACCGCCAAAGACGCGATGCGCATTCCGCAATCTTTGGGTGATCAGATTGCCATTTGCGATGTTGCCATCACCCTTGATGAAATAGCACTGCAAAAACTGATTACGCCTTAACCTTCTTATCACCATCAGCAAAGGTCAGCGTCAGATCACTGCCCGCCGTTACATCCGCTGCACGCATAATCGTATTTCCATCAGCATCACGCACCAGCACAAAGCCGCGCTTCAGCACGCTATGATAGGAAAGACTTTCCAATAACTGCCCTTGCGCGCGCAGTCGCTCGGCACTTTTTTCAAAACGGCGCTCCGCAGCAATCTGCAATCGCCCGACCAGACTTTTCAATTTATGCGCACCATGCTGCACATTCTGCTTAAGTGGCAAAATATTAAGACCCGCCGCGAGACGCTGCAAACGCTGTTGCTGGCGGGTTAAACTGCTTTGCACCGCGCCTTGCAAACGCTCAGCGCGGTCATCCAGGCGCTGCGCCAATGTTTCCATCAACACGCGCGGATGCGTTAGTTTCCCTGCAACCGCAACCAAATGTATTTTCTGCCGCTCCACATAACGCCGCGCAGCACC
>RGZA01000261.1 GCA_010031785.1 Alphaproteobacteria bacterium
TTTGTAACATTATTTCAAACTAGATTCCCCTCCCCTTTACCCTAAAAAGTGAATAATGTGGTATGATCTTTCCTTCATAAGGTTTTTCCATGCCCCTTCTGCTTATTTTATTCCTAGTCCTTTTCTGTGCTCCGGCATTTGCTGATGTTAAAGACACACACGGGATCGCTTTGCATGGTGCACCAAAATATGCAGCGGATTTTAAGCATCTTGATTATGTGAAACCCGATGCACCTAAGGGCGGCGATATCCGCATGGCGGTCATTGGCGGGTTTGATACGCTGCATGCCTATATTTTAAAAGGTGAACAAGCGGCAGGCCTTGGCACCATCTATGAAACACTAATGGAAGGCACCAATGATGAGCCCAACAGCGCCTATGGATTGATTGCTGAAAGCATCAGCTTTCCCGATGATAAAGCATGGGTATCGTTTAAGCTGCGCCCGCAGGCAACCTTCAGCGATGGCAAACCTGTTACGGTCAATGATGTGATCTGGAGTTTTAATACGCTTAAGACCAAGGGCCACCCGTTCTATCGCAGCTATTATCGTGATGTCGCCAAAGTCGAAAAAATTGGCGAGCATGAAGTGAAATTTACTTTTACCAAGCCCGGCAATACCGAACTGCCGATGATTATGGGGCAGCTTCCCATTTTGCCGCAGCATGATTGGGCAAAACGCAAATTTGAAGAAACGACCTTGGAAAAACCGGTTGGTAGCGGCCCTTACCAGATTGAAAGCTTTGAAATTGGTCGTTCCATCACCTATTCCCGCGTAAAGAACTGGTGGGGCGCCAAGCTGCCGATCAATGTGGGCCGCTATAATTTTGACCGCGTGCGCTATGATTATTACCGCGATCAGACAGTAGCGCATGAAGCATTCTTATCCGGAAAATGGGATTTCAAGCTTGAGAACATCGCTAAAAACTGGGCCACGGCCTATGATGCGCCAGTTATCAAACAAGGCTTTGTTAAAAAAGAAGAAATCAAAAACGAATTGCCTGCCGGTATGCAGGCCTTTGCTTATAACCTTCGCCGCCCGATCTTTCAGGACACAAGGGTGCGTGAAGCATTAGCCTATGCGTTTGATTTTGAATGGTCGAACAAGTCGCTCGCTTTTGGTGCCTATCATCGCACCGCAAGCTTTTTTGAAAATTCTGAACTTGCAGCACACGGTTTGCCAAGTGCGGAGGAGCTTAAA
>RGZA01000262.1 GCA_010031785.1 Alphaproteobacteria bacterium
AATGGGAATAGTAATGTGAATGGTAATGGGAATAGTAATGGGAATAGTAATGTGAATGGAAATGGAAATGGGAATGTGAATGGGAATGGACATGGGAATGTGAATGGGAATAGTAACGATAATGTAAATGATGATAATTGTAATGATAAAAATGATACATGTCAATGTACACAAGGCCCTCCAGGACCTCAAGGTCCCCAGGGACCTCAAGGTATTCAAGGTCCACCTGGAGAAGATGGAGATATAGGTCCACCTGGACCTCCAGGACCTCCAGGACCAAGAGGACCACAAGGTGCATGTGGTGTTAGAGGACCACCCGGAGATCAAGGTCCAATAGGTCCGCCAGGACCACCAGGTCCAAAAGGTATCGTAGGTCCACAGGGTCCCGTGGGTCCCCAAGGCCCTCAAGGCCCATTAGGCCCAAGAGGTTGTACTGGTCTTACAGGTACCATGGGCCCAATCGGTTTAACTGGCACAATGGGCCCAATCGGTTTAACTGGCACAATGGGCCCAATTGGTCTTACAGGTACCATGGGCCCAATCGGTTTAACTGGTACCATGGGACCAATTGGACTTACAGGTACCATGGGCCCAATCGGTTTAACTGGTCCAGAAGGTCCTGTGGGGCCAATCGGTTTAACTGGCACAATGGGCCCAATCGGTTTAACTGGCACAATGGGTCCAATCGGTTTAACTGGCACCATGGGACCAATTGGTCTTACAGGTACCATGGGCCCAATCGGTTTAACGGGTCCAGAAGGTCCTATAGGTCCAGAAGGTCCTGTGGGTCCAATCGGTTTAACGGGTCCAGAAGGTCCTATAGGTCCAGAAGGTCCTGTGGGTCCAATCGGTTTAACGGGTCCAGAAGGTCCTATAGGTCCAGAAGCTGTGGGGCCAATCGGTTTAACTGGTCCAGAAGGTCCTATAGGTCCAGAAGGTCCTGTGGGTCCAATTGGTTTAACGGGTCCAGAAGGTCCTGTGGGTCCAATTGGTTTAACTGGCCCAGAAGGCCCAATCGGCCCAGAAGGTCCTGTGGGTCCAATTGGTTTAACTGGTCCAGAAGGTCCAATCGGACCAATCGGTTTAACGGGTCCAGAAGGTCCTGTGGGTCCAATCGGGTTGACGGGTCCAGAAGGTCCTATAGGTCCAGAAGGTCCTGTGGGTCCAATCGGTTTAACGGGTCCAGAAGGTCCT
>RGZA01000263.1 GCA_010031785.1 Alphaproteobacteria bacterium
CTGCGCCGAGTGACCCAGGTGCCCCTACGGCTGCGCCGAGTGACCCAGGTGCCCCTACGGCTGCGCCGTCTATGTAACACACCACTGTGGTGCCATCAAAGGACCCGAGCACAATGTACGTGACCACCGCGCGCTCTTCGTCTGGAAGCTTCGCGTACACGTCCTCATAGCCGTCATAGAAGCGCCACACGACCACCATTGGGCCTAAATCTAACGGAGGCCTTATAACACCCTCGAAAAAAACGGACACACTTCATAGCCTTTACTCGATTAGAGATAGTGAAGTGACCATGTCTTATTTCAAAAGGATAAGCAGAGATTTTCTTAAAGCGATTTATCAACGCGAACCGTTGTATCGAGTTGAATATTTACTGAACAAGGGTGCATATGTTGATGATATAACGCATGAAGGCAAAACTGCTTTGCATTTCGCAGCAGAAGAAGGCCTTATCGATTTGATTAAAATTTTACTGAAGTACGGTGCAAATATTCATGCTAAATATAATGGGGATACTGCTTTGCATATCGCTGTAACATATGGCTTGGCCGAGGACGCCTTGCTATACGTCGTTAACACATTACTGAAGAACGGTGTAAATGTTAATGATACAGATACTCGTGGTAAGACCGCTTTGCATATCGCAGCAAAAAAAGGCTATGTCACCATCGTTGAAACTTTACTGAAGACTGGTGCGAATGTTCATGCTAACGTGTATGAAGGCAAATCTGCTTTGCATATCGCAGCATTCGGTGGTCATCCTGCCGTCGTTGAAACTCTACTGAATTACGGTGCGAGAATTGATGATACAACGAATGATGGCGAAACTGCTTTGCATCTCGCTTCATATGCTGGTAGTGTCACCATCGTTGAAACTTTACTGCAGAAGGGTGCAAATGTTCATGCTAAAACGGATAATGGCCTCACAGCTTTGCGTATCGCTGAAAAATATGTTACTATAAGAAATGGTTGTCTCGCTGTCGTGAGATTAATCAACCGCGCACTACGAATGAAGCGACTACGCAGCTATGCCATAGCCGTAGATCGCTTCATGGTGTTGTATAACGAAATGCGTTTTGCTCCTGGCGGAAGTGGTTACCTCGAATCTAAAGCCAGATTTGAAACTCTTGCCTCAACACAAGTCAACCACACCCGAGATAGTGTCCGAGATTGAGACGCTCTCAAACACCGCTGAG
>RGZA01000264.1 GCA_010031785.1 Alphaproteobacteria bacterium
GTGGGGGTGTTTCAGTTTGAATCGGCGGGCATGCAGGATTCGCTGCGCAAGTTGCGTCCGGACTGTCTGGAGGATTTGATCGCTTTGGGCGCGCTATACCGCCCCGGCCCTATGGATAATATCCCGACCTATATTGCCTGCAAGCACGGCAAACAAAAACCGGATTATCTCCATCCCATGCTGGAGGAAGTTCTCAAAGAAACCTACGGCGTCATCATTTATCAGGAACAGGTGCAGAAAATTGCGCAGGTGATGTCTGGCTATACACTCGGCGCGGCTGATTTACTCCGCCGTGCGATGGGTAAAAAAATCAAAGCGGAAATGGATGCGCAGCGTGAGCAGTTTGTGGCCGGTGCCAGAGCACGCGGCGTTGAGGATAAGCAAAGCAGCGGCATCTTTGATCTGGTGGCAAAATTTGCGGGGTATGGTTTCAACAAGTCGCATGCGGCGGCGTATGCGGTGATTGCGTATCAGACGGCGTATTTGAAGGCGAATTATCCGGTTGAATTCATTGCCGCATCCATGACTTATGACATGCACGCAACCGATAAGCTGAATGTGTTCCGTCAGGAAGCAGAGAAGGCACGATCACGCATTCTTCCGCCGGATATTAATCGTTCGGATGTGCTGTTTAGCGTGGAGCTATCTGGCGAGGCGCTCTGTATTCGTTATGCGTTGGCGGCGATCAAAAATGTGGGTGAGCAGGCCATGCGGGTGATTGTCGAAGAACGCAAGGCCAATGGTCCGTTTAAAGATATTTTTGATCTAGCAAACCGAGTCGATGCGAATGCGGTGAACCGCCGGCAATTTGAACATCTGGTGATGGCAGGGGCATTCGATTCGCTGAATCAGAACCGCAAACAGTTATTCGACTCATTGGATCTTATTCTGGGCATGAATAGCAAGGCAACGCGCGACCGCGAGAGCAACCAATCGAGTTTATTTGGTGCGATTGAAGACTCAATGGCTGCTAATGTCGCGCTTAAGCCGATGGAGGACTGGCCCGCGCTTGAGCGTTTGAATCATGAGTTTTCTGCCGTTGGATTTTATTTGTCGGCGCACCCGCTTGAAGCGTATGCGGGCGTGCTCAAGCAGGCCGGAATCACCCAAATCGCCATGCTGGAGAAGCGTTTGGGCGACCAATATAGCAGTATTAAACTGGCGGGTATT
>RGZA01000265.1 GCA_010031785.1 Alphaproteobacteria bacterium
CGATATGGTGATTGAGGCGCTTGGGTTTGACGCTGAAGACATGCCCAAAATGTTTGCCGCGCCCGAACTTGCCGTCAGCAAATATGGCACGCTCGCCATCGATCAAAAAACCTTCATGACCAATCTAGAGGGCGTGTTCGCCGCCGGTGACATTGTTCGTGGAGCATCGCTGGTCGTCTGGGCGATACGCGATGGGCGCGACGCCGCCGACGCAATCGATACTTATGTCAAAACCTCTGCAAAAAAGGTCGCCGCATGAAATATTTTTGGGCTTTGTCTTTGTGTCTGGTTGCCGCGCCTGCGCTTGCTGCGCCGATAAAAGATTTTTCAATGCCGGTCAATGAGTCGTTGCAAAATGCGGGCAGTGCTCCCTCTAAGCCCATTTCAGGCCTCAACAATAACTATCGCCCTAACCGCGCCCCTGCAGAAGATGACCTGCCTGCACAGCAAAATTATGACAAAAACAGCTCGCATTTCATGGATCATTATTGCGACCCAAACACGCGCATTGGCATTGCCAGAACCAGCATATCTTCCTGCATCAATGAAAAGCGCAAGGCCGCTTGCGAGGAATATGCCGCAGTGCCATCAGATGTTCGCAAAGTGCTGAATCTTGAAATTGACTGCCAAGCCGTAGACGAAAATGCCAATGATTTTTCTGATCAAATGGATGATGAAGCCGAAGATGCAGATGGTTTTGCAGCTCAAAAGCAAGCAAAACCAAAGCGCCCAGCAGACTGCGAGAATTCTGCCGAGCAGCGCATCGCATTGCTCAAAAAATATAACAACGACGCATACACCACACACGCCCTGCTTTTCTTGCCTGATATGGCGCTTAAAAGCAGCGCTCAGTGTGTTTCAGGGAGATAGACATGTATTCATGGGATGACGATTTTAACGCGCGCGCAAAAGCTCTAAATGAGCAAGGGCTCTACAACCCCGCCGATGAAAAAGACGCATGCGGCGTTGGCTTGATTGCGGCCATTGATGGCAAACCACGGCGCAGCGTGGTGGAGATGGGCATCGACGCGCTCAAAGCCCTCTATCATCGCGGCGCAGTGGACGCAGACGGCAAAACCGGCGACGGCGCGGGTATCCACATCCAAATTCCGTTCGATTTTTTCAAAGAGCACGTGCAAA
>RGZA01000266.1 GCA_010031785.1 Alphaproteobacteria bacterium
CTTACTGAAATCCAACTTAAGTTTCCACTACCATTAGTGCTTAGTACCTGTCCATTACTACCACCTGTAATAATAACGTTACCAACTGCTCCAAGATTTGAAACACCTGTTGCTATTAGCCCTGTTGTACCAATATTACCAACATTGGCATTACCTGTTGCGTTTAATGTACCTGCAACATTAACACCTGTTCCTGTAACCACTAATACATTTGCAGTACCTACTGCACTAATAGTGACATTACCGTTCGCTGCAGGTATATTTACGTTACTATTACCATTTGCTAGTCTGCCTAAAATATTACCCGCAAATAATGCATTACCTGATGCCACATGTAATGCTAATGGGTTGGTAATGGTCATATTTGTACCCGCAGTTGGTGCTCCCGCAATATAGAAAGTAGCAGCCGTAGTAGAAGTAACAGTGGCATTTGCTGCTGCTAATGTTGGTATGCCTAATCCATGCACTGCTGCATTAGCAATAGTTGAACTTGCTGCAACCGAGTTGTCTGTGTAGGTAGATGCAATTGCTCTTAAACCTAAATTACCCGTCAAGGTGCTTGCATTAGCATTACCTGTTGCTGCACCGCTTGCAGTAATATTATTACCAAAAATTACGGCATTCGCTGCACTTGTTATAACATTACCCAAAAATGTTGTAGCATAAAGTGCACCATTTGATGTATTAGCAACAAAGTTAGCATTTCCCGCTTCTGCAACATTGCCTGTAATAGCACTTGACAATGTTAAATAATAATTACCCGAAGAAGCAGTGGTAATTACATTGAAGTCAGAAACATTTGCATACGCTACATTTAGGTTGCTTACACGTGTTATACTAGTTACTGTTATTGGAGCGGTTCCTGTTGCTACATTACTAATTAAGGTTGGTGCAGTCACGTTTGCAGTAGCAAGAACTTGAGCAGCACCAATGTTACCAACATTGGCATTACCTGTTGCATTTAATGTACCTGCAACATTTACTCCTGTACCTGTAACAATTAATATATTTGCATTACCTACTGCACTAATATTAACATTACCATTGGCAGCAGGTATGTTGACATTACTATTTCCATTACTAATACTAGTTGAACTTACTGAAATCCAACTTAAGTTTCCACTACCATTAGTG
>RGZA01000267.1 GCA_010031785.1 Alphaproteobacteria bacterium
AAAAGATCATGAACAGGTTCTTACAGTTTCTGCAATACAAGCCTTTTCATAAAGCCCAGTAACGATAAGCGTATCAAAACCCTGAGCGTTTATTTCTCTTTCAAGCCGACTATCATCAAACGCATCAGTACGCTCTTTTACAAAAATTTTGTGCCAATGGCGAAAGTGATAAGAAAATTGTTCGCTCCGGTAGGAGGAGCCAAATAATCGTTCCCAACGATCCGACTGATGGGGATGAATTTTATATTTTCGTTTAAGGCTCGCCGGTCGAACATTAATAGCATTTTTTTCATGGGTCTTCCCAATATGCATACATGGTATCTTCCCCGATATTCTTTCCAAAAGTGTATTGATCCATTGCAGAAGCCTATCTGCCATAAGAATTTTTTTCAGATAATAATCCTGCACATCAATCACCATGACAAGCGCGCGGCCATCCTCAATGGCTTTTTGCAATGCGGATAAATCGGGATCGGTGGTCATAATGCTTTTGAAATATCTATAAAATAGGGTGTTTGAACATAATGATTATATGGCAAGCGTGTAATGCACATGGCGGTGACGGATGTTTCCTGTTCCCAAGACTCTTTTTGCCTCTGCCATTTCCAGCTTACGTGCTGGCGAAACGGGATGCGCATGGCTTTGTGAATCGCTAATCACTTCTACAACGCCCGCAGCAAGGATCATATGTGTACAGGATGTGCAGGGATCAGCTGTCGTTATCAATGTACTTGCTGCAAATAACTCCCGAACCTCCTTATGGCGCGCAATACGCGCAAGATACGATTTTCTGCGCATAGGGACCTTTTCAAACGCCACATGCGTGAATGAAACGGGTTTTTTCACTCGGCCATTCCTATCTTTTTTCCTTGTATGTAAAATGGAATAGACCACAGGCTTTGAATGACCATCCGCGCCAATCATCGCGGCTGCTTCTGCACAAATATTCAGGCCCATTCTACTCGCTATGGTGAGATGGTGTATTTTATAAGCCCGCGATGGTTTCATTTCCTTGAGCCAGAAGCCAATAACTCCCAGCAGAGCTGGGAGTTTGGAGGGGAACCACCAAAGGTGGTTATAAGTGATATGTTACAAAAGATTGGACTTTATGAGGCCCCAA
>RGZA01000268.1 GCA_010031785.1 Alphaproteobacteria bacterium
TATACATACTCTATAGATAATTATATAACATATAATAATAATATTATTCCATCTGATAATTTGTCTGATTTTTGTATGCAAAAAATTTTAACACCAAAAGAAGCAGCATTTTTTGCCAACAAAGTTAAATCTCATACTAAATATTGGAAAACTAAAAATATTCTTATGTATATATTAGGTACCGCAAGTTACTTAGAAGGTACTAAAGGAACAGAATATTATACTAAACAATACAAGAAAACTAATAAATTTTTATATAAACATTATAAAAAATTATACAAAAAAATTTTGGATTATTTTCAACAACGCACAAATAGTACAGTTAAATATCGATTCGCATATCCAGGATTTCATATTTTTAAATGTAACAGATTATTTAGTCTTCCAGTCGCTTCAGTACATAAAGATAAACAATATCTTAATCTTCCTTTAACAAAAAATGAAGATATAGATTATAATAAAACATTATCATTCACATTATGTCTAGAATTACCACCAACAGGAGGTGGATTATATAAATTTCAAAATAATCAAAATACAAAAGTTATCTATAAACCAGGATATATCGTATGTCATAACGGAAAAACAACACATATGATAGCTCCATCACCTACACCTACAGATAATAACACATATTATCGTATAACTATACAAGGACATGGATTATATGATAAAACAAAAGATACATGGTGGTTATATTGGTAATAATTAATTTTCAATGTAATTAACTAAAAATAAAATTACTACTACTGCAATTAATAATTTTGGATTAAATTTTTCATTCAAAATTATAACACCAAATAATATAGCAAATATTGGCCATATACTTGTAATTGTTACAACTTTGGTAGAACTCTCCCTTGATAATGCATTATAATATAATATACTAGCAATAAATCCAATTATTGAAATCATCACAAATATTTTTTTCTGTTCGTAATTTACTTTACTTAATTCATTAAATACTTTATCTTTATTAAAATACGTATATATACATATTAACACAAAATATAACGTACCACCAATCACCATAACTGTCTCTGCACTTATATCATTTAATAATTTCTTTTGTAATATAGGTCTTATACCCCATAAAATCGCTATTAATATA
>RGZA01000269.1 GCA_010031785.1 Alphaproteobacteria bacterium
ATCTTAAATAAAGTATCTAAGTGTATAAATTTAATTGAAGAAAAGAGAGAATTAATTATGACACTGGATAAAAAACGAGAAGCGTATCTAGAATATTATAAAAATTTAATAGATAATAAATTAAAAGATACGATTAATAAAAAACAATCTGAATATATTCAAAAGTTGATATTACGTCCATCTCCTACTTATATAAAAAAAATTAAATCTAAACATATCAAACAATCTAAAAATGTAGATCCAGATATTTTGATTAAAGATTATATTAAATCTAAAAAGATTAGTAAGGATTCTCCATTTTATAAAATTAATACACTTATATCAAAAAATTCTAATAACAACAAAATTATAAAAGACAAATGTCAATTCGAATATATAGATGAATATAGACTAGATGAAGATGAATACTCGGATGATATCGAAATTGATGTAGACATTGGTGCAATCGATGATGTAATTGATGATGATGTAATTGATGATGATGTAATTGATAATGATAATACGAATGAAGTTAATGACATGATAGATGATGTTGATTTTGAACGTTCTGATGAGTATTATACTGAAGAATATTATAGTGATGATAATGAAAAATCTGATGAAATTGAAAAGTCTGAAATTGAAAGAAGGAGTTCTGGTAACTATGATTATGAAAGTTATGGTGATACAAAATCAAATAAAAAAAATAGTAAAAAATCGTATGCACAAGTATCTTTAAATGAGATAGATTATTATAAAAATTTATTAAAACAAAGTGGTTTTAAATTTGATGAATACAAGTCAATTAAAATAAAAATAGAAGATTATATACAATAATAACAATTGAATAATTTAAAATAAATAATAAAAATAGAAGAGATGGGGATTCCTTATGTATTTCAGTATTTTTATAATAAATATAATTGCCAAAAAGAATTGATGATTGATTTAAATCAATTAGCCAAAATGAAAATTAATTATTTATTTTTTGATTATAATTCGTTAATTCATCCTTGTGCGCAACAAATTTTGTCAGCAAATCATGATAAATATATTATGATTGAAGATATTACTGAAAGGAATAACCAAATTGAAGATGATATTATAAAGAATTGTATAAATTATACAAAA
>RGZA01000270.1 GCA_010031785.1 Alphaproteobacteria bacterium
TGATTATACTTCTGGTGCGTTTGACCAGTTCGATCAGGAAGATGTGAAGGGCTTGCTGACGGATCGCTTGGAAAAGGCCAAAGAACGCCTGGAGGAAGCGCGGGAAACTATCAAGGCGTTATGCGAAGCCGTTACCCCGCCAAAGGACACGGCAGCGCATCTGCATTATTTCTGTGCGGCGAATACCTCCGATAAAGAGGCACTCAAGGAGAATGAGCCGAAGCGTATTGCGCTGTATAAATATACCGCCTCTCTGATCCGCGCCTATGCTAACCTTGCCAACGAGATCATAGAGTCAGGTTATACAGCGCAGCAGGCAGAAGCCATTAGGCAGGAAGTTGAATATTTCGAGCGCGTGCGCACGGAAGTTAAAATGGCCAGCGGCGATTATCTTGATACCAAAATGTATGAGCCGGCCATGCGTCATTTAATCGATATGTACATCCGGGCCGAGGATAGCAAAAAAATTTCTGCCTTTGACGATCTCTCGTTGGTGCAGCTTATCCTTGAGCGTGGCGTAGATGCCGTTGAAGCATTGCCCGAAAGTATTCGCAAGAACGAGGAAGCCACTGCTGAAACCATTGAAAACAATCTTCGCAAGGTGATCATTGACGAGCAACCCGTAAACCCGAAATATTACGAAACGATGTCTGATCTGCTGGATGCATTGATTCAGCAACGCCGCGAGGAGGCAATTGATTATCAGGAATATCTCCGCAAAGTGGTCGATCTTACAAAGCAGGTCAAGAAACCATCTGAAACCGGCGCTTATCCTTCCTCCATCAGCTCCGAGGCCAAGCGCTCATTGTATGATAACCTTGAGAAAAATGCGCCGCTGGCTATAGCCATTGATGAGGCCGTTCGCCGTACTAAGAAAGATGATTGGAAAAACAATCCAATCAAGAAAAAAGAAGTAAGGAGCGCAATAAGCAAAGAGCTGAATGGCGATGACGCTCTAACGGATAAAATTTTTGAATTGGTTCTGAATCAACGTGAATACTAGCACATACAAAATTCATGTCGGCGGCATTCCTGTAGAAGTGGTCCGGAAAGACATCAAGAATTTGCATCTTGCGGTTTATCCGCCGGAAGGTCGTGTACGCATTGCTG
>RGZA01000028.1 GCA_010031785.1 Alphaproteobacteria bacterium
TGGCCCCAACGTAAGAACGCATAACGTTCGCCATTGCGCTCAAATTCTTTTGCAACGTTATAAGCAAATGCATTTTTATCACCGAACTTATCAACCATCACCGAGTGATCAATCACCAGATCAACCGCGCATAATGGATTGACGGATTCAACATTGCCGCCAAAACCTTTTACAGCTTCGCGCATCGCAGCAAGATCCACAACGGCAGGTACGCCGGTAAAATCCTGCATCAGCACGCGCGCAGGACGATAGGCAATTTCACGATCACTCTTTTTTGTTTTGAGCCATTCTGCAATCGCCTTAATATCATCCACGCTCACGGTGGTGCCATTTTCAAAACGCAGCAGATTTTCGAGAAGAATTTTTAAGGAGTAAGGCAAGCCAGCAAGGCTGCCGATTTTTTGCTCCGCAGCTTTCAAGCTATAATAATCATAGCTTTTGCCATTGGCCGTCAGGGTGCGGCGGGTGGAAAGCGTATCGTGTCCAGTGCGGAGAGCCATGAGGGAACAACCTTATCGTGAGAGAGATTCAAGCCCTCACATATAATGGCTGCATATTAAAGAGAGGTGAACGCCCCATTGATATAGGTGTGGTATTATTGGTATTCGTTACGTTTGCGGTTAAAAATTCATTGGGCGACGTGATATTTATCGCAACGCACCCTGATTAATCCTGAAACCTTTTTAAGAATCTATTGCAGTTTTAGTTTCAATCTCTTATATGAATGGTGCAATTAATTCATATGGTTATATTTGCGTAAGGTTTTTAGATGGTAGCTGCAGGCGATCCGGAAGATAATGGTGATGGTGGTTTTCGTAATACCTCGCCAACCATGACTCCATCCTGGACAGAACAGGATGAAATATTGGTTTCGCTTTGGTCAAAAGGCGAAAAACCAGAATCCATTGCAGTATCCCTTAATCGTTCAGTTGCTGCGGTGATGACCCGGGCTGCACGTCTTGGCCTGCAACGTCGTTTCGCACCCGGACGTAAGCCGAAGAAAGCTGGTGATACAGAAACAAGCCTTGCTGGTTTACGTAATGCCGCGCGTCTTTCTGCGCAGCTGCAAACAACGCCTGCACAACAATCGCATCGCATTTGCCTGATGTGCCTAAGCCGTTTTCAATCGGCAGGGCGACATAACCGTATCTGCGGTAATTGCAAAGGCTCACCGGAATATCGTTCCGTATCCGGACTTCCTGATGTGGATGTTCAAACCACCTAACAATATATTTTCCTCTCCCCTATGAGGGAGAGGATAGAAAATCTTGCGCTTAGCTTTAGCTAAGTGCTTAGATTTTCTTGGTGAGGGGTTGCGCCTATAATACGAACCCCTCACCAGCAAAAGCTAAGGCTTAGCTCACTAACGTTCGCTAAACCTAAGCTTTTACAACCTCTCCCTCAAGGGGAGAGGTTTGCAGAGAGGGTATCCCTGAACTCATTCGAGCTAACTTAAAATCTTTAAGTTTTCTTAAACCATGCCTCGTTAGTTTGAGAGGTATGAATAAGCAAGACGCCGTCCAGACCGTTCTCATCCGTAATAGTTTTTACCGCGATGGCTACCGCGCACTTCTTAAAGTGGCGTTGGTGCAGGGCGCGATCATTGCTGCGCTCATTGGCCTCATTGTATTCATGGTGACATCAAGCGATGTGAAGCATGTGTTCTTTGCAACCAATGTTGATGGTCGCATTATGCCGATTGAACCGATTACCGAACCTTATTTTGCCGATGATCAGGTGATTACCTGGGTTGCCAAAACCGCGCGCGAAGTGATGCAGATGGATTATCTGAATTACCGCACCACGCTTGATCGCGCGAACAGCAAATTCACGCAAGCCGGGCGCATTGATTTCCATGCTGCGCTTAAAGATTCACGCCTGATTGAAGCGATTGAAAAAAACAAACTGGTTGTGCAGCTCAAGGTTGAAGGCGCACCGCAGATTTTGAAAAAGGCGATGACCAAAGAGGGCGCTTATGTCTGGTTTCTCTCCATGCCGATCAGCATTGTGTATGACGGACAAGATCCGCCGCAACCGTTCCGTGGCAAATTACAAATCCGTGTTGACCGGATGGATTTCCTTGAAAACCCCGATGGTCTTGCGTTTGGCCAATGGGTTGTGGGTGAAGAAAATATTCTCAACCGTGCTCAGAAATAACAATGAAACGCCCTCAAACCGCTATTCGTCCTGAGGATATTTACAAGGTTGTCTTTCATCCCGCAGAAATGGCACCCGTTGGAACCTCTGCGCAATATCGGTTTATGCGCAGTCTGGTCTTAAGTTTCTCCTATGCGATTGTGCTGCTGATTTTTATCGCCATTGCGATTTATTTCACATTTGGCAGCACTTATTTTTATCATGTCGTCGTGCTGGATCGTGAGCGTGTTGTTGAGCGCGTGGCCTTTGTGCGTCCGCTGGAGACGCCTAATTTAACGCGCACTGGTATTACGAACATGGCCATGAATATTGCAACCGAAGTGCTGACCTACGGATTTAATAATGCCGATGAACGGCTCTTGCGCTCGCGCCGATTATTTACCGAAGATGCATGGATCCGGTTTGCAAAAGCGCATTTGAAAGAAGGGCGCCTTGATACGATCAAATCCAATCAGCAGGTGCTGACTAATATTGCATCAAACAATGCGGTGATTACCGAAGAAGGCGTAACGGCCACGGGCGTACAAAAATGGGTGGTGCAGGTTCCAATCATCACCACCTATCAGGCGGGTAAGAAAATAAGCGCGCAGAAAAGTACCTTGCAGCTTACGCTTATCAAGGCATCCACGCTTGAGCATGCCGAGGGCGTAGCAATCGATGGTTGGGACCAGATCTAAGAGCCTATCCATAATCCCGATTACGCTGGCTGCTTTTCGCGCTGCTGCATCGCGATCTTTACTTCTCGTTAATAATCACCTTCCTATCCTCATCATGATTTGATTCTTTTCTGTCATACCGGGAAAGAAAATAGAATCTAACCAAGGCCCAAGGATTGACGGGAGTCTGTAAGAAGATTCTAGTGAAAGCTGATGATGATTCGTAAAGCCATAGCTGTATTAAAACGCCCTGATATTTCCGGGTTGTGGTTGCGCGTCTGTTTGTTGGTGGCAATAATGGTTGCACCTGCTGTGTATGCACAGCCGATCCTTCCTTCGCCGCTTGATGCCTCGCCTTCGATTGAAGCCAATCTTGCACCGCCTGCTGAAGTAATGCAGCCGCTTGCGCATTCGATTGCATCAGAAGTCACAGCGCCATTGCCAACGGAAACAACTGCGGGCCCTGCGCCTGCGCTTTCTTCTGATGTACCTGCGCCCGGACCACCACTCACTGTTTCAACTGCATCACCTGTTGAAGCATTAAGCACGGAAGCGACTACAGCAGTTCCAGTTACAACCAAAAAAACAAAAAAGAAAAGCGCGATTGATAATCCGGAAAATAATCTCCCACAAAATAATCTCACCGCCGATGCGCCAATGATGCCGATTGATCCGCCGCCTTTGCCAGGTAACAATCTTGACAATGCCATTCGCAACGAGGCTGAACGTTCCTTTAACGATGCTAAAAAACAGCGTTATCAAACAACGTATGAGCGTGCCTATGAAGGCCTGGTGCCGCTTGGTCCCAACGAGGTCCGCGATACGATGAGCCGTTATGAGCGCACGCAGCGCGCATCCGTTCCACCATCAACAGGCCAGCCGCGTGGCCAGGTGCGCGTTAAAACATTATCACTCGAGCCGGGATCGGAACCGCCAACGATCAATATCTCCTCGGGCTATGTCACGACGATTACTATTCTGGATGCAACCGGTGAACCATGGCCGATCATGGATCTGGGTATTGGCGGAAATTTTGAAGTGAGCAAAACCGGTGGTGGCAATCATGTGATCCGCGTGATGCCGCTGACGCGTTTTGGTTATGGAAATTTATCCGTGCTGCTGCAGGATTTATCAACGCCGATTATTTTTAAACTGGCATCGGGCGGCGCAACCGTTGATTACCGTTTTGATGCGCGCATTCCGCGCATGGGCCCCAACGCAAAATTATCGTTGATCGATAGAAAAACCAAAGTGCAGGCAGGCTCGGCTGAAATCATGAGCTTCCTTGATAATGCACCGCCCCCTGAAGCAAAGCGCATGCGGATCAATGGCGCGGATTCACGCACGATGGCGTGGCTCGTTGATCGCCGTATGTTTGTGCGCACGCCGCTGACCATGTTGTCCCCTGCGTGGGACTCAAGTGTATCTTCTGCCGATGGCACAACGGTTTACGAGTTAACGGATACACCTATTCTGATCATGTCGGATAATGGTGTGCTGGTAAGGGCGCGCGTTGCACCCAGGGAAGAAGAATAGCATGACAAATCAGCACGATGATTTTGATAATGATTTTGCCGACGCAACCGTTCACCATGCGCCTGCGGCCAAACCTGGTGTAGCAGGAAATCTTGCAGCGGCATGGCAAGGCAGCCCGCTTTTCAAAATGTTTGTTCTGGTTGTGATTGTCGGCGCGCTTGCCGCTGCTGCGATTGCAATTTTTTCCGGCAATGAAAAAGATCTTGGCACATCATCGGTGCGCAGTGCACCTAACCTAACTGCTGCGCCGGGCACGAATGCGCCGCCTGCTTATGTTGATGCTGTCAATGATGCATCCATCAAGCGCGCGGAAGATGCCTTGCAACAAGGCAAGAGCGCGTTGCCAACCCCTGTATCGGGCGAAGAAACCAAAGCAGGACTTGGCGATACGGGTGAAGAATCCCAATATGATCCGCTCGCCGAATTCCGCCCCAATACGCCGCCTGAAGCCATGCCACCCATCCCGCAGGAAGCGGTTGCTATTGAAGCGGTCGACACAGAAGCCTTGAGCAAAATGCAATCGCAAATGAGCAGCCTGTTTGATAGCTGGCGTCCTGCAGGCATTAAGGTTGTGCAGATTCAAGAGCCCGGGCAACTCGCCAAGCAAGCAACGCAACCTGCTGCTGCTGCCAACAATGCAACACAAAATTCAAAAGTGGTTGTGGCTGCGGGTACCATGAATTACGGCGAGCTGTTGATGGAAGCTAATTCCGATGCGCCTGGGCCGATCCTTGCACAAATTCTTTCTGGGCCCTTTGCTGGTGGTCGCGCGATTGGACAATTTGAAATCAAGCGTGAATTTCTAATTATTCGTTTCACCAAAATCAATTATAAGAAAAAAGATTACTCCGCCGATATTCTTGCGGTTGACCCCAACACAACGCTGGGCGGCCTGGTCACTGAAAAAGATAACCGCTATTTCACGCGCGTGGTCTTGCCAACCGCTGCTGCGTTTCTTGAAGGCTTTGGCCAGGCGCTCAGCACACAATCCAATAGCGTTGTGGCAACAGGCACGCAGGCGCTTGTTGTCCAGCAATCCAAGCAAGGTCTTGAAGATGGGATGTTCAGGGGGATTGCGGAAGGTGCCAATACGGTTGGCTCTTTCCTAAGGAATGAAGCACAGGCAACCAAACCGCTGATCCGCGTTGCGGTTGGAACGCCGATGGGATTATTTTTTGTAAACTCTGTGACCGATGGCGCCCAGAACAGTCAGAATGCGAATGTCATCCAGACACCCATGCAATATCAGCAACAACAGCAACAGCAGAATTTTGGGCAGATTATGCCGAGCCTGCCAAGTTACGACACAACGGGCGAAGGAAATAACCAATTAAATAACAGGTTAAACGTTGTTCCTTCGTCGGGGCTTGCGAATAGCGGCATCAGCATTATACAATCCCCCACCAGATAAATTTCAGAAATAATAATACGAAGGCTTGAAAGGCAAATCTATGGATCGGGACGAAGAACATAACCTTCCGGGCGAAAAGCGAACTGTAGAAAGTGAATTCCAAGAAGAAGGTGAATTTGAAGATACCTCTTCGCAGGCCTATCAGATGGAAGATGCTGCGCGCCAAGAAGAATGGGATCACCAGCCGCTCGATGAATTTGAACAGGGACAGCCACAAGATAGCAAAGCAGATCCGTTTGATGATGCAGGCCCGCTCGAAGATGAATATCACGGCGATGAAGGCGATTTAGAAGAAGCAGGTAATCCTTCCGCACACGCACCGATTGCAGGTGCAAAACAATCATCATCAGGCCTGATGAAATACTTGCCCTATATTGGTGGCGGTCTTGCCGCTGTTCTGGTTGCGTTTTTTGGCTTTCAGCAATTTATGGGCTCCTCTGAGCCTATTGCACAACAAGCCCCTGAACATCAGAATACCTGGGATGCGAATACCCAAAATAATAATGTGCAAAATGCCCAGCCAGCACCGAACGAATTTCAACAGCCTGTCGCGCAACCTGCACCACAGCCTGTTGTACCAGAGGCTATCCCGCAACCTGTTGCACAAGTGGTGGCGCCTGCGCCTTTACCAACAGCCGTTGCGCCTAATCCCCTTGAAACGCGTATTGCCGAGTTAACGCAGCAAATCGAAACCATGAGGCAAACGCAGGAACAGCTAAACCAGAAAGTGCAAACGGTTGCTGCTACCCCGCAACAGCCTGCGGTCGATGAAACATCGCGGGCAGCATCCAAGGCGCTTGAAGATCGTATCGCGCAACTTGAACAACGTATTGCAAATCAACCAGCAGCAGCGCCTGCTCCGGCACATAATGCTGATTTCGCAAGGCCGGTGCGCAGAAATGCAGAGCAGGCAACGGTAGAACCAAAACCACGTCGCGCTAAAAAAGGCAGCACCGATTTTATGGCGGTGAAAAAAAGCCGTACGGCGCGCAAGCAACAACGCAGCGTGGATACGAATGTATCCGCGCTTCCCGAACGTTTTGCACCCGTCAATCGTCCTTACCTGAACTGGGTATTGCGTTCAGCGCAGCCAGGTTCGGCATGGTTATCGGAAGGGCCCAATAGCAGCGATCTTCGCCGCGTTGTTCCGGGCGATAAGGTACAGGGGCTAGGCACCATTACCTCCATTCGTCAGGTTGCGGGACGCTGGGTTGTTGAAGGTACGCAAGGCGCGGTTAGATAGTTTAAGACCCCCCCCTTGATGAAGTACGCCCTATCTTGTTTATTAGAAAAATTCGTAATCTATGGTTAAGGGTTGTTAACCCTTTATTTATTTTCCTTTGTTTTCAAAGAAAGAAAGTAATTTTTTATATACTTTTAATGAATCCCGGGAATAATAAAATCATGGGAAAAGATTTTTCATATTGTCACGAGGTGGTGACGTTGTCTGTTTTATGCCACATTATTATTTGATTATGGAATGGTTATGAAACAAGGCAATATTTCAAAGCATTATTCCGGCTTTCAAATCCCAGCGCAGCTTGCTCGCATGTGCTTTGCCATTCTTGTAATCTTCCTTTATCCAACTGTTGGTTTCTCGGCAGCGGGATCGGTTGGCGATACCTTTTGTAAGGTGTTTGACAATGTCAAGAATTTTCCACCGCTCTTTTCAGGCATAGCCTATATCACCGGCGCGTGGATCGTGGTGCGCGGCCTTTTCGATATGATGAAGCGCGCCGCTGATCCGAATAACAAGGCGTTTAAGGATGGTATCCTTGGCGTGATGATGGGCTCGATGGTTGCAGCTCTGCCGCCACTCATCAACTGGCTGCATAAATCCGTTTTAGGAAAACAGGTCGCAGGCTCTGGCATTCAGTGCGGTGTCGGTGCGGCAGGCGGTGGCACAGGCGTTCCGCTTGATGTCATGCTTACCAATTTTGTTGGCAATATTGCCCCTGCCATTATTCCATTGATCAGTGCCATGGCGGTGATTTTCGGTGTGATCATGATTTTTTATAACATGGTCAAGCTCTCCAAATTCGGTACCGATGCAAAAACCAGCAATCTTACGCCGATCATCGGCAGCCTGATTATTGGCGCATTGCTGGTTGCGGTGGGTGAAACCATGGATGTCAGTCTCAACACTATTTTTGGTGACACAGCAGTTAAAAAATACGATGCGCTTGCCTATGTGCCGGGCGGTGGTTTTGATATGACGAAATTCGATAATGCGATGAAAGCGGTGTTCAGCTTCCTTTATATCGTGGGCAGCCTGAGTTTTGTGCGCGGCTTTTTTGTGATGAAAAATGCACTTGAGGGTTCAGGGCAAGCTACCAAGGGCCAGGCCTATACCCACATTATCGGCGGTACGCTTCTGGTAAATATGCCCGGCTTTATCGAGATTGTTGGTAAAACAGTGGGTTTTGACATGATCGCTGTCCATTAATCCCAATAAAATTGCCAGAAAATTGCCAGAAAATGATGGTTAAAATTCGGTTAATAAGTACATTTTTATACAATTTTTAATAATTGCTTTGCTAATATTAGTTTCATCCAAGCACTATGACTACATGAATGTGTAACGAAGGAAATTGAATGACCATTATGAATACGCCAGTAAAAAATATGATTGTAAAGAGTGCGGTAATGGCAGGGGTGCTGGCAATGGCATGGCCCACGATGGCACAGGCGCAAAATTTACAAGCAACCTCAGCTGCACTGGTTGCCGCATTGAAAGATATGCCGGTTATTATTTCTGGCATGTCCTACATGTTTGGCGGATTGCTCGTTCTTGGTGGCGCTAACAAATTAAAAATGCATGCAGAAAATCCGCAGCAGACACCGATGTCGCATGGCCTTGTCCGTCTTGGTGTTGGCGGCATTATCGCAGGTCTTCCACCGTTTATGGGCTGGGTGAATAATTCACTTTCAATCGGTGGTGGAAGTATGAAGTTCAAAAAAATGGACAGTATTTCTAGCCTAATTACTTTCAACGGTTTGTGCTAGAATAAGACGAAGAAGTTTACAACAGAAGGAGAGGAAGAACATGAAACGTGTATTATTTGAAAACCTATTTAAGACAGGTTTGATGGCTGCGGTAATTGTTGCAGCTTGCCCTGATCTTTCATGGGCACAGGATCTTTCGGGATCTGTAACAAGCGTGAAAACAGGTATCAGAGATATGCCGAACCTTGTATCAGGCTTTGCTTATATTGCTGGTGGTGCTGCTATGCTTAGCGGTGCAGGTATGCTTAAGAAACATGCGGATAACCCACAACAAAACCCACTTGCTCCTGGCGTTGCCCGGATGAGCATTGGTGGTGTGGTTGCGGCGGCGCCATCCTTCCTGCAATACGTAAATAACACTTTGAAAACGGATAACGGCGCAATCACCTATAAAGGATTAGGGCCTGTTACCGAACTCAAGATCAATATTATGAACCAAATCCACAGCCTGCTTTCATAAGTTTTGGGCCTACGAACTAAATGTCTCTCCTTCCGATTACGCTGGGCGTCAAGCGCACGCTTGATGCCCAGCAATCCGGAGCAGCAAAGCCTAAACGCCGAAAACCTCTTTCAAAGGCTGAGTTTTCCAAACTCGTTCAACAAACCTTTGAAAAAGATTCCTATACCTGCTGCTACTGCGGATTTCAATCAAGACAATTTCAAAAGGCGATACCAAAAGATTGGGCGGTCACTGATCCGCGCGATTCTGAAATGGTCACCGCATGTATTTTTTGCGAACAATGTTTCAATCTTGAAAATGTCGGGCCTATGGCTTCGGGCACGCTGATCTGGTTGCCGGAAATCAGCCAGGCGAGCCTGCACCACATGATGCGCGCCGTTTATGCCTGCCGCGCGCAGATTGATATTGCACCGGAGGATATAAAAAATTGCGCTGACCGGGCGTTCGAGGTGCTATTTAACCGTCGCGGGGAGGCCAAGCGCCGTATTGGTACCGATGACCCGATGGTTCTAGCGGCAGCCTTGCTCGAAAATATCAAGGAAGAAACATTTCGAAGTCGCGATGAAAAGATCAAGGGGATCCGGCTTATGCCACTTGATAAACGCATGATCCCCAGCGCTTCTGGCAAGGATAATGACCAGTTCCCGCGTATCATCGAATATTGGGTATCGGATGAAGGCCCGCTTGGCAATCTGCCGCCTGATACATGGCCAGCCCTGCAAGCGAGTATTACCAAAGCAGCGTAATGCTCTTAATAATTCCTGACTTTGTTCATTTTCAGTTAAGGCTTTGTCTTTACGCTAGATTCGTATCTCGCTTGCGGGACCGAACCGACATGATCAGTGTGCCATTTTAACCCTTTCGTTGTTTTTAAAAACCATATGCTGGGATTCCTAGACGAGTTTTTTGCCGGTCTTCTGCTGCTCTTCAAGCAGCCGGTGGAAGCGTTTATCCAGCTTGAAACTGCCGATGATGATACGACATTGGTGGCGAATGATGGCTCCTTACTGACCTATCTGAAAATCAGCGGCGCGCGCCAGATGATTGGCGGGGAGGAATATAGCTGGATCATCGAACAGGCAACCTTGAAACTCGGCGCGCGGTTTGATCGCCCCGGCCATGCGATGCAATTTTATTTTTACCGCGATCCTGACCGCATTGGTCGCACGCTTACAAAAATGATGACACCCAATCGCACATCCGCTGCTGCGATCGGGATTGATCTGGATGATTTGCTAAAAGAGCGTCAGCGCAATCTTTCCAATTACCTTGCGCTTGAAGAAATCTATCTTGTGCTATGGACGCGCCCATCGGGCCTTACGCCCAATGAATATAAGCATGCACGCGAAAGCCGCAAAGATCTGAAATGGCATGCTGCCAAGAACGCGCAATTTCCCTTTGCGGCGCTTGAACCACTGCGTCTTAAGCATAAGGCCTTTGTGTCCAACATTACGGAATCACTGTTTGAACTTGGCATTGTAAGCAATGTGATGGAAGTGCATGACGCGCTGCGCGCAGTACGTTCAAGCATCTACCCCAACCTTGATAATGATAAATGGAAAGCGTGTCTGCCCGGCGATCCTGTGCCGCCACGCCGCCCGCGTTACAAGCGCGACTGGTCCGATTTATTATGGCCACCCATTGGGCAGCAACTTTGCCCGATGGATGCAGAAGTATTAGGGCCCAGCACTGTGCGCATTGGTGATCTTGCATGGGCTGCAACCGACATGACGCTCGGACCTTCCGATGCATCGCCATTTCCGCAATTGCTCAACCGGTTGATCGAAGCAAATATGCCATTCCGCATTTCATTCCTGATTGAAAGCGGCGGTGCGAGCGGCGAAAATTTCCGTAAACTTGCAGCCAGCCTTCTGGCATTTTCCAACAGCATCAATCGGCAGATCAAAGACACACTGAATGAACTGATTGCGTTGTCGCAAAGTGATCCGGTTGTAAAATTGCGCATCTCTTATGCGACCTGCGCGCCTGCAGGTGATAAGAAACTGATTGAAGCGCGTCTTGCCAATCTGATGCAGGCGGCAGAATCTTGGGGCTATTGTCAGGTTGCCAATGTCTGTGGGGATCCGCTTGAGGCTGTGATGTCATCGGTTCTGGGGATTGCGTGCGCATCAACAGCGCCCCCTGCGGTTGCGCCGTTGCGTGAAGTTATCAAGATGTTGCCATGGCAGCGTTCCTGCTCACCTTTTAGTGATGGCGCTGTTATGTTGCGCTCGCCCGATGGACGGGTGTGGCCCTATCAGATGGGTACGGCGCTGACCACAACATGGTTTGACCTGATTTTTGCACAGCCGGGTTCGGGTAAATCGGTATTGATGAATGCAATGAATCTGGGTTGCTGTCTTTCAGCCGGGATGAGCAAATTGCCGTTCATCGCCATTCTGGATATTGGCCCATCATCCTCGGGCCTGATCACGCTGTTAAAAGATGCGCTGCCGGCGGATCGCCGCCAGGAAGTATTGCATTTCAAATTATTGATGACACCGGAATATGCAGTCAATCCGTTTGATACGCAGCTTGGTTGCCGTTATCCATTGCCGGATGAGCGTTCCTATCTTGCCGAATTGCTCACGCTGATCTGTACGCCGCCCGGACAAGACACGCCGTATGATGGTATGACGCAGTTGGTGGGCTTCTGTATTGATGAAATGTACCGCTGGCGCGATGATGCCGAAGCCAATGCTGAAGCGCGCCCGTATCTTGAGCTTGTCGAACCACGCGTGGATGATGCGATCAAGAAAATGAATCTGGTATTGCCACCGGAACCTTACTGGTGGGAAGTGGTTGATGCGCTGTACGATGCAGGCGCAAAGCATGAAGCAACTCTTTGTTCGTTTCTTCACTTTCACTGTTAATCTCGTTCCGATCATAGGCCTTCGCGCTCAATGGTGGTCCAGTATGATTCTTAGGCAATGGAGAGGTTGCATTCCTCGCATCCCGGCGTCACGCGGTTTGATACCGGCACTGCGCGCGTAGCTGCAGTTGATTTGCAGGAAGTATCCCCGCAAGGCGATGCATCGGCTGATCGACAAACCGCAATTATGTATATGCTCGCGCGGCATACGCTTATTCGTTCATGGTGGCTTAATCCTGATAGCCTGCGCAATATCAGCCCGCGCTATCGTCCCTATCATAATGAACGGCTCAAGGAAATTCGCGAAATTCCAAAGCGCCTTTGCTATGATGAATTCCATCGCACTGCGAATAGTTTTGCTGTGCGCGCGCAGCTTATCCGCGATGTGCGCGAAGGACGTAAATGGGGTGTGCAGATTGTACTTGCCTCACAACTACTCAACGATTTTTCTGCCGACATGGTCGATCTTGCAACTGGCATCTGGGTGTGCGGTTCAACTGCATCCGAGCGCGCGATCCAGGAGCTTGGTGATAAATTCTCCCTTTCCGAAACAGCGCGCTGGGTTGCGCGTTATCGCTTGACGGGGCCTAAGCCAAGTGGCTCCCCCGTCTTGTTGATTTTATCAACGACCGAAGGGCGTTATGAACAGCATCTTGTCAATACGCTTGGCCCGATTGAGCTATGGGCGTTCTCAACTTCTGCAGAAGATGTCGTGATCCGCACCAAGCTTTATGAAAAAGTTGGCGCGGTAAGAGCGCGCCGCCTTTTGGCAACGCTTTTCCCGGGCGGTACTGCACGCCATGAGATTCGCCGCCGCATTGTGATCCGCACCGAACGCGGGGAGCTATCGACCAATGCGCAGCAAGCCGTGATGCAGGAAATGGTCGATGAATTGGCAGCCTACGTCACGCGCGAAGTGCTGGATGGTGTTCTGGAAGTTGAAAAGCGCGCCGCAGCTGAAAAAGCCAAGGAGATAGACCCTGATAAGACTACCAAAAAACGCGATTATGCAGGCTCAAATTCGCGTGCATCCGGCACCCCGCGTTGATATAATCGATTAACGTCAACCTCTAGCAAAACCATCACTTCAATTTATGGCCAACCAACCCAAAGCAGATGATGTTGAAATTACCATGCTCCTGATGGTGGCGATGGGTTTTATGCTGTGCTGGGGTCTATGGTCTTATGCCAAGCAACCGATGGTCGAAGCCATCCGCTGGGTCAAATGGACTGAGGTGTCGATCTTTCAGCTGGTCGATCCACGGCTCGCGCAGGATCGCATGCTTCTTGAAACATTAAAAAATGATCAGGCGCTCATCAAGCAGATGAACGAAGAAATGGAGGCCAAAAAGAAAAAATACACGGTAGAAGGGTGGATCGCGGCAAAGTTATTGGCACCTGAAGTATTGTGGGATATTTCCAACCGCGTTGGCGTTTATACGCGCGTTCTAATTATTATGGGGCTTATGGGTGGCGCCATTTTCTATATGTTCTTTTCATTCCGTACAAAATATAGAACGGCTTATAGTCTTGAGGGATTGATAGAGGTACAGTCCAGGCAATGGCCGGTGATTAAACCGATTGTGAATTTTAGCCCAACCGATGCCAATGCGCGCAATCCGGGTGAGGCGGTTCCTGTACATCTACCGCTTTTTGCCGAGGCCTTGTCACCTGAAGAATGGGTTGCGCATCAACGTATTCCCATCATCAATAAAATCCCTGATAAGGAGGCATTGCGTCGTTCCTATCTTGCGCAGTTGGGTCCGCGCTGGACGGGGATAAATTGCTTAACGCCTGCGCAGCGTTGCCTTTTTGCCGCCTTTTCCTTGAAGGGTGCACAAAAACGCCGTGACAGTGATGATTTGCTTGGCCGCATTGCCATGCACTGGGATCATAAGACCGATTTTGTACCATCCGTTGAATTGATGGATGAGGTGAATAAACTTCTTTCCAATCCAAAGGTCGGCGGTGATGGCCTTAAGATTGCTGATCGTTTTGCCTATCGCACCACGGCATTGCTCGGTGTATTGAAATGGGCGCGTGAACGCGGTGGCGTTTTAGCACCTGCAACCTTCTTATGGATGCGTGGCCATGACCGCGCTTTATGGTACCCTCTCAATAATCTTGGTCGCCGCGCATATCATGCGGAAGCGGCGGGCGCGATGGCACATTATATGGCTGAGAAAAACGCCATGACACCGTTGCCGATTCCGCGTCTTGAAACGGCTATTCTGACCATGATCCAATATTGGGGTAAGAATAACCCCGTTGTTCCACCACTTGATGAAAAGAAATCCGGCAAGAGATAATCAGTACAACAGGAAATTAAGAACATGATTAAATGGTTACAAAACGAGTATAAGCGCAGTAAATTTGTTGTTCTCAGCGATGATGTGCTGGTGGTTGCCGTGTGCAAGGCCAAGACATCGGGCGTGGTACGCCTTACGCTCAGTGATATTCCGTTTGCGCATTTTTATGTGCGCAACGATGAGGAAGGCGCCAAGCTTGGCTTCACCACAGGCCGTGAGGATTTCGTTGTCCTGGGTGTGTTTGCAGATCATGTGGATGCCGACGCTGTTCTGAAAGAAATCCGCCGTGAAATGCTCAGGATTGAAATCATCCATAAATTATTCAGCATGCGCACGTTTATAACAGGCATGTCAGTTATCCTGACGCTGATTTTTATCATGTGGGCTCATGGCAAACTCACGCAGCAAAATCTTCCACAATTGAATGAGCCGCTTGCACTTGAAGATCTGCGCGATTCTGCAGCATCGCCTGCGTCTGAGCCCGGAAAACCCGTTGATGCTGATAGTAAATTAAATGTACCTGAGTAACCGTAGGAAATTGTAACCCATGGCAGTTATTCATGCAAAATATAGCGTTCATCGCTCCAGGCGTTTTCGTGATACGCGCCCGACGGGCGAGCGTATTGCTGAATCCATGGGCGCTACGACGAGCATTAGCTATGTTTATTTTTCGCTCGCGATGGCGCTCATCATTCTGCCGATTGTGGGTTTGAATTTTATTCTTGGCTGTGCGGATCTTTTAGCGTTCATTGCATGGCTCTATGCACGTTGGTTTAATGCGCGTGGTTTTTCATTGCCCTTGAAAATGCCATCCTACTCAACGCGTAAAGATCCAAAAAATCCGATCCCTGGTACGGACAATGTTGCAGGAAAATCAGAAGGCATTCTGTTTCTGGGTAATGAGCGTGATCCAAAAACAGGCCATGAATTATGGCTCACCAACAGTGATGCGCGTACGCACACCTTGTTCCTTGGAACAACCGGTACCGGTAAAACTGAAGGTTTGAAATCGCTTGTTTCCAATGCCCTGTCATGGGGATCGGGCTTTGTGTATGTAGATGGTAAAGCCGATACTGATTTATGGGCAAGTCTTTACAGCCTTGCGCGGCGTTTTGGCCGTGAAGATGATTTGCTGGTTCTGAATTACATTACCGGCAACTCCGATGATGCATCGCTGTCCAATACCTTTAACCCGTTCTCAAACGGTTCGTCATCGTATCTTTCGAACATGATCACAACGCTGATGCCCGATGCTGGTGGCGATAACGCGATGTGGAAAGAGCGTGCGGTGGCGCTGATGTTTGCGCTGATGCCTGCACTTACCTTCAAGCGCGACAAGCAAGGCATGCTCATGGATATTGGCAGCGTGCGCGAATATATTGAATTAAAACCGATTGTAAAATTATCGCGCGATGCCACCTTGCCCGAACGCATTATCCGTGGTCTTCAAGGTTATCTGACCACCTTGCCGGGCTTTGTTGATGAAGCGTTTGATGATGATGGCAATGAAAAGCCACCAAGCCCTGATGCGCCGATGTATGATTTGCAGATTGCACGGCAGCAGCATGGTTACCTCTCGATGCAATTTACCCGTGCGTTCCAGTCGCTCGCCGATGAATATGGTTTTATTTTTGGCGCGCAGCTAGCCGATATTGATACAATTGACGTGGTGCTCAACCGCCGCATGTTGATCGGTCTTATTCCATCTTTGGAAAAATCTGGCGATGAAGCGGCGAATTTGGGTAAAATTATTGCGGCATCCCTGAAAGGGATGATGGGTTCAACCCTTGGTGCATCGATTGAAGGTGCGTGGGAAGATACAATTGAAAGCAAGCAGACGCGTTCATCTTCACCCTATATGACTGTGTTCGATGAAGTCGGCTACTATACCGCGCAAGGTATGGCGGTGATGGCCGCGCAAGCGCGCTCCCTTGGTTTTGCGCTGGTGTTCGCTGCGCAGGATATTCCCGCGATGGAAAAGCGCGTAAAGCAGGAAGCCCACTCCATCCTTGGTAACTGCAACTTGAAAATTTTCGGTAAGCTTGAAGATCCTTTGGAAACCAAAAAGTTTTTTGATGACCATGTGGGTGGTGTCTGGGTGTATGAAAGTACCGGCTTTAATGCACCAACCAATTTGATGTCATCGTTCTTTGTCAATAATCCTTACATCGATAACCGCCAAACCGGCGGTCTGGTTACGCGTTCACGTACTAACTATGACTGGTTGCGCGAAATGCGCGAAGGTCAGGTGATCATGATGTTCCATGACTTCATCGTCTCTGCGCAATTGTTCCATGCAGAACCTAAAAAAGTACGCGCAATGCGTGTGCATCGTCTGCTTCCAGTGCCGGGTTCCACCACGAGCACACAAGCCAAGGAGCGCATGGTAAGCGATCTTTCCGCCAAGCTTGAAAATCCGGAATGGGTTGCAGAAAAAACCATGTCGCCTGCGCAGGTGCAACCGGAAATCAAGGCGCTCAGCATGGGCTATGAAGCTGCACAGGAAGCAGGACTTGACCCTGTTAAAGCAGCCATGGCTGCGCTTGCCGGATTATCCGAGCTTGCTGAAAAAGCCAAGCAGGAAGAAAAAGCCAGCGGCGGTAGTAGCAAGGGCAGCGGTAAAATTAATATGGATGAGCTTGGTGAGGATTACAGTGCGCAAGAAGAAGCGCCACCGCCACGCAAACAGATTGCCCAACCTAAAAAGACTGTCGTTCAGGACGACGCTGAGGAGTTCGAGCAAAGTACCGACAGTGGTCAGCGCTTTGGCGGTGGATCAGGTGGCTCCGGTTTTGGCGATGATTTCGAATATCGCCCGCGCGCGACCAGCAAGCTTAAGAAAATGGGTGTGGGTCTTGAAGACATCGCAGCCATTAAAGCCAAGGATCTTGCAGGCAAGAATGATGAGAGCATCGCGCTTGCCGATCTGCCGCCTGATATTGCAGCGCTTTTGCAAAAAGGCGCGCAGACTATATCCCAGACCATCTTCAGCGATGTGCGTGGTGGTTCAGGGGATGCGGAATAGGAGAAGGGTATTATGGGCACAGGAGGGCTACTTAAAATTGGCGGTGCAATCACCCTGCTTATGGGCCTTTTATCTTTTTGCACATCGCAATAATTCAGGAATTTAAAGAAGTCTTTACTATATCTTAAAGGTGTCTTTACTATAATGAGCCTTATATATAACAAGGCGATATGAAACGGCACGGTTTGCCGAGAATTTCAAAACGGGATTTTTAAGCGCGTGAGCAGCAGAGCCGCATCTATAAAACCTAATGTTTTTACTTATGCCATGATGCTGGCATTTGTTTTTATAGCCAGCTTCTTTTTTATCTCCAAAGCGCATGCGGATCTTTATTGTGATCCCACGATTAAAGCGCGCATGGAAGCCAACCAGCAAAATGCGATTAATCGGCAGATTGCAAAATTTGATAATGCCTATGGCCAGCCCAACAGTTTCGATAGTCTTTATTGCGGCGCGCAGATCAATTCCAATTTTGATTCCATCGCCAATGGCCTTGTCAGCGGTTTAAATGGCCAGATCAGAGGCTTGTTGACCAGTCTGTTTCAAAAGGCATGCACGGCTGCACTTGCGCCTATCCAAAATCTTGCAGCGCAAGCCTGTATCCCCAATTTTCTCGGCAATTTTAATCTCAATCTGAATGGTGGTAACGGTCCCAAGGTCAATTACTGTAACGGGATGCAGCTGATTTCCGTATCGCCCGTAATCTCCACGCCAGGGTTTAATGGCGCGGGTATTCCTGCTTATCCTGCTTTATTCCGGTGATGCATGCGCAAAGCTAACTCATCATATAAAATCCATATCGCCCTTTTGCTGATGCTCGCATTGCTTATGCCGCATTCGGCGCATGCGGAATCGTTGGGCGGATTGTTTTCGATCCTGCAGGCTATTTTCACCCAAGGGCAATCACTACTTACGCAGACCATGAATAATGGCGCGATTGATGCTTCTGCCAATAGGCTGAACAATGAGACCATGCGGCACATTGCTGATTTTCAGGCGCAAAATGATTATGAACGCGACAGAAAGCTTCATAAAGCCAAGATTGTTGAAAACCATGACACGGTTTCCAATACAGGGTGCGCGATTGCAACGGCAAATCAAAGCGTGCCCGGAATTCAAGTCGCTTCTGAAAATGCAGTTTCTACCCTGATCGATATTCTGACCAACGGTTTATATTACAGCCCCCTGACCGGCACCCCGATTGGCGATAAAAAAATGGCTGATATTTGGTGCAAGCTCGGCGCCATTGGTCAAAGGGAAGGCTGTACCACCGCGCTTGATCCATTAGTTGCTGGCGCAGATAAAAATGCCCATGCCGCCATTACGCGCAAGGTCAGTATTCCATGCGATATGCCCGGCGTTGTTCAGGAATTACAAAACATGGCTGCGGATGGCTGGACGCCCAATGCGCGTCACAAGGAATGCCTTGCGGCAGTTTTATCAATCGCTGGCGAATTCGAGCGCTCCAATGCTTTGCCAACTGCCAAGCAACAAGAGACCATGAGCGGCGTTACCATTAACAGTCTCAAGAAAGCCGGTATTGCGCAATTATGGGCAAGCAAGGGCAGTGTGTTGCAACAATTTGGCGACCGTGTTTCAGTTTCAAAGTCGATGATGTCGACATGTGATAAAGGCATTCGCGGCGGCGGCGAAGATATGTATTCGCTGCTACAGGAAGTGTATCAGGGCACCACGCGCTTGAACAAGGTTGCGCCCTTTGGTTTGCCGCCCAGTGATTTCTGCCTGAGCAATTATCAGATCCGTCAGGGTACAGGCCTGCTTCTTGATCGTGCCTTGGCGACCAATGTTGATGCGAGCTTGGAGCAGCAGATCAATATGCTCAATGCGATTTCGATTGCGACCTACCTTTCCAATAATGCGCGCATCCGCGATGTTGCCTCGTCTGTAGCACGCGATACCTACCCTAATATGCTCAATGGCGATACTGCGCCGCGTTCGATTGGCCCTGGTACGCCATCAGCTCCAGCAGCCACGCCCTATACCAATATTGACCCGGCGCAGCAGCAGCTTTTAGGCGCGATCCGTGAATTGACAAAAGAAATGAAAGAGATGAACAAAGGTGCCTTTGCTGACAGGGCGCAGGAAGTGCGTTTGAAGAAAAAAGCGAATGAAACCACCGCTGATGTTCAGGATGCGCTTAAGGAAATGGGCCTTAAGGTCAGCACGAAAAATCCGGCTATCCTGCCGCCCATCACACCTGCATTCCCCACCGTTCCATAAAGCGGTAATCGGTTGGTTTGAAGAAAAAATACCAATGAAGCAGAGCGCTGCTATTCCTCCCCCTTCGGGGCAGGGCAATCGCATATAGAAAACAGCTGAATGGTAATGATTTGTTAAGGGG
>RGZA01000271.1 GCA_010031785.1 Alphaproteobacteria bacterium
GCGGCACGGCAAAGCCTATGGTGCAAAGCTGGCCAAAGTTCAGCATATGGATTTACCACTTGGTATTGTGACATTGCCACCTGAGCCATGGCAACGTGCGTTGTCGCATGCAAAGCAAGAAAATATTGCTGCGATCATGTGTTCAGAAAGCAAGATTCTTAAGTCTTGCCAAGAGCAGCTGCCGATGTTGGCTCCACTCATGACCTATGACGCGGTAGTGCGCGCCGATTTAGATCAGGCCTGTGATGCTTTGGCCGCACCACGTATATCACTGAAATGCGGTGCTGAACTGGTTATTGAGTCTACTGAGGCGCTCACGGCAATTGATGTTAATCAAGCCACCGCCAGTCATATCCTCACGGCTAATTTAGAAGCTATGAAGGAGACAGCACGACAGATCCGATTACGGGATATCCGAGGTATAATTGTGATTGACGCGTTGAAGCTCTCGGCCCGAACGGATCAAGCCAAGCTGTTAAATATCCTTAAAACTGCAGTTTCCACTGACTGGCGCAAGGTTCATGTGTTCGGCATGACCAAATTGGGACTTATCGAACTAACCCGTTCGAGCGCTTGAGCCTTGGCAGGGGCAAGAAGTCTCCGATTTATTGAACTTTATGTGCGTTGAAAAAATGCCCTGAGTCTTTGAAGTATATGAAATGGGCTTCCCGCTTTTGCGGGAATGACGCTGTTTTTACTGATAATTTTGTTCATAATTATGTTAGAATAATAAATGTCCTGCCTGCATAGGCAGGCACCCCATGTGTTTTTCAGCAAATCAATAGCCCAACATATTTAGCCTTACTATGCAAACTGCAGTCACCTTTCTACGTAACATCTGGTACTTCGCTTTGCCATCGGCGCAGGTCAAGCGCGGGCAGATGCTTACCAAAACATTACTCGGTGAGCCGATCCTGTTCGGGCGTAATGATGCTGGGCAGGTCTTTGCCTTACGGGATGTTTGCCCGCACCGTGCGATCCCGCTATCCTACGGCGCATTCGATGGCAAGGAAGTTGAATGCTGCTATCATGGCTGGCGCTTTAACTGTAGAGGCCAGTGCACCGCTATTCCTTCGCTGACCGGGCATGAAAATATCGAACCCGGTAAAA
>RGZA01000272.1 GCA_010031785.1 Alphaproteobacteria bacterium
AATGTCTATAGAACATTTCTTAAGTACGTTATTCACTGCTCAAATGGGTGGTTCAGATTCAGTAAATGGATTTGATTTATCAAATAATCAATGTGGTGGTTATCATAAAAAATTTCCAAATAAACTATATAATAAACCTCCTAAAAAATCTCCATCTACATTACCTATTGGTACTAAAATTATGGGTGAAGGAGGTAAAATATATGAAGTTGGTCAATCTGGAGGAGGTAAAAAACAATGGGAACGTTGTCTTATGGGTATTAAAAAGGGTGGTGCTAAAAAGAAAATTGACGAAAACTTGGGACTCATCGGAATGTTAGGAGATAGAAGCTTAACAAATCTAGAAAAGTCTAAAAGAAAGTCAAAGTCTAAACGAAAGTCACCAAAGTCTAAAAGAAAGTCAAAGTCTAAATCAAGGTCACTAAAGTCTAAACGTAAATCTAAATCTAAACCAAAGTCAAAATCTAAACGCAAGTCACGAAAGTCTAAATCTAAATCTAAACCAAAGTCAAAATCTAAACGCAAGTCACCAAAGTCAAAATCTAAACGCAAGTCACGTAAATCTAAGCGTAAGTCACCAAAGTCTAAGTCTAAACGTAAATATAAATCTAAGCGTAAGTCACGTAAATCTAAACGAAAATCACCAAAATCTAAACGCAAGTCACGTAAGACTAAACCAAAGTCTAAGTCTAAACGTAACTCTAAATCTAAGCGTAAGTCACCAAAGTCTGAAAGAAAGTCTAACAAAAAGGCAAAGTCTAAAAGAAATACTAAAGAAAAAGTATGAGAGAATTAAAGAAGTCGTTTAAGTAAGTTACGTTTTATTTTTTTTAATAATATATTAAAAATAATAATAATAATAAAATGACTCAATCATTAAGTATAAAGGAACTATTTAATAAAGCTATAGAAGATGTACATAAACTTACATCAAAACCTAGTAATGATGAATTATTAAACTTGTATGCAAATTATAAACAGGGAACAGTTGGAGATGTAAATAAACCACAACCTTCTTTTTATATGTTAAAGGAAATATCTAAATGGAATGCATGGAATAATTTAAAAGGTGTTAAAAAGATACAAGCACAAGTTAATTATATTAAACTT
>RGZA01000273.1 GCA_010031785.1 Alphaproteobacteria bacterium
GGGACCAACGGGACCAACGGGAATACAGGGAATACAGGGACTAAAGGGAGACATGGGTCCGATGGGAACAATGGGACCAACGGGACCAACGGGACCAACGGGAATACAGGGAATACAGGGAATACAGGGAATACAGGGACTAAAGGGAGACATGGGAACAATGGGACCGACGGGACCGACGGGACCAACGGGAATACAGGGACTAAAGGGAGACATGGGAACAATGGGACCGACGGGTCCGACGGGACCAACGGGACCAACGGGCCCGATGGGAACAATGGGACCTATCTTGGCGACAATCAATTATCCGCTACTTGCTGAACAAATGCTTAGCATTAATAAAAATTTGGATAACTTGTCCGCATCGTTAATAAACCAAGGTCCAACTTTAATTACTAATATAGCAAATACATTAGTAACACAAGGAAGTTTAGCAACAAAAATTCGAACAACATTAACTTCTAATACTGATTTTGCTGATGCTGTTGCTAACGAATTAACTACAAATTCAACATATAGAGAACGTATAAGAGGTGAGAGAGGAAAGGCCGGTGAGTTGGGCGATTATATAGCAATGAAAGATGCTTTATATAACACCCCATTAAAAAATGGTGCATATGGCGCAACATTATGGTGCGCCGATGGTAATATGTGCCAATTACCTAAAAATGCAAAAGGGTCATATGTAGATGGTATTCTGCTGGGTGATAGATCCCAAATATATATAGATCCGGTTGGTGGTGCTGCCAATCTTCAATCTCGAAAACCATGTTATCTAAAAAAAGATGCTAATAATAATGATGTTTGTGTTTCTACTTGGATATGCGCATATCCAAAACTCGATGGTTCAAATGTAACATATCAACAAGTTAATAAAAGTCTTGAGATATGGTGGGGTCATTCAGAAGGTGATGCATGGGGTATATGTAACACCAATCCGGCTTGGGGATTTGTTAATGGATGTGGAGGAAAGATTGATGACAATGATAAAAACAAAGTCACAAAACCAGGTAGCTGTATAGCATATTATATACCAAAGTCTGCGTAGGCCGTAAAATCTGTAAATTCTTTACCAACAGTTATCAGTTCATTTTATAAATTTAATTATA
>RGZA01000274.1 GCA_010031785.1 Alphaproteobacteria bacterium
CACTAACACTAACACTAACACTAACACTAACACTAACACTAACACTAACACTAACACTAACACTAACACTAACACTAACACTAACACTAACACTAACACACAAAGATATGTTCCGTGGGAATCATTTAGTCATGTATTATGGTGGTTTGGAAGGATTCTTGATGCAGTTTTACCAGAAATATAAACAAAAAACTCAAAAAAAATGAATTTTGGATTTTTTATGATTTATTCGAGAAAAAATTGCATTATGTGTGGAATTTATGTGGAATGGTTGATATTCCTTTCGTTAATACTTACTATTATTGGATTGCCAGTGGAATTCATGATTTACTATCCGATAACTTCACTGAAATTACACGAAGCCACTGATTGTGTAATATCATACAAAGGAATGCCATCGCCCACCCCCAGTCAAGCACCATCACGTTGGAATGCCGATGATGTGTTTCTAGAGACATTTGTGGTTACTGCAACACTAGTAGAGAGTGGAAAATCTTTTCAAGGAATTGCATGTCTCAGTACGGAAGCCCATGTTGGTTCGGGCATATTAGGTAATGAAATGCCATATCCTTATATTTATTCATCAAGTACTCCTGCCCTGTGGCAATGTTCCTATTGTCCTAGTAGCCTTGAGTGCTTTCAAATGATGCCGACAAATGGTACAGTAAGATCTTCCTGTAAACTAGCATATGCAAATGATATGGGAATTTCGTTAATGAATCCTAGTTGGCTAGATGGTACTGCACAATTCGACGATACGTATATTCCTATGTCCGAATATGTGACATTTATAGTGTTTTGTGTGGGCATCAATGGATTATCAATATTGATAATCTTGAGTTTTTTATGTGCATGTTCTTGTGAATCATGTGTTCATTGCTGTAAAAATGCTTATTTTGATTTAATGATAGAAAAAAATCAACGATTGAAAAATTCTTATCCTCTTCCTCCTCTTCCGCCTTCGGCATCTTGTCCACTTCTTCCCGATCGTCCTTCGGCTGCTGTTCCTTATTATGGAAACAACTAACAACTAACAACTAACAACTAACAACTAACAACTAACAACTAACAACTAACAACTAACAACTAACAACTAACAACTAACAAC
>RGZA01000275.1 GCA_010031785.1 Alphaproteobacteria bacterium
AAAGTCCTTTGAGCCTGTGTCATTGTATGTGGCATTCTTGGTATTAAATAAAGAAACAGCTGACAATGAGTAGCTGGCCTTTAGATCAAATATAAGCCATGCAGGTAAAGTCCCTGGGGTTCCCACCGGGATATCGTTTACACCCTTGGCTAACCATTGGTTATAATCGTAGCCGCTACCATTTGGGCCAAAAATACCATCCACGAGCTTTTGTGTGCCAAAATCCGCGACCAGGTCATTATATACACTGGATGCAGTAATAGTCGCCCCTGGCGCAAGATTAATTAATGTTTGAGTTTGCCCCAAGCCAATCATCCCAAAAGATAGCAAAAGAGTTAAGCCAATGTGCCGTTTCATAGTACTATCAACTAAGTTATGGACGGCTGTTTTGTCAATACCGGCCGGTTAATTATTAGTACCCGTCATTATCTCCGTTTTTTGCGTTTCCAAAGCGTTTTTGCACTTCCCACCCCTTTCCTGTGCCCAGCTTAAACCTCTCACCATTAGATTTTTACATTCCGGACGCTGACGCGCGGGAGATCGCAGATCGGATCAGGGATATCGGGTACAGACAGACTTCCCATCTACCATCTTCCATATCCTAGTTCCCGGCCCAACCCGGTCGGGCCACGGCGAGCCGTCCCTACCCAAGCCGCCAGCTTACTTAAACTTAATCTTAAAACTTAAACTGCCCTGCGGCGGCGCCGCAGGGTCACCAAGCCCGCCAAACCGATCGCGAGCAACGAAAGAGCGGAGGGTTCGGGAATACCCATAATTTTTACCTCTTGAAGGCCAACACGCATAATATCACCCAAACTGCCGCCAGTAGCGCCATCTGCTGCAGGAGTGACAGCAGAGGTAAGGTTGATCTTCACATACCTGGCTGAAGTAGGATTCGTGAACTGATACTCTTGGAAGGAACTATTTTGCCAGGCAAGTCTTCCAGATATGAGTGACGGAGTGTAGGTTACACCGTCGCTGGATAATTGGATGTCAAAGTCCTTTGAGCCTGTGTCATTGTATGTGGCATTCTTGGTATTAAATAAAGAAACAGCTGACAATGAGTAGCTGGCCTTTAGATCAAATATAAGCCA
>RGZA01000276.1 GCA_010031785.1 Alphaproteobacteria bacterium
GTGGAAGATATGCGCTTTCTCTCCCGTAAGTGCATGCAGGGTCTTGAATATGGCTATGGCTTGCCGTGATAGAGGCACAACATGAGGGCGACGTTTTTTCATACGTTCCTTCGGAATGTGCCATTCCTCACGGTTCCAATCAATTTCCTCCCATTTGGCGGCTATAAGTTCGTTGGTGCGGACAAAGGTCAATGCCAGTAATTGCATGGCGGCGATGGTCAAGGGCTCGCCCTGATAGGCTTTCATGGCCTTCAGAAGCCCTGGCAACTCGCTTAACGGTACGCTGGCGTGGTGCTTGCTATCGGGTTGAGGAAGGATGTCACGCAAGTCCGCAGCAGGGTTATGAATGCAAAGCCCTCGCTGGGAGGCATACCGAAAAACCTGTCCGATTACCTGCTTCATGCGTTTGGCGGTTACGATGGTGCCTCTGGCGCCCAGTTTTTCGACAACACGGACAACATCAGGGATGGTGATCTCCGTGATTGGTAAGTCGCCAATGTACGGAAATATATGCTGCTCCATACGTTCCAGCGATTGTTTGGCATATTTTGGGTTCAGCCCCTTTGTTTTTATGGCCATCCAGCGACGGGCAACGGCCTCGAAAGTATTTTCGTTTTCATTCACCCTTCTGGTTTTTTCTGCCTTCTTTTCGCGGTTTGGGTGTTTACCCTGTGATAGCAGTGTCTTGGCTTCGTTGCGTTTCTGTCTGGCTTCTGCGAGGGATACGATTGGATATTCCCCTAAGGACAGCATTTGGAATTTTCCAAGGTAGCGGTAACGCCACCGCCAGTATTTACCGCCCGTGGGTCTGATCTCCACACATAGGCCACCCGCATCTGCCACACGATATGGTTTTATGCGTGGCTTAAGGTTCTTCAGCGTCAGTTCGGTTAATGGCATCGTGCGCTTTCTAGCTTATGTTACGCACAATCTTACGCACGACTGCTTTGGCTTGCAATAACCCTCGATAAACAGCGTTAAACGAAAAATGGCCTGTTTTCTTGGTTTTTAGGCAATAAAAAAGACCTCGTTGGAGGTCTTGAGATTTGAAAATGGCGGAAGGGATGAGATTCGAACTCACGA
>RGZA01000277.1 GCA_010031785.1 Alphaproteobacteria bacterium
TCGCCCCAGCAATGTGGACACACCTGCATGTATGGAGGAGATTTATACATTCATGCGTGATACGCAGAGACCTATTTTCTTTCCCATTCATTTGCGTACGCATAAACGCCTTGTTGATAGTGGCATGTTGGAGCAATTCACTGCTCTGAAGCAGCATGTGCTCACAGGGCCGATGGGGTATCTCGACACTGTAGCTGCGCTGACACACTGCCAAATGGTGATAACGGATTCCGGCGGCTTACAAAAAGAAGCCTTTTATGCCCGCAAGCCTGCCATCGTATTGCTTGATGAAGCGCCATGGCCGGATCTGCTGGCCAGCGGGTGGCAGCGCGTTATAGGTAGCGGCAAGCCGCAGATGAGCGTTGCTATCAATGGAGCGATGCAGAATTTCACGATACCGCAAGAAATTCCTGCCTGCTATGGTGAGGGCAACGCCGGAGAGCTCATTGTCCAGCATCTGATAGACCAACAATTTGTGGTGTAATAGTGTCTCAATCGTTCGATCAACATTGGAAAAAAAATCAACAAAAAGCGATTCCTCCGTTTAAAAAGAAAATTGCACAAGCATTTTTGACGCCAATACTTTCGCGACTAGGTGGCGAGCCGCTTTGCATTCTGGATGCGGGTTGTGGTAATGGTGTGCATGGTCAGGTGCTGGCTGAGATGATCCATTCACGAAGCACAATGGTAGGCGTGGATATTTCGATAGAGGCTCTCAAACAATCGCAGCAGCTTGTCGGAGAGAACTGGAAAACAACGCAAGCAGATCTATGTTATTTGCCCTTTGCGGACAATTCCTTTGATGCCGTATTCTGTTTTGGTGTTTTATATTACACACAAGATCCCCAGAAGGCATTTGACGAATTGGTCAGAGTAACAAAAATTGGTGGTGTTTTGGGTATTTGGGTCAGCCCAAAGCCGCAAGGTCTGACAGGAAAGCTATGGCAATTCTTGCGTTATATATGCCAACAGTGGCCATTGTTTTTTACAAGAATGGTAGCGGATTGTATCGTGCCATTTCTTGCCTTATTGCCAACCCGCTCCCAAATGCATTTAGGAAATTCTACCTGGGCCAATTGTC
>RGZA01000278.1 GCA_010031785.1 Alphaproteobacteria bacterium
CCGATCATAAGCTTAACACATCGGATATCCGTTCGTGGATCAGTCACCCTGGCGGACCAAAAGTTATACAAGCGTTAACATCATCACTAGATTTGCCGGAGCAAGCCCTCGCAGTTTCTCGAGATCAACTTTCAGAGCTTGGCAACCTTAGCAGCGCAAGTGTACTGGGAATTCTTTCCAAAACCTTACAACTGCGTGATAAACAACATGCTAAGCCAAATGATTACGCGTTCATGATGGCAATGGGTCCAGGCTTTTGTTCGGAGCAGCTTTTATGTCGCTGGATATGATGGCAGCTATTTTGTTTGCAGCGACTATCCTGGAGCGCGTGGTCGAGCTGATTATCTCTCGGCGCAACGCACAGTGGAGTTTCAGCCGCGGCGGAGTTGAATTTGGTGCTGAGCACTTCCCCCTAATGGTTGCTATGCACAGCGCATTTCTAGCTAGTATGTTAGCTGAATTCCTGGTGTTTGGACCAGAAGTTCAAAGCAATATCCGCATAACTGCAATGATACTCGCCGTTTTATGCCAGCTAGGTAGATGGTGGATCATTCAAACGCTAGGTTATCAATGGAACACCAGAGTCATCGTAGTCAGAGGCATGGAGCGTGTGCGACGTGGTCCTTTCCGATTTGTAAATCATCCCAACTACGTCGTGGTCGCATTGGAAACAGTTGTATTGCCGCTTATTTTTGGGGCATGGAGAACGGCTATTGTTTTTTCATGTCTAAACGCACTGATGATGCGCACGAGAATTAAAGTGGAAAATGAAGCTCTAAAGGCCTTGCGATGAGTGAAGCCAATAAAAATAATTATGATTTAATTGTCATAGGTGGAGGCAGCGCAGGAATGGCTGCAGCCATTTATGCTGCAAAGTTTGGCAAGCGCGTAAAAGTCTTTGACGCTTCAGGCCCAAATTTCGACAAACCTTGCGGCGAAGGCTTAATGCCTCCAGCAATCCAAGCTCTGCGGCAACTTGGAGTAGAAATTCCTGAATCATGTCTATTGTCTGGCGTTAAATATTTTTCGAATTCCGGCCATTCAGCGTATGCGGGTTTTGCGAATGCTCGTTCTGCAATGG
>RGZA01000279.1 GCA_010031785.1 Alphaproteobacteria bacterium
GAAAACAAGGCAAAGCCAACTGGCAATGTGCATTAATATACCTTGGGGTTTGATTGTCTGCTTCATTGCAATTGTTGATTATTCAGCGCTTAGGCTAGTGGACACGTTGCGAACTGACTATTATCAGGATGTGGTAGCTTTGTCATCCGTTGTACAGGCTTTAAAACTACAATTTTTAGTTGCTTGCTAAGGATTACAGCAACCGCAATGCATTTGCGGTGCCGCTTTCAGTCCATCGGCTCGTGGTGTGGTTTCAGTATGATCGCACGACACACAGCCATAGATCTCATGGGCGATCATTTCGGTAGCTTGGTCGCAATATTCGCAGTGTAAACCCTTCTCAACTTTCATACACCCCCAACCGGGAGCGATGCATTTAGGGCATGGTGCGGCAAGGCGCTGTGCCAACTTATTGGCAAGTTCGCCTATTACTGCCATGCGCGATGGGTTGAATTGTGCCCGCATGTCGGTTTCTACCCACACCTTGCCATCGGTGGAGACTTTGCGTGATTCTTTAAACGCTTCTTCAAGTGCAGTGGTCGTATTAATCCCTTTGAATAAAACGCCGCTATCTTCCCGGCTGTTTGGACGAACGATGAGGGCATGGGAGGGAAACTGTGCCGATTCAGCAAATTGCTGTAGTTGCTCCCATGATTCCAACCCACTCATTTGATAGTTTGTTTTTTCCGTCACATGCGCCACGTGCAGATGAAAGCCACGCTTACGGTCAATGAAATATAAAATTTCCTGATCGCAGGGTAGAAACGGAAAATGCGGATGTGGCCCAAAGCTGCCCTCGCTGGCAATGCAATACTCCACCTTGTCGCCAAGCAGATCCAGTGCCCACTCACATTTGCACCGCGCACATTCGAGTGCATTTCCTTTGCGTTCCACCTCGCCGGAAAATGTGCCAAGCGTATCGGTATCGACATAGTATTCCAGCACGCTTGCACCCAGATGATTCCAAAATGGCGGTGCAATCGCTATGGATTTAGCGTGCTTGGTGGGGATGATGATGCATGCACCTTGATACGCTTGGCTCATAGCAACCCTATTGCAGCTGCGGCACTTTGGATGAATG
>RGZA01000280.1 GCA_010031785.1 Alphaproteobacteria bacterium
GCAGAACACAAACGCGCTTTTGAATTCATGCTGTTTTAGCAAGGCGCGCAGTGCTTCACGCTTTTGCTTAAAGCTAACGCGCACAATTGCTTGTTCAACCGTTGTTGCAGTTGTTGCAGGTGCTGCGACCGATATTTCCTTCGGGTTCATCAGGAATTTATCAGCCAGTTTCTTGATTTCTGCTGGCATGGTTGCCGAAAGAAACAGGGTCTGGCGAATTTTTGGCAGAATGCCCGCGATTTTTTCAATATCGGGAATGAAGCCCATATCGAGCATACGATCTGCTTCATCAATCACAAAAATCTTGATATCATGCAGCATCACATTGCCGCGTTCATAAAGATCCAGCATCCGGCCCGGTGTGACGATCAATACGTCAACACCGCGTTCCAACTTTTTGATTTGCTCTTCCATGCCCTGGCCGCCAGTAAGCAGCGCAACGGAAAGATTTAATCCCTTGCCATAATAGATAAAATTTTCTGCAACCTGCGCTGCGAGTTCGCGCGTAGGCTCCAGAATAATCGAGCGCGGCATGCGTGCCTTAGCTTTCCCGGATGATAGAATTTCAATCATCGGCAAAGCAAAGCCTGCTGTCTTGCCAGTGCCGGTTTGCGCGCAGCCAAGAACATCCCGTCCCATCAGCACATAGGGAATGGCAAGTTCTTGAATGGGGGTGGGTTCTTTATATCCACGCTCTTCAAGCGCAGCTAAAATCTCGGGCTTTAAGCCCAATTCGCTAAATAACAACTCTTCCTCACAGTACTTTCAATAGCCGCATATTGGCTTTAACGCGCAAAGTCCTCTTGCATCGCGGCATGGCTTAGCATAAACCGGCCGCATGGTTCAATGCTTGCTTCAATGCCTTCAACAGAAAATCAGGATTTTATTGTGAAACCGTCCCTTGTTCTACTACCAGGCCTTTTATGCGATAAAGCCCTTTGGCAAAACCAAATCAATGCGTTAGGGGCCGATATTGATGTAATTGTCCCTGATTTAACAGGGTATGACAGTATCGCGGACCTGGCTAAGGCTGTGTTGGCAAGCGCGCCGCCCCATTTTGCGCTGGCGGGGCTTTCCATG
>RGZA01000029.1 GCA_010031785.1 Alphaproteobacteria bacterium
CGCGGGCTTCAGCTGTCTTTTCTTCGCGGCTGTTTACAAGAAAAAGGTTGCTGCTTCCGTTCGCCAAAAGCTGCCGCTCCGCTCTTTGCATTTTTTCAGCCAAGCTAACTTCCTGATCGCTCAGCTTGAGATTTTCGCTGTTCATTTTAAGGTCAGTTGCAAGATTACGCAGTTCTGTGCGGATCGTATCTGTTGTCAGACGCTGGTCATTTTCAAGGCGACGCACTTGCGCTTTGGCGGCTGCCGTCTGGCCTTCACCGAGATTTCTTTGCAAAGGGATAGAAAATTTGATCAAGCCGATGGCTTCAGTGCCATCCAGGCGGCTCAAGCCATTGCCTTGGTGGCGGGCTACCTCGAAACCAAGGTCAAGTTTGGGCAGAAGGCTGTTCTCTCCCAAGCGCACGCGGTTGTTTTGTTGCTCGATATTAACTAATCGCGTTTGGCTTCATTGAGCATCGCTTTCCGCTTGACCAGATTTTGCTCATTTTCCGTTGCCATGATTTGCGAGGCATCTCCTGCCTTGATGCGTGACATCAAATTTTGTTGCCGTTCTTGCGCCAATGTTAGCAGATCGTCATAGACTTTGAGGATACAGCCTGCAGCCATCCATTCCGCATAGGAGTGTTGAGCTTTCATCTGCGTAGATAGCCTGGTCAGCATAAGATCAACATCCGCCAGATTTTGCTCAAATCCGGCATCTTGAAATTTGAAGCGGCGATCATCGATTTCCCGGTTGCGCAGTAGGGAAAATATGGCCCCGACATTGACCTTGCCACCATTTTTGGTGCGCAATTCATCATCATAAATGGGGAAGTCCCCGCGTCCGTTGCGATAGCCGGTGTAGAGTTCTCCGTTAAAAGGAGCAATGGGCTTAACCAGTTGGCCACCGGCGTAATCACCATCATAATAGCCGCTTGCACGTAGCTTCGCATCGCCATCAAGCCGTAGATCAAATGCTCCTTGCGCCTCTTGCGATTTGGCAGCAGCAGCATCCTGTTTGGCAATGGCAGCCTTAATTTTTGGATAGTGCGCATTCGAGGACTTCAAAACATCTTCAAGATGCAGTTCTTGTGCCCGTTCTTGCGCATGCGCAGGATGAAGCGCAAGCGCATACACCATGATAAATAGTGCGATGAATTTAATCTTCATCCGTTTTGCCTTCTTTATCGGTTTCGTCTTTGGAATAGGTTTGCAGCTGCATATAGTTGTTTTCAGTACCTTTAGGTGGCAAAGGCGGGAAGCTGTTTAACTGACGCCACCATTCATAACCAACACTTACTGTATTGAGCAAAATCCAACCGCGTGCCCTTGCGCCAAAGCGCAGGAAGTTTTGATTTGGCCATTTTTCAGCGGGATCCTGCACAATCAAAACACGAAATTTACCGTTAGCCGAAACGGAGAGGTCACCTGTCTGCACAATCCCGCCAAAGCTACCCACACTGATTGATGGCCATCCACTGAATTGCACGGCAGGCCAGCCTTCGAACTGCAAACGGACTTTAGCTCCTGGTTTGACCAAAGGGACATCCACACCTTTAATGTAAAGCTCAACCGCCGGAATAGTTTTTGATGGAATAAAGCTCGCCACCACATCGCCTTCTTTGATAAAAGTCGCCGAGTCACCGCTGCGGATTTGCACAATGGTGCCATCCGCTGGCGCTTTGATAAGCTGAGAATCCTGACGGGAACGACTGGTTTGGACTTTGGCCAGTTCAGCCACGGCGGCGGCCTGCTTGGACAAATATTCATTATAATTAATCTTGGATTTTTCCAGTTCGTGACGTGACGCAAGCCCCTGATCAAACATGGATTGACGGCGTTCATAATCGATTTTAGCTGTTTCAGCAGCGGCTTGTGTTACGTCAGCTTTTTGTTGGGCTGCTTTTAATTCCAGTTCAAGGCGTTCGACATAGTTGTGATCATTGTCGACGATTTCTAATAAGAAATCACCTTTTTGCACCGTGCTGCCTTCGTGAACATGCCATTGTTTGATCCGGCCTTTGACAGGTGCTGTGATGTTTTGCGGGCGGTCACTGGGATGAAAGGTGGTGACTACGCCATCGCCTACAGCGGTTTGTACCCACGGTGTGAAAAGCAGGAACACCGTAAGCAGGAACATTTTTAAAGCCAAGATCCATGCCAGAATACGCAGAGGCTTCAAGACTTGAATACTATCAAGGCTTTTCAGCTTGGCAAGATATCGGGTTTTAAATGTGCCTCTGATCATGATTGCTCTGATGCATTAAGTTCAAGATGTGCCTTGGCTGATGCAACATCGGGGAAGCTGTATGTTCCGTCTTTTTCCATCACGATATATTGGTCGAAAAACGCCCACTCTTTAAGGTTGGTGAACGTGATCAGTAATGTGTTGGTTCGATTACAAAGTTCTTGCAAAATACGCTTGCGTATCTGTAAGGGGACAATATCAAATGTCTCCGTGATTATAAGAATAGCCGGTTCCGCTGCAATAACAGCCGCAAGCTTGAGGCGAAGGACCTCGTTTTGCAGCAACGGGTAGCCCGATGGTACGATCTTGGTTTCAAGCCGTTGTGGCAGTTTATCAATTAACTGATCAAGCCCGACCAGCTCCAACGCAGATATAATCTCATCCTTTGTCGCATCTGGTGCGTAAAGGTCGAAAAACCGCCGGATGGTTCCTTCCACAATTGACAAACTGTCAACGGAAAGCACATGATTGCGCAGATCGTGAATGTCGAAATCGCATAAATCCTGCCCGCCGATCAGAATGCGACCCTGGCTCGGCTCGCGATATCCTTTGATCAAATCAAGAAAGATCTTGGACCCCGCAGCTTCGCTGGATTTTACAAGGATCTTGCTGTTCGAAGGGAAGTCGCAGTTAAAGAAAAAGCGATGGCCGCGATAAGGGGTGCTGACATTCGTGAAGGTTACGCTGTGATCGATTGTATGGTCTAACAAGCGCTGACCTACGATCTTCTCAAGCGGCAGATTAAAGAAGTAATTCAACTTATCCAGATTGGCGCGCAGATCGTAATAAACACTGGCATAGTATCCCAGTTTTGAAGTGCTGTAAAAAATAGCGGACATAATCAGTTCAGCGCCAACCAATTGCCCCAAGCTTAACTGATTGCGAGCGACCAATACACCACCCAAACCCAGCAGTGTCGCGCTGCCAAGGCAGTACAGAGCAAGAAACGCAAGCGTTTGCGAAAACGTTGTTTTAAAGTAGGATTTTTTCTGTGTGAGATATGCTGCTGTCTGATCATCCGTTTGTTCCAGCGCAAAACCAATTGACCGTTCTGATTTGAACATTTGATTAACGCGTGCGATTTCCTCAATCCATTGCACAAGTGCGTATTTGCTGTTCGAGAGCGCTATGGCTTTTCTAATTGCGGGCTTTGACCATGTTTTCCAGATCAGCAGCAATGATCCTGCAAATAAGAGATTATAGATGAACAAAAACGGGTGATAAAAAGAAACGACGATTAAGCCCACAATTGCTTGCAGGGCGATGAAAAACCCTTCGGTTAGCAATGCAGGCGCATTCTTTTGTACATGGATGATTTCGAAAAAGCGATTGACCAGTTCCACCCTATTGATGCCATCCATGTGCGGCTGATCTGCATGGGTCAAACGCAACACCGCTTCAGAAGTTATTCGTGCCAGAAAGCGTCGTTGAAACAGCTCCATGGCATAATCGCGGCTGGCGATCAAAACAGCGGAAATGAAAAGCACCGCAAATAACAGGACGGCAAGCAGAACGATAAACGGTGTCACTGCCGTGTTGACAACCGTGTTCAACAAAGCCTGAACAGCAATCGGCACCGCCAATGTAAGAATACCGATGCCAACCCCATAAATCGCTGCCAGAAAAAAGAATTGCCTATCGGGAGCAAGTAGTTTGCGTGCGCTGGTAATTGTTCCGGTTTCAAATGGAGCAGTTTTATTCATGGCCAACATATTCCAAGCTGTGAATGATATGATCGGCCATTTTCCGCAAACGTGACAAAGCTTGTTAAATGAAGGGTGTCAATATCGATGGCCATTAGCTTGTGAAACAGATCCAGATATAGGTGGAGTTGATATTTTCTGTAGTACTACTTTAATTTTGTGCAAATCCCAACTACAAAATGCCTGAAACCATTTCCCATTCATGCAAGTAAAACACTTGTGCGATAGGCTTATCTTATATTTAGATTTACGCCCACATAAGCGGGCGGGCGGCTTTGCCGCCTTAAAGTTAAGTTATTTTATGGGAACCGATGCTTGCTATTATTCATCACCGCGCCCATGCGTATGAGGCATTACACGCGATTCGTACGCGCCTGATGGGGCTTAAGCAAACCCGGTGCGGTTTATTTATCAAAAAAGGCGGCAATCCTTTTTCGTGCCCGAGTATTGTGGCGTTGCTGGCCGAGATTGCTGCACTGAAACTTGCAGAACTGCGCATGATGCTGAGCGCAGATTTGTTTGAAAAAAAGCTGCGCGCCTATCATCATCATAAAAAACAACAGCGAATCTGGCTGGGCTCTTCCAAGGAGCCGGAACCGGAAATGATACCGCCCCCGAAACGCCGGATGAATATGGCTTTGATTGTCACCTTATTATTGTGGCATTCGCGTCATAAACCGCGCCTTTAGCTGCATACGGGCGTGTGGTATTTTTGTTATCTATTTAATTCATTGATATATAAGGCTTATTTCCGCCAGAACTGCATCAAATGCAATCTAAGATTAAAGCCTCCTTCATTCCCCCCCTCTATAGTCAGGCTTAATCGAACTATAGTTATTAAAGCATTACTGATTTTTAACATTTACATGCTGCAATATGCAGTACATAGGGAAAAAAGATGCTGTATCAAGTTTATGATTTCTCCCACCTGATGGCCGCGCCAATGCGCGCAATGGCTGGCTTAACCAAAGCGATGTTTCAAAATCCGCTCATGCCAGAGACGGGCTATGCGCGGGCGATGGCAGCTGGGGCTGAATTGCTTGAACGCACCACGCGCCGTTATGCAAAACCAAAGTGGATGCTTGATACCACCGAGATTAATGGCCAGAAGGTTCCTGTTACGGTAAAAACCGTAATGCAAAAACCATTTTGCAATTTGCTGCGCTTTGAGCGCAAGACCACGAATAATGATCCAAAGGTTCTGATTGTTGCGCCTATGTCTGGCCATCATGCAACCTTGCTGCGTGGCACAGTGCAAGCCATGCTGCCAGAACATGACGTTTACATTACCGACTGGATTGATGCGCGTCTTGTACCGCGCAGCGCTGGCAAGTTTGATCTTGAAGATAATGTTTCCTACATCATGGACTTTATTCGTGCAATTAGTAGTACAGATGGGGGCCCGGATGTGCATGTCATGGCGGTATGCCAGCCCGCAGTGCCAGTATTGTGTGCCGTATCGCTGATGGCGCAGATGAAAGATCCATGCCAGGCACGTTCCATGACCTTGATGGGCGGGCCGATTGATACGCGCCGCGCGCAAACGCAAGTGACCAAGCTTGGCAAAGACAAGCCGCTGTCTTGGTTTGAACGCACCGTCATTTCAACCGTGCCAATGTATTACCCGGGCGCATCGCGCCGCATTTATCCGGGCTTTGTGCAGCTTTCCGGCTTTATGTCGATGAATATGGACCGCCATGTGGGGGAGCATATGCGTCTGTTTCATCACCTTGTAAAAGGCGATGGATCAAGCGCGGAATCGCACCGCAAATTCTATGATGAATATTTGTCGGTGATGGATATTACCGCCGAATTTTATTTGCAAACGGTAGAGCGCGTGTTCCAGGAACATGCATTGCCGGAAGGAACCTTCCGCTGGAAAAATATGACGGTTGATCCTTCCGCGATTGAACAAACCGCATTGCTGACGATTGAAGGCGAGCTTGATGATATTTCAGCGCCGGGTCAGACGATTGCAGCGCATGATTTATGCAAAGGGTTGAAGCCTTCGCAAAAAGAACATCATCTGATCAAGGAAGTCGGCCATTACGGAATTTTCAATGGCCGTCGCTGGAGAACGGAAATCCAGCCGCTCGTGAAAGCGTTTATTCGCAATCACGAAAGTGAAGTTCGTACCGCTAAAAAAGCGGTTTAATTCCCTTTACGGTTTTGTAGCATTAGTCGGCTCAGGCGCAACGCTCGGGGCCGGCTCTTGCGTTGCAGGAGTCGCAGGCGGTATTGGCACATCGGCTGGAATGAAAGCCGCTGGTGGGTTAGCAGTAGCAGGTGCTGGACCAACAGGTGTTGGCTCTGGCGCAGGCGCAGCTTGTGGAGTTGCCTGTGGGGTCGATTGATTAGGCTCCGGTGGCAATGATTTTGGCGGCGCGCCAGGGATCACTTCGGGTTTTGCTTCCACTGCTGGTGCGGGCGGTGTGCCCACATTCGGATCAGATGGCGGATCAGATGGCGCGATCATAGCATCCGATGTTTTTGCAGTGGCAGCGGGCTTCACAGACTTTTTCTTCACCTTGCGTTTTTTGGTAACAACCGGCGTTTCAGGTTTTGCCGCAGGCACTACTTCGGGCGCAACTTCTGCATCACATATCAACAGCAATAATCCCACATCACCTGCTGACCAGATACCAAGAATTTTTTTATCAGGACGATCAGCAGTAAACGCTGACACATCGCTGCCAACCGAGCGCGGCTTGCGCGGGTTCAAGCCATATCCACGCAGTTTGAATTTTTCATTCACGGATTCAAAAATGCGATCAACGCGGCCTTGTTCACCCTGTTGCAAGGGCCAGCCAAAATATTCCTGATTTTTGCATGGGCGGCCCAGCTCGAACGAAACGGTATCAAGGCTGCGGCGGAATGCTTCGGATGCATTCATCTGCAACGGTTGGTCATCAAAGGTTACGCCAGATAATTCTGAAAAACTGACGCGGCGCAAGGTTGGCGCGCGCGTTGCTTCATCAGGCGATGCCCCAGGAGATACATTGTTTTTTTGCAATTCGCCCCTTTGTAGTTCTCGTTGGGCAATTGCGCCGGTGAAAACAGGTGCGGTGGGCGGATTGTTGGTTTCTTTCAATTGTTGCGGATAGGGGCGCTTTCCTGCCCAAAACTGATCCTGCGCACGGTTTTTAATAGCACTGATCATTTCGGATGGCTCTGACACGTTTGGATCGGCCTTGCCCAAAATCGACCGCGCATGCGGCGCTTTCAACGTGTTGATTTTGTGCGCTGGCTTCGTGATGGCTTTTTTATGTGTTTTGGTTCCAGCATGTTTTTTAACGCCATGTTTTTTAGAAGCAGCTTTTTTTGGCGCAGTAGGGGCAACTGTTGCAGCAGGGGTATCAGCGGTGGTCGCTGGCGACTCTTGCGCATAACAAGGTGATGCAACAAGAAGGAGAAGAGCGAGAAGCGCAAGGCTATGTTTCATTTAATTGCACGCTTTAAAAGATGGGCAAAGTGAAAATGTAGCGGAGTTTCTGTTCATTACCTAGCCGCCTCGTTATGCGCGAATCATTTGCGAATCGGAGGTTATCCACAGAAATGCTTTTGCTTTGTTGGCCGTGCCGTTTCTCAACATACTGCAACCACAATTTGTCCTGAGAATATCTGTTCATGATTACTTTTCCACTTTCATCACGCCGCCCATCAGATACCATGGGTGGCGGTAGCGTACAAACAACGCGGATGCGTGAGCGCATCACGCGTTTGAGCCGCTCCCACTCACCCTATGTTGTGCAGCAAACCGATGAATTCAGTGCCATTGAAGGCGATGTTGTAGGGTTACAGATCACCCCGATTTATCGCACAGGATTTCACGGGCAGAATGTTTTGCCGGGTATGTCTTTTTCTGCGCAATTACTAGAGCTTGGCCTTAAGCATAATGTTGAAGGCCTTGTTCAAAAAGCCCATGAACAGCTGAGTTATGATAGTACAAGCGTACTATCGGCGCAGCACAAAGCCACCCAGCATTATGAACAGGCGCAGGATAATTTTGCGCGTGACAGCCTGCATATGGTTGAGCGTAGCTACTAGTTTTCCCTCCTTGTTTTATTTCCCCTGGGGCTTTGCGTATAAATCCATTGCAGTTGCCAGTTGGATATCGAGCGCAGTGATCCCGCCCGCATCATGGGTCGTCAGCGTTACCAATACCTTGTTATAGATATTTCCCCATTCCGGATGATGATTTAGCTTTTCTGCTTTCAATGCGCTGCGCGTCATGAATGCAAAGGCCTCACTAAAATTTTTAAAGATGTAATCACGCCCGATTGTTTTCCCACCTTTGGCCAGTTTCCATTTCGGTAGCTTTTTAAGGGCAGCTTTGATTTCTGCAGATGGCAGGCGGGACTGGGGCATGGAAGGAGAGCCTTTAAGGGAATGGATGATGTATAAACCTCATGAATATAAGGCTTATTCAAATCACTGAATAGAGATAAATATGCTTTTTCATTGAGCGGCTTGCTGGTATGCTGCATTTTTTCAGTCTTACCCCAATCACTTTTTCAAGCTCATGAACGAACCACTTCCCGCAGCCGCGCCACTTCCAACCGGAGTTGCCGAAGGTTTTGAACTCAATATTTTTGGCTGGCCTTGGACGGGGCTTGTGACCTTGCTGGCTTTGCTGATCGTGTTTGTGCTGGCGCTTCAGGTAAGCCGCGCGCGCAAAATCTATGGCGTGCCATCGCCGCTTTGCACTGGCCCTGATGATTTCATGCGCGTACTTTATGTGCATGTGCATGCCGTAAAATGCCTTGTGCTTTTTCTGCCTTTACTGTGGATGACGGCTTTTGCAACCAAGGATGAAATTGCGGCAGCCATTGGAGTTTTCTGGCCCCTGAGCGCGATCAGCTATGCGCTTGCCTATTATAAGGACGCTAAAAAAGGATCAGCGGCCATTACGCTTGGCGTTGTGGTTCTTGTGATTTTATTTGCTGTTTCGGCTATTCAAATCGTGCGCAGCTTATTCATCTGGTAGCATCATTCCCTTCAAACCATAGAAAGCATTTGCCTTGTTTACATTAAATCCAATTCGTATGTCTGGCCGTGAGGTGCTTCCCATTGTGGAAGGCGGCAAGGGCATTTCTGTTTCCAATGGCGAAAGCTCGGGGGCTTGGGCCGCAGCAGGCGGTATCGGCACTTTTTCCGGTGTCAATGCCGACAGCTATGATGCCGATGGCAATCATATTGCACAAATTTATAAAGGCCGTACACGCCAGGAGCGTCATGAAGAATTGATCGCCTATGCGATCAAGGGCGGTGTTACACAAGCCAAAACCGCCTATGAAATGTCCGGCGACTCATCAAATAAATATGGGGGTCGCATTCATATGAATGTGTTGTGGGAAATGGGCGGAGCGGAGCGCATTCTGCACGGTATTCTTGAGCAAACCAAGGGCATGGTGCATGGCGTAACATGTGGTGCGGGTATGCCCTATAAGATTGCAGAAATCTGCGCATCGTATGGCGTTTATTATTATCCGATCGTGTCCTCTGCGCGTGCCTTTAATGCATTATGGAAGCGTGCTTATCATAAATTCTCCGAATGGCTTGGCGCTGTGGTCTATGAAGATCCATGGCTGGCAGGTGGTCATAATGGCCTTTCGAATGTTGAAGATCCTTTGAAACCTGAAGCGCCATTCCCGCGCGTTAAAGCCTTGCGTGATTTGATGAACACACTTGGTCTTGGTGAAACGCCGATTATCATGGCGGGTGGTGTATGGTTTCTGCGCGAATGGAAAGACTGGATTGGTAATCCCGAATTGGGCCCTGTTGGTTTTCAGTTCGGCACGCGCCCACTCATGACCAAGGAAAGCCCCATTTCCGATGCGTGGAAAAAACGCCTTTTAACGCTTAAAAAAGGCGATATTTATCTCAATCATTTTTCGCCAACCGGCTTTTATTCTTCAGCTGTGAAAAACCCGTTCCTGCTCGAGCTAACCGCACGTTCAGAGCGCCAAATCCCCTATTCGCTTGAAGCGGTCGGTGAACATACGGCAGAATTGCCTATCGGCCCACGTTCGCGCGGTGTGTTTGTTGCGCCCCATGACAAGGAACGTGCACAAGCCTGGATTGCTGCGGGCTTTACCGAAGCCATGCGCACGCCAGACAGCACGCTGATTTTTGTCGATGAACCGCGCAAGCGCGAAATTCTTGCCGATCAGGTTGCGTGTATGGGTTGTCTTTCTGCCTGTCATTTCTCCAACTGGGCAGGAAATGAAGCGGGGACAACGGGCCGCAAGCCTGATCCGCGTTCGTTCTGCATTCAGAAAACCTTGCAGAATATCAGCCATGATGGCGATGTTGAGAACTCCTTGATGTTTGCAGGACATAATGCCTATCGCTTCGCGAGTGATCCTTTCTATGCAAACGGCTTTATTCCAACGGTGAAGCAGCTTGTGGAACGGATTACGACAGGTGATTAAGTGATGAGAGTCGAGTGATGAGTAGTGAGGTAAAGGCTGCTGGATATCATTTTTATTGAATCGCAAGTGATTTGCGCCTTATTCTTTAACTCAACACTCATCACTCGACCTTCATCACTCGATGTACACGCTTTATCATCATCCCCTTTCGCCCTTCAGCCGGAAAATACGTTTACTGCTTGCTGAGAAAGACATGCCTTTTACCCCGGTGATTGAAAAACCGTGGGAGCGTCGTGCGGAATTTATTGCACTCTCGCCATCGGGTGAAGTGCCGTTGCTGGTGATTAAAGAGGGCTTTGCGCTTTCCGATACCCATGCCATTTGCGAGTACCTTGAAGAAATAAAAGACCGTCCCAATCTGATCGGCGATGCGCCGGAGCAAAAAGCGCATGTGCGCAGCATGAGCGGTTTTTTCGACCGCATTTTTTATCAGGATGTCGGCATGACATTGCTTGGCGAAAAAGCACTTAAACGTTTGCAGTGCATGGGTACGCCCGATGCGCTGACGATCCGCAAGGGCTACACCGCGCTTGATGAGCATATGAAATATATCAATTGGTTGGCTGAGCAGAATAACTGGCTTGGCGGTGATGATCTCACGCTGATTGATCTAAGCGCAGCGGCACATTTATCCGTCATTGATTACCTTGGCGATATTATGTGGGAAAAATATGATGAAGCGCGTATCTGGTATGCGCGCATTAAATCACGGCCATCCTTTCGCCCACTTCTTGCTGATCATATACCGGGCTTACCACCGCCATCGCATTATGCTAATCTAGATTTTTAGAATCTTAAGGAGATCATCATGAAATTGTCAGCGCTTTTTCTGCTTCTTGCTCTTCTTCCTTCTGTGCTTCTGGCCGGTGAAGAGCCAAAACCCGATGACGTCATCAGCGTCAATCTTTCAACCGAAGGATGGGTGCAGGCCAAGGCTGCACGCGTGACGGTTTCAGTCAATGCTGCCGTTGTCGGCGATAAAGCAAGCGGTACGCGCGATGCGATGATTAAGGCAGTTGCCGATCTTGCGCCCAAAGCTGATTGGCGTTTGACAAGTTTCAATCGCAGTCAGGACCAAACGGGCATTGAGCAATGGTCGGCAATATTTGAAGCGCGCCTGCCCGAAGCAGAGCTTGGTGGCATCCAGCAAAAAGCCAAGACCGCAAGCAAGGCGGGCATGCAAATTGCTGTGCAGAATATTGATTTCATGCCAAGCCTTGCCGAAACGGAAAGTGTGCGCGCTGATATCCGTAAGAACCTGATGGCACAAGCGACCAAGGAACTTGAAAATATCAATGCGGCTTATCCGGATCGCAAATTCCGTATTGCGCAAATTAATTTTGGTGGTGCACAGCAAATTATGATGCCGCATATGATGATGAAGCGCGAAATGATGGGCGGGTCTATGTCGGCGCCTGCCATGGCATCAGTGGTAAATGATGCGGGCGGTGTTGAAACATCACAAAAAATTGAAATGAGCGCGAATGTGGTGTTTGCTGCACTTGCGCCTGTTGCGCCATCGGCCCCTGCTCCGGCAGCCAAGTAATGCACCCAATGGCTCTCAGGGATTATCGCATTGTTCCTAAAGGCGCGCCAAAGCAACTGGTGGTGATGTTGCATGGCGTTGGCGCGAATGGCGAAGATCTGCTTGATCTTGGGCATGTATGGAAAGATGTTTTGCCGGAATGCGTGTTTGTCTCCCCCGATGGTGCTGAGGCCTATGATATGGCGCCATTTGGCCAGCAATGGTTCAGCCTGCGTGATCGTAATCCTGAAGTCATGCTGGAAGGAATAAAAAAGACCCAGCCGATTATTGATGCATATCTTGATGCTCTGCTCACGGAATTTTCTCTGCCTGCAAGCAAGCTTGCCCTGATCGGTTTTTCGCAAGGTACGATGATGAGCCTTTATCTTGCGCCGCGTCGCGCAGCACAGATTGCCGGGGTGCTTGGGTATTCAGGCGCGTTGCTTAATGGTGAAGCATTACCACTTGAAGCAAAAACAAAACCACCAATCTGTCTTGTGCATGGCGTGCAAGATGAGGTTGTGCCTGCAGCCGCATCGCGTATGGCGCAACAGATCTTTGATAAGCAGGGTTTTGCATGCGAGTTGCATATGCGCGATCATCTCGGGCACAGCATTGATGATGGCGGATTAACGTTAGGCGCAGCATTTCTGCAACGTATTTTAACCTAAATCCCAATAGCGCAAATCATCCTTGCCAAGTGTAAAAACCTTGTTTAACAAGGATGTATGCTAATAACGCAATTGCGAAATGCTTGCTTTTTGGTTAAGGGTAACTTCATCAAGTTACGCCATACTCTTACTAATGTAAGGAGTGTATGTGCTGCTGCCCTCACTTGATACGTGCCCAGCCCTTGTTTTAAACGCCGATTTTCGGCCCCTTAGCTATTACCCGCTATCGCTCTGGTCATGGCAAGATGCCATCAAAGCTGTATTTTCCGACCGGGTTAATATTGTTGCGGTCTATGACCGCGTTGCGCATTCCCCTTCGATTGATATTAAAATTCCTAGCGTTATCGCGCTCAAAGATTATGTGCAGGTCAATCGCCATCCTGCCTTCACGCGCTTTAATGTATTCCTGCGCGATCAGTTCATGTGCCAATATTGCGGCATCAAGAAAAACACATCCGAACTTACTTTTGATCATCTCACGCCGCGCGCGCATGGTGGGCGCACGATCTGGTCGAATGTGACAACAGCCTGTTCAGCATGCAATTTGCGCAAAGGTTCGAAATTACCGCATGAATGCGGTATGCATCCGCGCACCTATCCGTATCAACCGACATCCTTTGAATTGCAGGAACGGGGCCGCGCCTTTCCGCCAAACTTCCTGCATCAATCCTGGCGCGATTTTCTCTATTGGGATTCGGAACTGGAATCTGTTTAAAACTGGAAATATTTGTTATTCCGTACTTAATACGGGAGACATACGTTTATTACCTCAAGTCTTTTACTTTAGGGCTCGACCATTCAATATTCATCTGATCAATAATACTTTTAACTGCATCAGATATTTGCTCAAACGTGGCGGGTAGCAACAGCTCGTTATCTGGTCCATAGGCCTGACGTTCAGATATTCCACCTTCCATATAGGTAAATAACATACTTGCTACGCGCTCTATGATAGCATGCTTTGATTTTGAACATGCGCCATCAACCATATGGAATCCAGCTGCTCTATCAAAGACAAATACTACATCACCTTCATCTACTATTATTAGTTTTGCAATTTGTGTAAAATTATAAATACTCCAATCAATAGTAGAAAATGGCATATCATGACCTCCTATTAAATGCGCTCAGCCAGCCATATGGCTGCTTTTGATCCTGCGCGGATGAGTTTACGCAATACGGGATATCCAACCGCCTGTTCAGCGCCAGATTCCAATGCGGTTAAGCGATGCTCATTTTCTTCTTCGCGGAATTGATCAACAATTTTTTTAAGTTCTGGCGCGTCGTGTAATTCTGCGCTTTGCTGCTGGTAATGCTCATCAATCACTTCCTCCACCGCCACCGTGCAGGCCATTGCGGCTTTTTCACCCATTGCGGCGGTAAGGGCACCCAATGCAAAGCCAGCCACATGCCAGATCGGTTGCAATGCGGTTGGCCGCACCTGGTTTTTTGCAACCAGATCATTAAACGTATCAAGGTGGGTCTGTTCTTGTTCTGCCATATGGCGGATTTGCGCGAGCGTTTCAGGTGAAGAGCCGCGTTTTTCCAATACCGCCAATTGCCCGGCGTAAATGCGCTTTGCACCATATTCACCGGCCTGATTGACACGGATCATGCGTTCAAGATTTTGCTTTTTATGCATCGGCTTTTTTCTTTAAAAGGGCAAGCAGCAGATAAGCGCACATCACCAGCGAGAGTGCTGCATTCCAGATCACGATGGAAATATCAAAAACTTTCCATGCCACTTTGTCACATGGTGCAAGCGGCGTTGCGAGCAGATCAGCAAGCATTTCCTCGGATGTTTTAGCAGCAAGCTTTTCAACCGGACAGCCGCCGGATAATTCCCACCAATGCTGCTCAACACCAACATGGAAACCTGCGATGGCAAGGCTGGCAAGAAAACCAATTGTAAGCAGGATAAGGAAAAGACGGTTATGTTTTTCACCATTGAGCAGTGCAAGCACGCTGACAATAATTAAGAAAACATAAGGCACACGCGCATAAAGGCACAAAATGCAGGGCTTTAAGCCAAAGCTGAACTGCGCAACAAAGGCTGCACCAAGCGCAGAGATTGCAACGATTAACGAAATCAGGAAGACAGTGCTCGGTGCAAAAATTAAGGATTTCATGAAATTAAATATAGGCTTGGCGTGATTTTATCACAAGGGTAGTGTGGGGTGATATGACGTTTTTTAGGTATAGATACTATGTCAAATCATAACCAGAAAGGCATGTTAGCTGCCGGGCTTCGCCTGTTGAATGAATGGCGTGATACGGCTTTGGTAGTGACATGTGGTGCGCTTGCGTTAGCCGGGGTTCCGTCCGGCAATCTTGTACAAGCATTTTGTTTTCGTGAATTTGGCAGGGCTTATCTATGGATGGTGGACCCTCCGTTGCAAATCATCAATGGACCCGAATATCCTCCTCCAAAAGCAGTTGCAGCTTCTTCTTTTTCAGTAGCGGCCATGACGGTGGCAACTACATATGCAGTTATGAATTCAGATGAATTTTATCTACTTGCGGGAGTACCTGCTATGATCGGCATAGGTATTTCCCAGTTTGCCGGGGGGCCATCAGGGGTATTAAGAACAATGTGCCGTGTTTGGGATTTTCCACGAAATTCTGGTGATGATGGCCCATCACAAACAGATAAATTTATGGGCGGAATTTCCAAATTATGGGCAAGCGCGAGTTCTGCAGTAGGTGGGTTACTCCCTTCCCCGCAACCAGCACGTGCGATGACGACCCGTCGAGCGTTACCCGCCCAAACGCTGTCTTAAACCTTCATGCTTTTCGCATCATAGCGCTTGCCAAGGAAGGCGGGCGCTTTGGCATTATTTCCGGTTGGGAAATTTTCAATGCTGTATGATAAGTCATTGCGGCTGTGATGTGCCCAGAGTGCATCCGGGTTAAGGTGGTAGAATAATTCGGCCACGGGGGTGGTGCGTGTCCAGTCTTTGGCCTGCTTGCGGTGGGCAATCTTCCACACGCCCGATGCGCCGCCAGGGCGACGTTCAAGCTTATCCAGATAACGACCGCCAACAAAGAAATCTTCCTTACCGGTTGATTTATCAAGACGGTGCCAATTCATGAAATAGCTTTCACACAAGGCTGTATCGCCGCGCAAATCCACGCGAACATTGGCGATCATGTGATGGGTTGCCTTCATATGGCTACGTACATCGAGCGCCCATAGAATATATTCAGAAACGGACCCCTGGAACACGCCTGGGCCAAAATCAATTGATGCATCAGGGTGGAAGACCGAGCGCAACAGATTTTCTTCAGAGCGATCAATGCCGCGCGCATAGGAATACATCAGATCCACAATTTCCTGCTTGTCGATCAGCGCCTGAATGCGGGGTGGGAAGGGAGAGTTCGCAGAGCTCGTTACCGTTGTCGGCGATGAAGTCGTGCCACCGCTGAGCGATGAAAAGAACGATGCCTTGATTTGCTTAATGGCTTTGGCTGCTTCTTTTGGATCAATCGGCGATAAATCTTTTTTTCTTTCCGAAGAAGTAATCGGCTTATCGACCTTGGTTGATAAGGCTTCGGCAATCTTGGCAGCTTCACGCAGCGCGTTTTCTTTTTCCTTGTTCACTGGCAGGATCGGTTTCACGATCGTGCGGCCACCGGTTTGCACGGTATTTTTTAAAGGAGGGTTTTTCGCAGCAGGTTTAGGCGCGGCTTTTGGCTCGACTTTAGCGACAGGTTTTGCAACAGGTTTCATCACGGCTTTCGCGGCAGGCTTAGCTGCCATTTTTGTTGCGGGCACTTTTGCTGCAGGTTTTTTTGCAACAGATTTAACCGCTGCCTTAGCAGCTGGCTTCTTTTTCGTGAGGGCCATAGTTATCAACACCCTTAAGGTAAGCGAGGCAAAGCCTCTATATGTTATATGTTTCAATAACTTAAGGGACTTAAAGCTCTTACCCCATCTCAAATTGGGGTAAAAGACCCTTCAAAATCCACTTTTTATTGAGAAGGGCAGATTAAGCGAAAACCCAATAAACGCAAGTTTTTAAGGGTTAATTTTGCTTTTTTCTTTAAATGGCCAAAGATTACAGTTTTAGAGGGTTGAAAATGAGCGTATGAGGTCATTTTTTTGCAATAAGAAGGTAGATTTTAGCATATCAAGGCCATTTTTGGTCATTCAGAGGCCATTTTTAGACCTCTAAATGCTCTGTTAAGGATGTTTTAGTGAGTTTGGCACGGTTTAAGACCAATTATGGCCGATTCTTGGTTTTTAAAGGTAAAAATTAACCTTTGGTTTCTTTCTTTTGTTTGAATAAAAACAAGGCGAAGAGGCCAAAGCCTAGGCTTAAAAATGCCCAAGGACCTATCCATAACGGTAATGTTGCCTGTTTTACCGGTGGTTTGAGCAACACATAATCCCCATAGCGGGCATGGATATAATCAAGAATCTGAACATCGCTTAGTCCTTCCTTGAGTTTGCCACGCACCAGAACCCGCAAATCCTTGGCAAGGTCCGCCGGGGAATCATTGATGGATTCCGATTGGCACACCACACAGCGCAATTGGTTGCCCAGAATTATGGCACGCTTTTCAAGGCCAGCGTCAGCCAGCTGTTCCCCGGCCTCCATGGCGTGGGCAGGAAGCCCCATAGTCAGCAACAGGAGCAGGAGGGTAAAAAAGTTAAGGCGCTTTTTCATTATTGAGTGTTGTGGGTATGAGGCGTGGCTTAAAATATTTATCCCATATCGCAACGGTGAGCGGGCCGGAGGTATGCGCAAGAATGGCCCCTTCTTCACTGATCAGAAATGTTTCAGGTACACCCGTTACGCCCCAATCAATCGCGGTGCGCCCCTCACGGTCGAGCAGCACATAGGCAAAGGGATTGCCATGCTTGGCCAGATAGTTTGTGATTACAGCATCTTTGTCTTTATAAACGACCCCAATAATGGGGATAGCAAGCGCTTCATGCAGCACGGTTAGAAATTCATGTTCAGCAGCGCACGGCAAACACCATGACGCAAAAAAATTGACGAGGATTTTTTGGCCCTTAACCGCATCGCGCGTAAAGGTTTTTTTGCTATTGAGGATCGGCAGGTTGATTTCCGGCATGGCTTTGCCAATATCCGACACGCGTGTTTTGCCTTGCTTGTCTTCGCTCAGGCCGCGCACTGCAAGCACAATGAAACAAGCAAATAACACAATCGGAATAAGCAAAAGCAGCGGGCTCATTTGGATATTGGGGCGCATCATTTCACCTTATTTTTTTCGAGCGCTTTGGCAACTTCAGGCGGCATATATTTCTCATCATGCTTGGCTAATAGCATTGTTGCCGTAAATTCACCGGGGGCGCTTAGCGTACCTTGCGCAACCACACCTTGCCCCTCACGGAACAGATCGGGCGTGATGCCCTTATAATGTACTGTCACCGTTTCTTTAAGATCAGTGACAACAAAAGTGATTTCCGTTGCATCACGTTTGCCGTGCACAATACTGCCTTTTTCAACAAGGCCGCCAAGGCGAATGGGTTTTTGTTCCTTCAATAATTTTTCCTGCGCAGCAACAATATCGGTAGGCGCGTAAAAATAAGTTACATTCTGCGATAGGCCCATCAGCGTAAGACCAACGGCTAGCGCAATTCCTACGGTTATACTCAGGATCAACACAAGGCGCGTATGGCGGGCTTGCCAGAGGGGCTGCGGGGTCATTTGCGCGTTATATTTCTGTATGTCAAAAATGTATGCAAGGTAAGGGCAAGATAGGCGATGAAAGCAACGCCATAGGCCGCTAAAACATACAAGGTGTGAGGATTTTGAAAATCGATCTGCATCCTGTTTTTTTAGCGCAAAAAAAGTGACTAGTCACGTAAGGTTTTAAAAAAATCCTGCAAGATCATACGGCCTTCCTGTTCCATAATACCGCCATATACTTCAGGCGCATGATGGCAGGTAGGTTGGCTAAAAAATTTTGGCCCATGATCGACTGCACCGCCCTTTGCATCATAGGCGGCATAATAAAGCCGTCGCAGCCGTGCAAAACTGATGGCCGTGGTGCACATAGCGCAGGGCTCAAGCGAAACATAAAGATCGCAATCAACCAGACGCGGCGCACCGACTTTTGCTGCCGCTTCCTTAATGACTAGCATTTCAGCATGGGCGGTGGGGTCTTTATATTCCTCCACCCTGTTGCCTGCCTCTGCCAAAATAGTGCCAGTCGCATCAACCAGCACGGCGCCCACGGGCACTTCGCCGCGCGTTGCGGCTGCTTGTGCCTGTGTAATTGCAATGGCCATAAATGATTTTTGTTTATC
>RGZA01000281.1 GCA_010031785.1 Alphaproteobacteria bacterium
TGCTTGATAAAAGAGGGCGCAAGCCCTCTCCCTTTTGGAGAGACTATGAAACATGTAATTTTGGAAGGCTTGAAAAAGGCTCTCCACGAGGGCAAAAGCACTGTCAATCTCGCGGAAGCCTCATCCCTGACCGGCTCAGGCAGCGGGGTTGGCGGTCGCGTATTTAACGAGAATGTATTTGCATCCCTTCGTTACTGGAATCCATTTCGGGTTTATGCCAATCAGACATTAACGGCAGACTCGGATATTCAATTCACGGTTAAGACCGGTAATGCGGCAAATTCTACAAACCCGTGGGGCTACACAGTCAACGCAAACTCAGGTTCACCGAATATTGCCACATCCATTTGGCAACTTCCAATGCGCGTTATTTCCGCTCAAATGCCAATTCGTGCAGCGGCGATAGATGACATCAACGGATTAGATGCGGCTCTTGTCGAAGATCTTGCAATGGAATTTAGCCAGATTGAAGCGGCATCTATGGCAATTAACAGCGATCAAGCAGGCTCTACAACGACTTCTACAGGCGCGACAAACGGCCTTAGAGGCTTGAAGATGTATCTTGGAACCGCAGGATCATCTGCTGCTTACGGAACGTCAGGGACGGCCATTACAGCCGGTATACACACTCTTAATACAGTCGGTTATTCGCATTCAGGTGGTATTGAATGGGAAAGCCTTGTAGACGTTGCCAGCGCTCTTCCTGGACAGTTTTGGAGAATGCCAGGAACCGCGTGGATGATGCACCCAACAGCTATTGCAACGCTGAGGGAATACGCTCACGGTGGTAATTCTTATGCGCTTGTTGAGACAGGCGAGAAAGACGAAGGCCCCGGTGTAAATATTATGGGCTGGCCGGTAATTGCTAATCCTTATTTGGATGCTCCTGCAATCGGTGCTTCTCCGATCTATCTTGCAAACTGGCCGCGGTTTATGTGGATCGTCGATCATTCAGAGATGACGCTTCAGAGAATGGAACAGACGCAGCCTGGAACGATTACGATCTATGCTGAGAAACGGATGGTGTCGACCGTTCGTGATGTAACTGCCGGTGTGCGTTTGATCGGAACCTAAGATGCC
>RGZA01000282.1 GCA_010031785.1 Alphaproteobacteria bacterium
TTGCGGTCGTTGCCAGCGAAGTAAAAAACCTTGCCAATCAAGTGGGAAAAGCAACTGACGAAATTACCCATCAAATCAATGAAATGCAGGGTGCAACTAAAACATCTGTTGATTCTGTCATGGATATTTTGGGCATTATTGGTCAAGTTTCATCCAGCACAGCAGCGGTTGCCGCCGCGGTGGAAGAGCAATCGGCTGTCACCAATGAAATTGCGCAAAATGTGGTGCGCGCCTCTACGGGAACGCATGAGATTTCGGAAAACATGAAAGAAGTGCAAAGTGGTGCGGAAGAAACTGGCGACACCGCATGGCAAGTACTTGAATCCGCCAAAAGCCTGAATGAACAATCCAATACACTAAAGAGTAAAGTGGATCAATTTTTGGCCACTATTCGCGCATCCTAGGAAGGGAATGATATGGTTCTGACTATTCGCAAAAAACTTGTTTTGATCGGTATATTGGCTGTTGTTGCTTTGGGAATAAGCAATACCTTATCCTATTTAAATGGGCAGACGGTACATAATCTCAACTCGATTGCGAGCGTAACGCAATCCAATGGTGTGGTTACGCAGCGCATGGTCGGCCATCGTCAGGAACTTGTGGAGTCGTTCTATTTGGCGGTGCTGAGTCGCAAAGGGGGCGCCATTGATGAGGCGGATATGGCGACTATTACCGAGAGTGCAGAAAAGCTAAATAAAATGACATCGCGCTTGTTGGGGCGTGAGATATCCTATCTTTCCAAGGCAGATCAAGCACAGGCAAAATCAATGGCAGAAGAGTTGTCCATGCTTGCAACTGATGGACTTTCTAAAGCGCTTTCTGGTGGTGATGATGCGGTTAAAGAATTGATTGCAAATTTTAAAGATACAGCAGCAAGACTTGCAGAAGTCCATGTGAAGCTACGAGATGCTGTCTATGATGATTATAATAAAATCGGTGATGAGGTGTATTCCTCACTCGATTTTGCAAACAAAGCGGTGCTTGTTGTTTTTGGGGTGGCATTACTGACGCTTCTTCCCCTACTCTACCTGATTATTCGCAGCATTACCCGTCCCATCAAGTCGATGACACAGGCAATGA
>RGZA01000283.1 GCA_010031785.1 Alphaproteobacteria bacterium
ATAAAAGATATTATGTCTATTGACGGTATAACTGAAAATCTTACAGCAAATCATTTTAAAATTATTAATGACCAAGTATATGTTAAAAATAATGGCAATCCAGGTATATTATTAATACACGCTCATTGGTGCGGACATTGTAAACATTTTATACCAACATTTAAAAATTTATCACGCAAATTAAATAGATACAAACATGTTTATCCCTGTTATGCTATTGAAAGTGATGAATTAACACCTGTTTTATCAAATGCATTGTCTGTCCAAGGATTCCCTACAATTAAATTTTTTGATCAATACGGAAAAATAATTGGAAATTATGATGGTAATCGCTCCGAACAATCTATTTTAGAAAATATTTGTAAAGTATATCATCATTGTATTGAATATCACTAATTATTCACGTTTGAAATAAAATTAATTTTTATTTCAATATAATAAAATAATATATGTTTATCATATCACAATATATATTACATATATCTGGTACATGTAAAGATATTCAACAAGTTTCTTTATATTCCATCGCATTAGGTTTAGTATTATACGCTTCAATATATTTATATATATTATTTTATAATAGTGACTATCTAACAGTATTTAATACATTTGTTATTTATGTAATAATAGCGGATATTGTATTATCTATATTTTATTATTTTAATAATCAAGAAACGCGTGTATATAAACATTTAGAAGAAGCAGACACTGAAACCCAAATTGTTAATAAACACGAAAGTGAACATGAAAGCGAACATGAAAGTGAACATGAAAGTGAACATGAAAATGAACATGAAAATGAACATGAAAGTGAACATGAAAATGAACATGAAAGTGAACACGAAAGTGAATATGAAAGTGAAAGTAACAGTGATTTTAATGAAAATAATGAATTTTCACAAGAATATATTAATAATTTAATTGAACAAGCAAAAACATTTGATAAAGAACGTGCCGAAACATTAAATCTTATTAATAAAATGAATGAACCAATGATTTTTATGATTCATGAAAATAATTCTATGAATGGTCCTACGAATAATTCTGTGAATAATTCTGTGAATAATTCTGTGAATAA
>RGZA01000284.1 GCA_010031785.1 Alphaproteobacteria bacterium
ACCTTTTATAATTATTAGTTATTATATTCATCCTAAAATACAAATAGTTTTATTTCAAGGTATATTATCATTGTGTATAATTAATTTGTTATATACTTGTTATTCAATTAATATCTTTTTATCTAAAAGTAACGTGATGAGAGAAGATAAGAGTATGTCTAGAAATTTGAGACCTATTGTAGTTACACATGCTATTGATTTAACAAATGAGTTAAATTATAATTTAACATTTTATCATTATAAAGGTCTCTTTATATTAATTACTAGTTTAATAATATGGAATATTGATAATAACTATTGTCAACATTATATTGAATTACATGCTGTATGGCATGTTATGACCAGTATAGGTATGTACTATTGTAATGAAATAATTAAATCATATTTATTATTATTTAAAATTCATAAAAATAATTTTATTGACCAGTATCTATAAATGGATACAAAAGTTATAATATTAATATTATCGCTTTGTGTATTCATAATGTGTTGTTTATTGATCGGTTCTGGATATGGTTTATATGCTCTACAAACTACTGAACCAGTTGCTACTCCAGTTACTACGCCAGCTGTTACTCCAGCTACGCCAGCTGTTACTCCAGCTACGCCAGCTACGCCAGCTACTCCAGCTACTCCAGTTTTTGTTCCCATTAATGGACCAAAAGAGCAGATGCTTAAAATATTAGATAAATGTTTAGATATGCCTCTAAATAAAGATAATGGAACGAAACCTGTAATTCATGATTGTCATGCAGGAAACAATCAAAGATGGACATTAGATGATAAATCACGTTTAGTTAATATTTTTACTGGTAAATGTTTAGATATTCCATTGACAAAAGATGATGGGACAGTAATTTCTCAACATAATTGTCATGATGGAGATAATCAAAAATGGATATACGAGAGTGGAAAACGTTTCGTATCAAAATATGCTGAAAATAAGTGTTTAGACTGGGTAAATGATAAATTCTTAATAAATACTTGTCATGATGGAAATAATCAAAAATTTTCTATAGAATCACCTGCTCCATCAAGAACATATTCAAGT
>RGZA01000285.1 GCA_010031785.1 Alphaproteobacteria bacterium
GTACAGGTCGATGTCTTGGTCAAGGCTGACCAATTCGACCGCCAAAATACCGCGGTTAAAGCCAGCGGAGCCCTGCCACGGGGCTTCTTTGATGTGCATGACTTGATGGGCTTGCAATGGCTCATCTTTGCTGAATCCGTAGCTGGGCGTGCTCAAGCGGTATTGTGGATATCGCGTGGGCGTAATTTGGACCGCAATCAATGTGGAGTCCAAGATGTACATCTCGATAGGCGTCTGCGTGGCATTCGCTTGGTCTTTGCGCCACCAAAGGGTAAACGCCTCGCCCGTCAGGTCGTGCCACATCAACCACTGATACCAAAACTCGTATTGCGACTGAAAGGCGTTTGGAGCCTGCAAAAGATTCAGTACTTGATTGGCCTTAGTAGAGTTGTGCTTTGATACTTTTTCAGACGTTGTTGCATCGACAAAAGTGCCATCTTCCAGCTTGCACATAATGCGAACTGGGAGCTGAGACAAAGCACGCGCCTTGGTCGAAACGCAGGCCATTACGGTTGAATTGCGGCTCAAAACCGAAATATCGATGAGCCTGCCTGCCTGATTGACCGAAGACGTGGTCACATACAGGATCTGGGTGTTTACCGTGGGCTTTTTATTGTCGCCTTGGTAGACAATGTTATTACCAAGAGCGGTCTGCCCAAACAGCGTATTGCTTTCGGTTTGGTCAGATTTTTTACGGAAAATGTCCAGAATTCCCATGATTGCTCCCGTTTTAGAGCATTCTATAACTCAAGAGACCGAAATCCAAATGCATTTGACACAAAGACGTTGTCCAAATGGCAGTGTACCGCCATAATCATTGAAATGATTCCGTCCACCTTTGCGGAAGGGTCGCTTTCGTTCTTTCGAACCTTGATATTGCCATTTACGTCGGTATAAACCTCGCAATTGCCCAATTGCCAGCCAACAAACGGGTTGCCGTCATGCTTGATGGCCTTTTTCATTATTAGCTGCTCAGTGGCCTTGGATGGACTACTTAGCATCGCCATGCCTTGTCCAATCTTCTTTACCGGTAGCCCGTCGGCGTACAGA
>RGZA01000286.1 GCA_010031785.1 Alphaproteobacteria bacterium
CAGCATCAGAAAGAAAAAGCAGCATGACTATAAAGTTACCAGTATATCTTGATTATCAAGCGACAACACCTGTTGATCCGCGTGTGGTAGAAGCAATGATGCCATACTTCACCGAGAAATTTGGTAATCCACATTCACGCAGTCATGCTTATGGCTGGGAAGCGGAGGCGGCAACTGATCTTGCGCGTGAGCAGGTTGCAGCCTTGATTGGCGCAACTGATAAAGAGATTATTTTTACATCAGGCGCAACTGAGTCCAATAACCTTGCGTTAAAAGGCCTAGCGAAGTTTTATGGCGATAAGAAAAACCATATCATCACCGTTGTAACAGAGCATAAATGCGTTCTGGACACGGCTCGCCATCTGGAGCGCGAAGGCATGGTAGTAACGTATCTCCCTGTTCATAAAAACGGCCTGATTGATTTAAATGAGCTTGAAAAAGCCATTACTGATAAAACTGTGTTAATTTCCGTAATGGCGGTTAATAATGAAATTGGTGTAATCCAGCCACTTAGCGAGATTGGTGCAATTTGCCGCAAGCACGGCGTGTTCTTCCATACTGACGCAGCGCAGGGTTTTGGTAAAATCCCGCTTGATGTAGAGGCTATGAATATCGATTTGATGAGCATCTCCGGCCATAAGATTTATGGGCCAAAGGGCATTGGGGCTTTGTATGTGAGGCGTAAACCGCGCATCCGCCTGATTCCTATAATCAATGGCGGCGGGCAGGAGCGCGGATTCCGCTCCGGCACTCTTCCAACTCCGCTTGTGGTGGGTTTAGGCGAGGCGGCACGCATTGCCAAAGAAGAAATGGATAAAGATTATGCACATGTGAAAAAGCTTAGCGACAGGCTTTATAACGGCATAATGTCAAAAGCCAAGGATGTGTTCCTAAATGGCGATAAGGTGCAGCGTTATCCTGGCAATTTAAATTTAAGCTTTGCCTATATTGAAGGTGAATCGATGATTATGGCAATTAAGGACTTGGCGGTGAGTTCAGGTTCTGCCTGCACATCGTTCAACTGGCGCAGAAGGCGGGTGCGCTTCGGC
>RGZA01000287.1 GCA_010031785.1 Alphaproteobacteria bacterium
TAGTTTTAGCGCTATACGTAGTTAGACTAGCGCCTCAACTTCCTCTACCAGTTCTTAGATTATTTGAGAATGCTTACTTTAAATTATTCATCTTTTCAATAGTTTTATGGTCTGCACAATTTAGTCCATCTACCGCATTATTAATTTCATTAGCTTTCTTAGTTACTATGAATTATGTAAATACTGGTAAAGTATGGGAATTCTTAGAAAATGTACCTGCTTCCGCGCCTGCGCCTGCATCTGCAAGTGCATCAACAACTGCTCCTCCACCACTTAGTACACCAGCAACTGCAGTTGAAGCAGTTAAAGTATTAGCTGATGCAGCAGTATCTCCAACTGCTACTGCTCCAGAAGTAGTTGATAAAATTACTGAAGTAGCTATTGGTTCTGTTGCTACAGCAGAAGGTGCAGCAGCTGTTAAAGCTTTATCCGATCAAGCAAAAGTAGTTGAACCAGGTGAACCAACAAAGGTTTTACAAGCTGCTCAAACTGCTGTAGATTCTATTGCACCAGCAAAAACTGTAAGCGATAAAATTGCAGTAGAAGCAGTTAAAGCACTAGCTGAAGCTGCTGTTACTCCTACAGCACAAAAAGCTGCTGATGTTATTCCTGTAGCTACTCTAGCTATTGAAGCTGCAAAAAATGATGATAAAGCTGTTAAAGCAGTAAAAGATCTAGCTGCAGCTGCTTTAGACTCTGCAGCTGCAAATCCTCAACTAGTAACTGAGGCAGCTAAAGCTGCAATTGTAGGAATCACTGCTCCAGAATCTGCAGCAGCTCCTGCTCCTGCTGTTGCTGCTCCTGCTCCTGCTGCTCCTGAAGCAGCTCCTGCAGCTGGATGTTATCCAGTTCGTAAATATGATATTTCTAAAGTTCAACCATATATGTTAAATCAAAATGAAGATTATCAAATTTTTACATCAACTCCACAATAAATTAAATAATTTAATTAATATTTAAATTAATTAAAATTTAACTAATTAAATAATTTATTAATAAATTTTTAAAATTAATTAAATTAATTAATTAATTAAT
>RGZA01000288.1 GCA_010031785.1 Alphaproteobacteria bacterium
TAATTTAATTAATTTAAATTATATTATTAAATTAACAATGGGTAATCAGCTTCATCTTCTCGCCAATCCAAATAAATGTATAGATATTAACGGTAATGACCAACGTAATGGTGCACAATTACAATTATGGGATTGTAATGACTCAGCCGCACAAAAATTTTTTTATGATTATGATAATAATCAAATTAAAACACTAGGTCAAAATAAATGTTTTGATGTTACTAATGGAAGTACTGACGAAGGTACAAAAATTGAATTATGGGATTGTGACCCAAATAATAAAAATCAAAAATTTATATATGACCCTAGTAATAAAAATTGGGTATGGACCGGTAATACTACGACTCCTCCACGATGTATTGTCCCGTCAAATAATAGTTATAATAATGGTACTACTCTCGAAATACAAGATTGTTATTTAACAAATACAATTACGAATACATGGTCTAAGTTTCCTGATGTACCTAATCAGACGTCTGTTGTAAACGTACAAATAGACCCAGCTGCAAAAGCAAGAGCGATCGCAGAAAAACAAGCAGAAAAACAAGCAAAAAAACGTGCTGCTGAACAACAAGCTGCAGAAAAACAAGCAGCTGAACAACAAGCAGCTGAACAACAAGCAGCTGAACAACAACAACAACAACAACAAGCAACTGAACAACAACAACATCAAACACCAGACTCACAAAAAAATTCTACAGTATCATCTCAAAACAATAATAATAATAATATATTACTATTCGGTGGAGTAAGTTCATCCATTTTATTAAGTTGTTTAATACTAATAATTGTAATTTTTTTAGTGTATAACAAAAAAAGTACACAATCAAATTAAATTAAATTTTAAAAAATAAAAATATAATGGAATATTATACAAATGCCTCATAAATCTATTACTTTAACCAACAAATATTCCAAGAAAACTTCTAAAAAACGTACCGTTAAAAAAACTTCTAAAAAACGCACCGTTAAAAAAACTTTTAAAAAACGCACCGTTAAAAAAACTTCTAAAAAACGCACCGTTAAAAAAA
>RGZA01000289.1 GCA_010031785.1 Alphaproteobacteria bacterium
GTACCAGAGCTTATATTTGTATGAACAATATTCGGTATCGTAGAAGTAGTAGCGACTAAATTACTTGAACTTAATGTAGTACCAACGAAATTGCTGATAGTACCTAATGAACCGTAAACATTAGCAGTTGAAAGAGTTGTTCCAACTAACGTACCAGCGCTGATAGCTGTAGCAACGATATTTGTTGTCGTTTGATTCGTACTAAATAACGCACCTGTGGTTAAAGATGTAGTTATTCTAGCTGTTCCAGACACATCTAATGTATTAGAAGGAGCCGTTGTACCTATACCTACATTTCCATCCGCTCTTAAACGCATTACTTCTGTTTGTGATGTCGTTGTACTTGCATTGTGTATTTTAATAGCCATATAACTTGACGCTTGAGTTGTTGATGTTGAGCATTCTAAATCATGATATCTAATTGTACTAAAACCATCATTTCTTCCTATTCTTACACTACCAACGACACCGAGACCATTCATCACACCTAATAATAAATTCGCTGAAGATGATGCTATATTTGAAACTGTTTGATTAGTAGTTAGTAAATTTGTAATAGTTCCAGATGTACCTATAAATGAACCTGAACTGACTGTAATATTTGATGATGTAATATTTACTACTGTTAAAGTTCCAGGTATATTTAAATTTGTAATAGTAGAAGCAGTAGCTACTAAATTACTTGAACTTAAATTTGTACCTACAATATTTGTTGACGTTTGATTCGTACTAAATAACGCACCTGTAGTTACAAATGTTGCAAAATCACCACTACCATTAACATCAAGAGTGTATGCTGGTTCAGTTGTATTAATACCTACAATACCACCAGCAGGTTGTAGTACAAGAGGTTGTGAGCGAACCGAATCAAATGCACCAATTCTTGCATATCCTGTTGTATTGTTAAGTGAAACTGCATTCATATACAAATAACTTCCACCTGTTATACTATAAAGAGTATTTTCTGAAAGAGGATTTTGTGGTGTGATTTGGAATGTACTATTAGATGTTAATCCATTTACTCCT
>RGZA01000290.1 GCA_010031785.1 Alphaproteobacteria bacterium
CGCTAATACCTTATTTGGAACTACAACTAACGCCGGTTACAAGGTGGACGTTTCGGGAACGGCCCGCGTGACGCAATCGGCGTATTTTGCGACGTCGTCGGGAAATGTTGGCATAGGTACTACTACTGCTACCGATTCAAGTTCATTCGGCAAAGCATTAGATTTACAGGGAGCAAATGGGGCAGCTATATACATTCGTTATTCTACAGATCCAACAAATCAATTTGCAACCGTAGGATATGATAGAACAGGCATCGGACTTGCTTTAAGTGTAAATAACGCATTACCTATTAGTTTTTACACGAACAATAGCCAACGGATGCGAATTTTCCCAAATGGAAATGTTCGAATAGGATCTACTTTTACAGATAATGGTTTTTTGTTCCAAGTTGGCGGACAAAGCATGGTTGTCGGTGAAGGTGGTACTGGTTCTAATGATGCTTTTTTAGTGACAAATGCTGGAAGCGGCGTAGGCGCGGAAAGTGGATTAATTACGCAACTCAATTCCTCAAATGCGGCTTATATTTTTTCGATACCTGGGAAACACACATTTCAAACAGTAAATACAAACCCTTTTGAATTTCTTACATCTGGAAGTGCAACAATTTTGCACATAAGTAATTCAAGAAATGTAGGAATCTCACAAACAACATTTGGAACGGGGGGTACGCAAGTGTTTGCAATAGCAACCGGAGCAACTCCTTCAAGTTCCCCCGCCGACTGCTTCCAACTTTACAGCCAAGATATTACCGCCGGCAACGCGGCCGCGCATTTCCGGACGGAAAACGGCGCCATCATCAAGGTATACCAAGAAACGACCGCCGTAGGATCGGCCACAGTTTCAAGCCCTGGCGCAGGATCGATCATCAAAACAGATGACACGTTCGACGGTTACACGTTGCAACAAGTCGTAAAGGCACTACGCAATCTAGGACTATTAGCATAAATACTTAACATGAAACACATACAGCCCATTACTTTGTGGATCGGAGGAAGCACACAGACGGCAAACGTCTTTCA
>RGZA01000030.1 GCA_010031785.1 Alphaproteobacteria bacterium
GAGAACACGATGACCTTGCCGCCACGCGCCATGACTTCCTGAATGTTGGATGCGGTTTTTTCAAATAGACTATCGCGCGGCGCAAGAACCACGACCGGCATATCTTCATCAATCAAAGCGATCGGGCCATGCTTGAGTTCTCCTGCTGCATAGGCTTCCGCATGAATATAGGAGATCTCCTTAAGCTTGAGCGCACCTTCCAATGCAATAGGATAATTAAGCCCACGGCCCAGAAAAAGCACATCGCGCGCTTCAGCCAATGATTGGCTCAACTCACGGATTTTATCATGCTGCTGCACAACCTCATTCATCAGGCTTGGCACTTCGTGTAATGCACGTACATGCGCAATCATTTGTTCCTTGGTAATTTCACTGCGTTTCACTGCGCAATCAAGCGCAAGCACAGCAAGCACAACAAGGGCAGTTGTAAACGCCTTGGTCGATGCAACGCCAATTTCCGGGCCAGCAAGCGTTGGCACGACCACATCGGCAAGGCGTGCCATGGTGCTGCTTGGCACATTCACAACGGCGATAATCTTTTGCCCCTGTGATTTGGCATAATGAATGGCGGCAAGCGTGTCTGCCGTTTCACCGCTCTGCGATACCACGATCATCACGCCATTTTTGGGCATCGGCCCTGCGCGATAGCGGAACTCCGAAGCAATATCGGTTTCAACCGAAAGTCGCGCCACTTGTTCAAACCAGTATTTGCCGACCACGCCTGCATAATGTGCGGTGCCACAACCAATAATGGTGATACGTGAAAGATCGTTCCAATCGAATAATAATTCGGGCAAGCGCACTTCCCCACTTGCCGGGTCAACAAGGCTGTTGAGCGTATCACCAACCACGCCAGCCTGTTCAAAAATTTCCTTAAGCATGAAATGGCGGTAACCAGCTTTGCCAATCATCGCGCCCGATAATGCGGTTTGCTGAATGGGGCGTTTTACAACAGCATCATTCGCATCATGAATGATAACGCTGTCATGCTTGATTTCGGCCCAATCGCCTTCATCAAGATAAGTAATGCGGTTGGTCAGCGGCGCAAGCGCAAGTGCATCGGAGCCCAGATACATTTCACCATCACCATAGCCAATCGCAAGCGGACTACCACGGCGCGCACCAATCAGCAAATTTTCATCACCCGCAAAAAGCAGCGCCAATGCAAAGGCACCATCAAGACGTTTTAAGGCTGTTGCGGTTGCCTGCGCAGGTGACATCCCTGCATCCAGATAAACGGTTAGAAGATGCGCGATGGTTTCTGTGTCCGTATCGCTTTGAAAGAAGCAGCCTTTTTCTTCGAGCTCTGCGCGCAGTTCCTTATAATTTTCAATAATCCCATTATGCACCACAGCGACGCGGTGCGTTGCATGCGGATGGGCATTGATCTCGTTCGGCTTGCCATGCGTTGCCCAGCGTGTATGACCAATGCCGATATTTCCCGGCAAAGGTTCCTGCTGTAATTTGATATCAAGATTGCTGATTTTACCCTGCGCGCGACGGCGCTCGATTTTACCACCTGCAAGCGTTGCGATCCCCGCGCTGTCATAGCCGCGATATTCCAGACGCTTAAGCCCATCAAGCACCAGCACGGCTACGGGACGGTTTGCAATAACACCAACAATTCCACACATGATTTTTCTAACGGGATAAGGGATAAGGGACTGGGGATTAGATATAAACCAATGGTGATGCAGGACTAAACACAATTTTTGACAATAAATTTCGTATTTATTTATTGGATCCCGGATCAAGTCCGGGATGACATAACAGTTTACTATTATGTCATTTTCCGCCCTTTTTATCGCGGAAGCGCTTGGCCCAGCCATCTTTGTTAATCTGCTTGTTGCGCGCAATGGCAAGGGAATCTTCGGGTACATTTTCAGTAATCGTACTGCCTGCCGCAATGTTGGCGCGATCGCCAATTTTCACTGGCGCGACAAGCGCGGTGTCAGAACCCACAAACACATCCGCGCCAATATCGGTGTGGTGTTTATGAAAACCATCATAGTTACAGGTAATGGTACCAGCACCAATATTGGTGCGCGCGCCCACGCGCGTATCGCCGACATAGCTGAGGTGATTGATTTTTGCTGCGCTCTCAATATTCGATTTTTTGACTTCAACAAAATTGCCGATATGTGCACCTTCACCAATAATCGTGCCCGGGCGCAAACGCGCATAGGGCCCGATGCGCGCACCTTTTTTCACGCGCACACCTTCCAGATGCGAGAAGGAAAAAAGCTCTACGCCTTCATCCACCACAACGGATGGCCCAAAGACCACATAGGGATGGATTGTCACATCCGCAGCAATCCGCGTATCGGCGCAGAGCTGCACCGTGTCAGGATTTTTAAGCGTTACCCCCTGCTCCATCAAACTGTGGCGCAAGCGCTTTTGCATGATCCCTTCGGCAACCGATAATTCCACGCGGCTATTGATGCCAAGTACCTCTTCAGCATCACCTGTAATATACGCGCACGCAAGACCCTGCGCACGGGCAATTGCTATAGCATCGGTCAGATAAAATTCACCCTTGGCATTATGCGGTTTGATCTCGGCCAGAACGTTCCACAACACATCACTATCAAATGCCATAACGCCAGCATTACACAGATTATTCGCGCGCTGCTGTTCATTGGCATCGGCATATTCAACGATGCTATCAACCAGCCCTTCATTGCTTAAAAAAACACGGCCATATTGTGCAGGATCTTCTGGCTTGAACGTTAGCACACTTACAGGCGCAGATTGCCCAACCAATGCACTCAAGGTTTCCGGGCGCAGCAATGGCGTATCACCATAGACAATCAACACGCGGCCCTTAAAGCCTCGCAACTCATCTTTTGCAGCAAGCACAGCATGCGCGGTTCCCTTGCGCTGCGCCTGAATAACAGATGCGTGTGGCGCAATCGCTTCGCCAACTTCCGGCGCATCAGGGCCAATCACGCCAACAATTTTATACGGCACTAACGCTTCGCACGCATGGCGCACATGCGCAATCATCGGGAAGCCCGCGACCTCATGTAGCACTTTGGCTTTCGTGGAGCGCATACGCGTGCCTTGTCCAGCAGCGAGAATAATACAAGCAAGGGAAGCAGTTTTTGACATGGGCGTTTCTTAGGTATAATAAAATTGAATTCGCAGGAGTTTACCATATGCCCCACCGCTTTAAAGCCATTCTTTTTGATCTGGATGGCACCCTTATCGACAGTGCACCCGATTTACTAGAGAGCACCAATGCGGTGCTTATCGAAGAAGGCTGTCGCGCGCTTACATTGGATGAAATGAAGACCTGCCTTGGCGATGGCCTTGACATCATGATGATCAAAGCCTACCGAATCACTGGCAACGATCCTGATGACGCGACGCACAAACGGCTAATCAATCGCTTTCCCGAAATTTATAAAAATATCGTACCCAGCCCATCCTGCATTTTTCCGGGCATTCTCGATTTTCTAAAAACCGAACGGGCCAAGGGCACGAAGCTCGCACTTATTACCAATAAATATGAAACAGCAACGCACCGTATTCTCGAGCAGCTCGGCTTGCAATCTTTTTTCGATCTGGTTCTTGGCGGTGATACATTGCCGATGCGCAAGCCACATCCGTTGCCCATTCTTCATGCGCTGGAACAATTAGGTGTTGGCAAACATGATGCGGTGATGATTGGCGATAGCACACATGATGCAATGGCGGCGCGCGATGCAGGCGTGGCATCGATTGTGGTGCGCTATGGCTATACCCCGCAATGGCCTGCTGATTTAATCCCGGCCGCCTATGCTAACCATGTTGCAGAATGCCGCGCTGTACTTGAAGCGATATAACATTAAAATAATTTACGCATCCCAGTTTACTGATCAAGCGATTACAATACAAAAGATAAATAAAGTGCATTAAGTAATATGCGCCACATTAAACCGTTATTCATGATAATCGCTTAAAAATTTATTGCACAAAAAATAAACACCGAGCGCTATAAACCCCGGCAGGAGCGATTATGGATGCAAGACGACAGCACATAGAAGATTTGGTCAGAAACCTGTTACCATACGTTGAAGAATATGGCCGCAGACAACGTGCCGCCACCATTATTATCAATGCCAGCGTTCTTTGCTACATCATGCTGGGCGCATTCCTGATCTATAATTACATCCGCCCGATCAATACAAATGAATATACGATTTTAAATTCCGTGATTGCGCTCAGCGCGCAGGAAGCCCATGCAACGCCTCTTAAAATCACCAATGATCTATTGACCCAATTTCATATCAACCAGTTGCAGGATTTAAAATCCCATCAATGGAACGAAGCGCTAAAATTTCTGGCGATCCAGAAACCGTTAGTGACTACCGCGCTTTAGAAATTTGCTATAGCTTATGATATTGCTTGCAGCCTGCTGCATTTTTTCCGGATTATTTTTTTCTTCATTGCGCATCATGTCATAGAGCACGGCAATCATTTCAGCGCGGTGCTTGTGATCCAGCTTGGCCTTTTGCTGATCAAGCACGGTTTCAACCGCCGCCATAACATCGCGCAACAAAACGGTATCAATTGAAACATCCGCTGCTGGCATGTGCGCGGGCAACCCATCCCCCGTGAGCAGCCATTGCACCGATGTGCGCAGGGCAACCGCAAGTTCGGGCAGAAACCGTGGGCGCGCAACCTTGCCATTTTCCAACTGATCAACTGATTGCTGTTTCACGCCGGGCAATTGCGCTGCCAATTCATTCTGGCTCCAGCCGCGTTCCTCCCGCAGTTGGCGGACACGATCACCTAATCCTTGTTTTTTAGTATTGGGCATTTGCAGCAACCTTTAACGGCGAGAAATAATCGGGAAACACCAGCAGTATAATTCGACTATACAAGAGGGTTTGTTAATTTCAACAAATTTTTACCAAGCTATTCTTTTATAAAACAAATTATTTTGTTGATTTAAAGAGCCAAGCCCGGGTACATAAAGGGAGCATAAAGATCGGGTCCGATTGAGTTTGGTGCAGTAAATACTGCGCACTTACCCATGGAACCCACCGGGGATACATAAACGTAAAGGGGACAACATGAGAACGATTGGTAAAAAATACGGTCCAAAAGTCAAAAAACTGCTGAAAGCCTTGGGTCATAAAGAAACCGCACTTGATGATCGTGATGAAGAGAAAAAAAGCGATTTTGGTGAGTATTTAACTCAAAAAGGCGCAATGGCCCTGGCCAAACGCATTGAAGCCTATTGGCACAAAAAGGGCTATATTGCAGCGCGTTTTTGGGCCGAGCCAATTGGCGAGCGCTTTGAAAAAGTGGGTACTTATGAAATCTACCGCGTCACAAGTAATCTTGTTAACGGTATACCCCCGCGCTATGATGCTTTGTCCTGCGCGCTGCGCTCTCTATCCAGCAAAGGTGAACCTGTACAGATCCATTAGGGAATGGTGAGTGTTGGCCCGTTGCCGCCTTCCACCTTCGTCAGATGGATCATGATGCCGCCAAAGATGGTGCTGGTTTCTGCGCGCACGGGAAGTTCGGGAAGATCATCCCGCACCTTGCCAAGGAAAATATAAACCGGCGGCCTGCTCGATTTGCCCTTCCATGTTTCATGGTGACCAGGGCTGTTATGATCAGTGCCATCTTGCCAGAAATTGCTGCCTTCACGATCTTTGCGGGAGCCAGCGCGCATTTCAAAATCAACGATGCAGCGCGTTGCTTCGCCACTGAACACCGAATAATCTTCACCATCCAGTGTTTCGCTGCCACTATTATGCAGCGATAAATCAAACCGGCGATGCCCATCATAAATCGGCACGGTCTGATTACAATCACTACCATTATAGGCGATATTTGAAATCACCTGCAGCACACCGCTTAACGGGTCGAGCGCGCCTACTTTCATATCCGGCGGCACAGGTTCATTATTATCGCCTTCGCGCGGGGTGAATTTCACCTTCACCGTATTTTTTGCAAAACTGAAATTGACCAGATAAGGCTTGTCCTTCCAGTAGGTCAAAACATTGCCCACGCTTGGATATAATTGGGCCTTTGAAAAACGGCCCTTTGATTCCAACGATGCATCCCATGGCGCAAGACTGCGCAAAAAGCCTTGGGTGCCCGTATGCAGATTGATTGTGTAGCTTACGCCCGCGCGGGTAAAGCCCACCACCCCATCCATTGCATGAATACCGCCAACATAGAGGCTATAGCTCAAATGCAGGTTCTTAACGTTTGGCAAGGGTGCAGCTTGCACAGGCCAAGCCCAGCAGCAGCACAACAAAAAACCCATAAAAAATTTCAATTTGACAGACTCACGCATCAGCTTCATCACACTATATATATTATGGCAGTTTACTCCATATTATGGGTCGGCCATGGGGTTTGGTCCATAGCTATATCGTACATTATATCAGGGAAGATCTGGGTTTTTTCATGGCTGATTTATTTGGTAATGCTGCAAAAGCTGCGCAATATACCGCTGATGATATTGAAGTATTAGAAGGGCTTGAACCCGTACGCCGTCGCCCCGGCATGTATATTGGCGGCACTGACGAAAAAGCATTGCATCATCTTGTTGCCGAAGTACTTGATAACGCGATGGATGAAGCCGTTGCTGGCTTTGCCAACCGCATTGAAATGGATCTGGCGGCCGATGGCACCATGAGCATTAGCGATAATGGCCGCGGTATTCCTGTCGATAAGCATCCAAAATACCCAACCAAATCAGCGCTTGAAGTTATTCTCACCATGCTGCATTCGGGCGGCAAGTTCACACAAAAAGCTTATCAGACATCGGGCGGTTTGCACGGCGTGGGTATTTCGGTTGTTAATGCACTCTCTGAACATCTGGAAGTTGAAATCGCGCGCGATAAAATTCTCTATCGCCAGACCTATAGCCGGGGCGCACCAAAAACCAAGCTCGAAAAAGTTGGTGCCGCACCGAACAAACGCGGCACCACCGTGCGCTTTCGCCCTGATCCGGAAATTTTTGGCAATAAACTCCATTTCAGACCATCTACGCTTTATAAACTCGCGCGGTCCAAAGCCTATCTGTTTCGCGGCGTTGAAATTCGCTGGAGCTGTGATGAAAGCCTGCTTGCTGATCAAAAAGATATTCCGGCGAGTGCAACCTTCCATTTTCCCGGCGGGCTTGAAGATTATCTTACGACATCAATCGAAGGCCGCAGCACGGTTACACAAAAAGCCTTTAGCGGCTTAGCCGAACTGCCTGTAAAGGGCGGCAAGGTTGAATGGGCCGTGGCCTGGCCCGATGATGGCGAAGATGGCTTTTCGCATTCCTATTGCAACACCATTCCAACGGCACAAGGCGGCACGCATGAAAGCGGGTTGCGCACTGCCCTGCTGCGCGGCTTGCGTGCCTATGGCGATATGACGGGCAAGAAAAAAGTATCGCAGGTTACCAGCGATGATTTGCTTGATGGCGCAGTGATGCTGCTTTCGGCCTTTATTCCTGACCCACAATTTCAAGGGCAAACGAAAGAGAAGCTGGCTACCGCCGAAGCCGCGCGCTGGGTTGACCAAGTTATCAAGGATCATTTTGATCATTGGCTCACTGCAAATCCATCGGAAAGCGCAAAGCTGATTGATGCGATGATTGATAAATCGGATGAGCGTTTAAAGCGCGCACTTGCCAAGGAACAATCGCGCAAAACACCAACACGCAAATTACGCCTTCCCGGCAAACTTGCCGATTGCAGCCGGACAGAGCCCGAAGGTACAGAACTATTCCTTGTCGAAGGCGACAGTGCGGGTGGTTCTGCCAAGCAGGCGCGCAAACGCGAAACGCAGGCGATCTTGCCGTTGCGCGGAAAAATTCTTAACGTAGCGAGCGCAACATCTGAAAAAATGCGTGCCAATCAGGAACTCAGCGATCTTATTCTCGCCATGGGCTGCCCGATGGGGAAAGAATTTTCATCGGATAAAATGCGTTATGAACGCATCATCATCATGACCGACGCGGATGTGGATGGCGCGCATATCGCAGCGCTACTGATGACCTTCTTCTACCGTGAAGTGCCGCAACTGATTGCTAATGGACATTTGTTTTTGGCGCAACCGCCGCTTTATCGCCTCATGCATGGCACGAAGATGTTCTATGCGCGCAATGACGCGCATAAGGATGAATTGCTGCAAAAAGAATTTGGCAAAAACGCCAAGGTTGAAGTCAGCCGCTTTAAAGGCCTTGGTGAAATGCAACCTGCACAATTGCGTGATACGACCATGGACCCCGCCAAACGCACGCTGCTGCGCGTGATCCTTCCCAATGTGCAGGACCCCGACCAGCGCGATGATGCCAAGATTACCGAAGATCTCGTTGAAGCGCTGATGGGTAAAAAACCCGAAAGCCGCTTTAAATTCATTCAGGAAAACGCGCATTTCGCTAAAGAGCTGGATGTGTAAATCCTGTCTAGCGTAAAACACATCACATCCGCACATCCGCGCACAAATAATCAGGAATTACTTTCATGTTTTTATGATACATTCTCGCTAACGGTATGGTTAATCTGCTTTCTTTTGCAATAATTATGGCTTCAACCAACAATTTTAAGGAGAATTAATATTATGGGTAATCAGTTTTTAAAAGGAAGCGGTCGTGCAGCGGCAAAAGGTTCTACCAATAGAACCGTTAGAGAAACAACCACGCTTGAAGCTCGTAAAATTACAGAATATCAAGTTAAAGCAAAAGACGGTAGTACTGTTACGTATGACGTAATGGCGGCACCAGAAAATTTACAACGTAGCCGTGACCTGGATCCAAGAGGAATTCTTATTTATACAGGGAGACTGGCTAACCGTGCCTTTGCGCAGGCAATGAATGGAACATTAAAAAACAATTCATTCAGAAATATCGTGCGAAACTTAATAGCGGCGATCACACCAAAGGTCCTGCGTCCTAAAATTGCAACGCACTATAAAGAGAAAACAAATAGATTTTTTCATCCTCAAAACAATTTTGTGGATGCATTTGGGACGCCTAGAGTTTTAACAGCGCAGGAAAGCCTACATCAAATTAGCAAACTAAAAAACTGGCATGGCCATGATGGTACAAATGTTAGGTCAGAAGGTGATTTGAGAAGCCAACTTGCGGATCCAGTTCTGGCAAAAAAGGTCGAAAACCATTGGATTTTGCCTACGCAAACAATGGCTCTGGCAATGAAGGAAGTAACCCAGCCCAATCAAGCGGGTGCAGAACCTGCTAATCAGGCACGTTTTCAAAACGCAGCCCTTTATCTGACATCCACGACCATGGGAAGTGTCTCATTGCTTGGAAAAAATAACACTGTCGTGCAATTATTTACCACTGTAAACCCACAAACAAGTCAATCAATAGTCGGAGGAGCCCACCCCGAGCATGGCTTATACAGCGCGCGTCCCGTTTTTTTGACAAACCGACGCGTAGACAACCCCGCTCCACGTTTATAATAATAGTATCGATATACCCTGTTTCTTCAATAATGGTTAACCAAATTGAAGAGCAGGGTTTTTTATTGCCGCGCAGACTAATTAGAGGTAATACTGTACACCATTTTGATAGGCCCTACAAATCTTGCACTTCAAGCACACCTTGTAATGCCTTGATTTCATTACGGATATCGGGAGGAATTGTATAGCGGCCGGAGAGTTCGATTTCTGCCTCTTCTTCGCCATCTATGTCAATTTTGATCTGGATACGGCTTTTGCCTTTGGGCAGCTTGGCAGCGATAGTTTGTAGCGGCGCAATGGCGCGGTCCATGCCCAGCACCAGCGCCAACCCCTGGCTTTCGCGCGCTGCCACCATCTCAAGCTTTTCAAGGCCCTGCACGGTCAGGCGATATTCATCGGGTTTGCCCTGCACATCCACACTCAGCAATAACGGCGTACCCGCCACGAGCGCATCGCGGTGCAACGACAGCGTTTCAGAAAAAAGCGTTGCTTCAAACATTCCTGAATTATCCGAAAGCTGCACGAAGGCAAAACGGTTGCCCGATTTTGCCGTACGCTCCTGCTTTGAAATTACAATGCCTGCAATCTTGCGCCGCGTGGAACCACTTGCCCCTGCTGCAGCCGCAAGGCCCGATGCGCGGATTGCGCCAAGCCGATCAAGCAGCGGGCGGTACGCATCAAGCGGATGCGATGATAAAAAGAAACCAAGCGCTGAAAATTCATTTTGTAATTTAACCAGCTCATCCCATGGCTTGACATCCTGCATCTGCGGCTTGCTGGTATTTTCTACCGCGCCAAACATGCTCACCTGGCCTGACTCACGCTCATAACCCGCAGCACTGGCAAGGCGTGTGAACATTTCTACATGCTCAATCAATTGCGCGCGGTTGCGATGCAGACTATCGAACGCACCTGCATTGATAAGGTTTTCCATCTGCCGTTTATTCATCACGCGGTTATCCAGCCGCGAGGAAAATTCAAACATATCCTTGAATTTGCCCTTGTCGCGGCGCTCAGCGGCGAGCATTTTCATTGCCGCCTGCCCCACACCCTTGATTGCAGCAAGCGCATAGCGGATGCCCTGTTTGCCTTCACCGATATCTTCAAGCGCAAACACATCGTCACTGAAATTCACATCGGGCGGCAGCAGTGGAATGGATTTGCGGTTCAGTTCCTGACGAAACACATTGAGCTTATCGACCGCGCCCATTTCAAAGGTCATGGACGCTGCATAAAACGCAACCGGATAATTCGCCTTCATATAGGCGGTTTGATACGCGATGAGCGCATAGGCAGCTGCGTGGGATTTATTAAAGCCGTACCCTGCAAATTTATCAACCTGATCAAAAATCATCGACGCCTGATCAGCATCTACGCCGCGTTCCACCGCGCCATCGACAAAGGTTTTGCGCTGCGCGGCCATTTCTTCTTTAATCTTTTTACCCATCGCGCGGCGCAACAAATCAGCAGAGCCAAGCGTATAGCCCGCCAGTACCTGCGCAATCTGCATCACCTGTTCCTGATAAATTGCAATGCCGTAGGTTTCTTTAAGTACTGGTTCAAGCAACGGATGCAGATAATCCGGCTTTTCCTTGCCCGCCTTCACTTCAATATATTTTGGAATATTATCCATCGGACCCGGGCGATACAGCGCCACGAGCGCGATAATATCTTCAAACCGGTTGGGCTTCATGCGCCGCAGCGTGTCGCGCATGCCCGCACTTTCAAGCTGGAACACACCCAGCGTATCGCCGCGTGAAAAAAGCTCGTACGTTTTGGCATCATCCAGCGGCAGTGCAGCAAGATCAACATCCGCGCCCTGCGCACGCGCCATTTTCTCAGCGAGCTGTAAGACATCAAGCGTTTTCAAACCCAAAAAGTCGAATTTGACGAGCCCCGCCTGCTCCACCGTTTTCATATTAAATTGTGTAACCGGCAGCGGCGAGCGCGGATCGCGATACATCGGCACCAGTTCCTGCAAAGGCCGATCGCCAATCACCAATCCCGCCGCGTGGGTTGATGCATGCGCATACAGCCCTTCGAGCTTGATAGATATATCCATGAGCTGCGTCACGCTCGCATCTTCATCGCGCAGTGTTTTGAGTTGCGGCTCCAGCTGGATCGCTTCTTTTAATGTGCAGGGGTTTGCCGGATTAAACGGCACCAGCTTGCAGATTTTATCGACATAGCCAAGCGGCATGCCAAGCACACGGCCAACATTGCGCAGCACCGCACGCGCCTGCAATTTTCCAAAGGTGATGATCTGCGCAACCTTATCTGCGCCATAGCGTTGCTGCACATAGCCAATCACTTCATCACGCCGTTCCTGACAGAAATCGATATCGAAATCCGGCATTGAAATACGTTCGGGATTCAAAAACCGCTCAAACAGCAAACCAAAAGGCAGCGGATCAAGATCGGTAATCGTGAGCGCCCATGCAACGAGCGAGCCCACACCTGAACCCCGGCCAGGGCCCACAGGAATATTATTCGCCTTTGCCCACTGAATAAAATCCGCAACGATAAGGAAGTAACCCGCAAAGCCCATGCGCGTGATGACATCGAGCTCAAACGCTAAACGCGCACGATACGTATCGTAATCGGTAATGGTTTTATATTTATCAAAGCGTTTTTGCAGGCCTTCTTCCGCCTGCCGTTTGAGCTCGCCCACTTCATCAAGGCCGGAAGCGGTTTTAAACGGGGGCAAAATCGGCTTGTGTTTTTTGGGCCAGAACGCGCAGCGCTGCGCAATGACCACGCTATTGGCAATCGCTTCGGGAAGATCATCGAACAGATCCTCCATCTCCTCCGCCGTTTTGAAATAATGATTGGTGGTAACGCGCAGCCGGTCGCCATCACTCACATAGCGCTTGGCGGCAATGCATAGCAACGCATCATGCGCTTCACTCATTTCTTCAATGGCGAATTGCACATCATTGGTTGCAACAATCGGCAATTCATATTTATAGGCAAGATCAAGGAAATGCCCTTCCAGGCGCTCTTCCTTCTCGCCAATCTCGCCTTCCTTGTGGCGCTGCAATTCAACGTACAGCCGCGTTGGAAACGCTTTTTTCAAACGCTGGATCAGTTCATCTGCGCTTGCAGCTTGCCCTGTAAGCAACAACTGCCCCACCGGACCATTCACGCCGCCGGTTAAAACAATAATGCCTTCGCTATATTTTTCGAGCTTGCTCAGCGTGATGTGCGGCGCGATATCTTCAGGCGTATCAAGATACGCCGCGCTGACAAGTTGCGTAAGGTTGCTATAGCCCGTTTCATTTTGTGCAAACAGCAGCAGCGATGCATCGCTGATCTTATCAAAGCCTTTGATGGTTTTATCAATCACGCGTAGCTGGCAGCCCATGATCGGCTGAATGCCGTTTTCCACCGCTTCGAGTGCGAATTCCAGCGCACCAAACATATTATTGGTGTCCGTAATCGCAACTGCAGGCATATTATGTGCCTTGGCGAGTTTAACGACGTCCTTGACCTTAATCGCCCCTTCAAGAAGCGAATAAGCGCTGTGTGTGCGGAGGTGGATGAACATAGAGGGACGAAGAGCCTAAGTTGCGAAGGGACGAAGGGATATTTAAATCATAATTTATCGTTTATAATTCGAGAAATAAAGTTGCGCTGTGAAATACCCCTTCGCCTCTACGTCCCTTCGACCCTGCGGATCTTTTTAGAACGGGATTTCATCATCCAGTTCGCTCGCGCCACCACCGCCGCCGGAAGCTACGCGCTTGGAAGATGATGGCATCTGGCCAAAGCTGGAACCGGAATCATTGCTTGCATCATCAACCGAATATTCACCGCCGCCACTGCTGCTGTTCTTGCCATCAAGCATGGTCAGCTCACCACGGAATTGCTTAAGCACAACGGCAGTCGTGTAACGCTCCTGCCCTTCTTTATCGGTGTATTTGCGGGTTTCAAGCTGGCCTTCAATATAAACCTTCGCGCCTTTTTTGAGATATTTTTCGGCAACATCAATGATGCGGTCATTATAGATTTCAACCTTGTGCCATTCGGTCTTGTCCTTGCGCTCGCCGGTTGTCTTATCTTTCCAGCTTTCCGAGGTCGCAACAGAGAAATTCGCAACACGTCCACCATTCTGGAATGCGCGCACTTCCGGGTCTTTGCCCAAATTACCGACTAAAATAACCTTGTTTACGCTGCCTGCCATGTTGCACCTATTCCTATAAAATGTGAGGCGCTCACCTTATTCAAAATAAATGTTCACGACAAGTTCTTGTTTTTCTCTGAAACATGTTTATCTCTTATCTTTACCTTTTATCTGTGGATAACACATGGCCAGTAAGAACAGCACCGAACCGCAAATCATCGTCAAAGGTGCCCGCGAGCATAATCTGAAAAATATCGATATCGCGCTGCCAAAAAACAAGCTGGTGGTGATCACAGGCTTGTCGGGTTCTGGCAAATCATCGCTCGCCTTTGATACGATCTATGCCGAGGGCCAGCGCCGTTATGTCGAAAGCCTTTCCGCCTATGCGCGCCAGTTTCTGGAGATGATGCAAAAGCCGGATGTGGATTCCATCGACGGTCTTTCGCCTACTATTTCGATTGAGCAAAAAACTACATCGCGCAATCCGCGCTCTACCGTTGGCACTGTGACGGAGATATACGATTATATGCGCCTGTTATGGGCGCGCGTGGGCGTGCCCTATTCGCCCGTTACGGGCCTTCCGATTGAAAGTCAGACCGTAAGCCAGATGGTTGACCGCATTGCCGCGATGAAAGAAGGCATGAAGCTTCTTCTCCTTGCGCCGATCGTGCGCGGCCGTAAAGGTGAATATAAAAAGGAACTCATCGAACTTCATAAAAAAGGTTTCCAACGCTTTAAAATTGATGGGAAACTTTATGAAGCGGATGAGCTTCCCAAGCTTGATAAAAAACTAAAGCACGATATTGAAGTCGTCGTTGACCGCATGGTCGTTAAAAAAGATATGGGCAGCCGCCTTGCGGATTCCATCGAAACCGCGCTTAAGATGGGCGAAGGGCTTATTTATGTGGAGGAAGTCGATGGTGGCAAGCGCCATGTCTATTCGGCAAAATTCGCCTGTCCCGTTAGTGGCTTTACGATTGAAGAAATAGAACCACGCCTCTTCTCCTTCAACAACCCGCATGGCGCATGCCCAGCGTGTGACGGGCTTGGCGAGAAAATGGTGTTTGATACAAAACTTGTGGTGCCCAATGAAAGCCTGAGCCTGTCCGAAGGCGCGATTGCGCCATGGAAAACCTATTATTCCAGCGTGCTCGAAGCGATCTGCAAAAAATTCGGTGGGCAAATGAGTGCGCCATGGAAAAAACTTCCTGAAAAAACGCGCGAGATTATTTTGCATGGCACGGGCGATGAAGCGCTTGCCTATACATGGGAAAGCAGCAATGGCTATCTTAAGGTCAATAAGCCGTTTGAAGGTGTGCTCGCGAACCTTGAGCGCCGCTACAAGGAAACCGAAAGCAACTGGAAGCGTGAAGATTTAGGAAAATATCAGACCAGCTGCCCATGCGAAGCATGCCATGGCGCACGTTTGAAACCCGAAGCGCTGGCAGTAAAAATTGATAAAAAAAATATCGCCGAACTGGGTGACCTTTCCATTTTGAATGCAACCGCATGGTTTAAAAATTTGCATGCGCAGCTTAAACCAAAAGAAAAAGAAATTGCCGCACGCATTCTCAAAGAAATCAATGAACGGTTAGGTTTTCTTGTTAATGTTGGCCTTGATTATCTGAGTTTATCGCGCCATTCCGGCACATTATCCGGCGGGGAAAGCCAGCGTATTCGCTTAGCATCACAAATCGGCTCCGGCCTTACGGGCGTACTTTATGTGCTTGATGAACCAAGCATTGGTTTGCATCAGCGCGATAATGACCGTTTGCTTGATACGCTGCGCCATCTGCGCGAGCTTGGAAATACGGTGATTGTGGTTGAGCATGATGAGGATGCGATCCGCGCTGCGGATTATCTGGTCGATATTGGCCCGGGCGCTGGTATTCATGGCGGGCACGTGATTGCGCAAGGCACACCGGATGAGGTGATGAAAAATCCGCAAAGCCTCACCGCACTATATCTATCGGGTAAGCGCAGCATTCCATTACCAGATAAACGCCGCCCGGGCCGCAAAGGTGAATTTATCGAGGTGAATGGTGCGACAGGAAATAACCTGAAAAACGTCAGCACCAAAATTCCGCTCGGCACTTTTACCTGCGTCACAGGCGTATCGGGTTCGGGCAAATCAACGCTTATTCTTGAAACGCTGTTTCATGGCATTGCGCAGGAACTGAATGATGCGCGCCAAGCCCCTGCCCCGCACAAATCAATCAAAGGCCTGAACCTGATTGATAAGGTGATTGATATTGATCAATCCCCCATTGGCCGCACGCCGCGTTCGAACCCTGCGACCTATACGGGAGCATTTGGGCCAATCCGCGACTGGTTTGCAGGCCTGCCCGAAGCCAAAGCGCGCGGCTATGGCCCCGGGCGTTTTTCATTCAACGTCAAAGGCGGACGCTGCGAAGCATGCGAAGGCGATGGCGTGATCAAAATCGAAATGCATTTCCTGCCCGATGTGTATGTGAAATGCGATGTGTGCGATGGCAAACGCTATAACCGCGAAACGCTGCAAGTCACGTGGAAAGATAAATCGATCAGCGATGTGCTGGCGATGAATGTTGAGGAAGGCTTACTGTTTTTTGAAAGCATCCCGAGCATTCGCGATAAGCTCGCTACACTTAATCAGGTAGGTCTGAGCTATATCGCCATTGGCCAGAATGCGACCACCCTATCGGGCGGTGAAGCACAACGCGTGAAGCTCGCCAAGGAACTGTCGCGCCGTTCAACCGGCAAGACGATTTATATTCTGGATGAACCCACCACCGGTTTGCATTTCGAAGATGTGAAGCGCCTGCTGGAGGTGCTGCACACGCTGGTCGATCAAGGCAATACGGTTGTGGTGATTGAGCATAATTTGGAGGTCATCAAGACCGCCGACTGGATCATTGATCTGGGCCCCGAAGGCGGTGATCGCGGCGGAGAAATTTTGGTGGAAGGCACACCGGAAGATGTCGCCGCCTGTGCTGCGAGCTATACCGGGAAATATCTCAAAGCCTATTTACCGCAGGCGAAGGTCGCAAAAACCAAACGCGCGTGATTACATCTGCGGCTGCATTTGCTGTTGCGCTATATGGCGCTGACAATATCGCTGAGGTTGCTGATGTCTTACGCTCGCTACTCGCAACCGCTCCCGCTGTACGGCACGGCACGCCGCAGCTTTCCACTTGGCCCTAACTACTTTCGGTCTACGCGTTGCGTCGATGCCGCTATATACGCGCCTGCGTTGCAATACCAAAGTCATTTTGTTTTATTCCACTATTCATATTAATTCGGTGGGGGTTTATACACTGCGTTTCATGAAACTAAAGAGGTTTTTTTGTGATTTTTTGTTAACAACGCTATAAATCTGTCAAAGACGTTTATTTTTCAGACAGTTAGCATGCCATCTGCCTGTTACAGCCAACGCACTAAACGCAAAAAAAGTGGGTTAGATATCGAAAGGAAGCAATGAGGCTTTAACCAAAATCAGCCGCTGGGGGGGGGGGACCATGGCGGACTACATGAATCTGCGTCCCATAAGGGTCTCCGCCATTACTACCTATGTATGTCAACTTCTGACCATGCGAAGCCGGCCTTGTTGGTGCAGCAACTACCATGCTCCCAGTCCCAGCTCCTCCAGCGCCATTTAAATTACTATTCGCATTAGTACCGCTTTGCTGCGCCATTATACCTTCTCTTATGTTTGTTGTTCGGTATCAAAACAAATCAAAAAGACATAATTCAACCCTATGTCGATTTAGATGAAATTAAAGTAAATTTCTTATGTTGGGCCTGATTCCTGTGTGCATCGCACAAAAAGCAGCAATCCTGCGGCATAAATAGTAATACCAATCAACTTCCTTTCATTAACGTAACATTTTTCTTGCCCCGATGCCGTTTCGCTTGCTAAACAAAGCCTTACCTTCACCATTTTTGCGTGTTGAATAACATGTTGGATAGATGGGCATGACCCCTATTAGCCAGTACAAATTTTACGACCTTGGCGCGAAATTGCATCGCGTGGTTGCCGGCAAAACTGCCGTTGGCGCCGCAGAAATGTTTGTTCCCCTGATGGAAGCGCAAACGGCGCTTGATGCCTTAATCAAGGGTGACCCTATTCACCTCGAAATGTCCAAGGCCGAAGCGAATGCATTGCTCAATAAACTTGGCGCGATTTTTGATAAAAACTTTATCGATGTGAATACGCGCCAGTTCCGTTTTCCGGGCCGCGAAGAAATTATTGATGTGCATGAGCTTGGCTTGCTGCGCTCGCTCGTTGAGAAATTTGAAACGGTGCTGTCAGCCGAGCTCAGCCGCAAGGCGGTGTTCGTTGTGCCCAAGCGCGGCCTGTTTGATAATTACGAATTGACCGAAAATGCAGACAATCAGTTCTCCGAAGAATTGCTGCGCAACATGCCTGAACCGGTTCGCACCGATATCCGCGCTGCGGGCCGCGCGCTGGCCTTTGGCCTTGGCACCGCATGCTGCTTTCATCTGGTGCGTGCAACCGAGGCGTTATTGAACAAATATAACGAAGCCTTTGGTGGCGGCAATGCCAGCAAGCCCGATGTGCTGTGGCGCGATGCCCTGCCGCGCCTGATTGCATTAAGCAAAAACAAGAATGTGCAAAGCCCTGATCCGCTTATTCTGAGCATGCTCAGCGATATGGATAACCGTGTGCGCTGGGCGCTGCAGCAACCTGAAGGCAGCATCAGCGACGGTAATGCCGTGATG
>RGZA01000291.1 GCA_010031785.1 Alphaproteobacteria bacterium
AGGTTATACGGATGAGAACAACAACCCCTACGAAGAGGGGACGCTAGCCTACTGGCTGTATGAGGCTGGGGTTTACGAATACTGGACGAATAATTAAAAAAATCCCTTGACTTTCTCCGAATCTCTGATACATTAAAGATATGAAAAATAAAAACACCACAAAGTTCCCCGATTCAGAAGGGCTATGGAAACTCGTTAGCACTGGCGAAATTGCCAAGGCTGTCGAACAAGAAGATATCCAAGGCTATCCGATCTTCGCCATCTTCATTGATGAGGAAGGGCCGTTCTATAGCATCGACATGGAAAACGAAACCTTCGAGAAGATTTAAACTTTTCAAACACTCGTTTCAATATGCTAACATACGCTGCCGAAATCCTAACAGCCATTCTCATATTCGTCTTGGGCTTTGCCTTGCTCTGTATATAAGCCGTTGATAATCAACAGGTTACGACGGGGCGCCCCGCCGCGCGACGCAAGTCCTTGGTAATCAGCGACTTACACAAACACACATTCAGAAAGCGTGCCAACTCACAAAACTTTTTTCTATCAACAAAAAAAACTTTCAACAACCGCAAAAAAATCTCTTGCTTTTTCCGTGCGCTGTGCTATTCTATATCCATGTTCAAGATCAGATACCAACTCATCCACAATCGTGGCTGCGAAACAGTCACCATCCAAAACCGCTCGGTCAAGCGCGCCATGCGTATGGCACGCAACCAAGCGTGGGATCAATACGCGCAATCGGGCGCGACTAACTGGGCCGATGTGTGGCTCACCATCACCAACCCCTACGGCAAGGTCGTCTATGCGGACTTTGCTCCGTCATCAGCGATCTAAAAAATTCCTTGCGTTTTCTCTCAACCTGTTCTATTCTTTAATCATGAAAGACATCGACACCTACATCACCAACGCCCACTCCGACGACTTCGCCACGGAGGCGGAGGAGCGCGCCACCCTCAACACGTTCGCGGCAGAGCCTGCCGTCGAGCAGGAACCCGAACCGCAACCCTACGATGGGT
>RGZA01000292.1 GCA_010031785.1 Alphaproteobacteria bacterium
ATGGCTTTGATGAAACCAAGCTTAAACGCATGCTGCTTGAAGCGGGCTTCAAAAGCGCAGAACGCGTGGATGATCTGCGCAACCCTGCACCTGCACGCAATTCCATCCTTCGCATGCTGGCCATAAAATGAGAGACATCGTCATTGGTTCCATCACCGGTTATGATTTTGAAGCCATAAAACCATGGGTCAATTCACTCGAGCGCAGCGGGTTTACAGGCATGAAAGCCATGCTGTGCTATAACATCAAGCAACCCGTGATTGATGAGCTCGCAAAACGCAACTTCACCATTTTTGCATTCGAGCAAAATGCAGACGGCGTCATTTTCACCAAACCCTTCAACATTGTTGTCGAACGCTTTTATCATATGTGGCTGTTCCTTAAGGACACCAAACAAAAATATAATCTGCGCTATCTGATCGCACCTGATGTACGCGATGTGCTGTTTCAGGAAAATCCATCGGCGTGGCTTGAAAAAAACATTGGCGATAAAAAAATTATCGCGCCATCGGAATCCATTGCGTATGAGCATGAAACATGGGGGCAGCAGAATTTGCTGCAAAGCTATGGCGGGGATATTTATTCGGCCCACTGCAAACATACTATCACTAATGCGGGCACCATAGCAGGGGAGATCGACACGATGCTCGATCTGTTCCTGACCGTTTATCTAGCCAGCAAGGGCGGCGCGTCGGTTAATCCCGATCAAGCTGCGCTTAACATCATTCTCAATACCAAAACCTATCGTGATATCACCTATTTTGCGCCTGCCAATGCGGGCTGGGCCTGTCAGGCAGGCGTCACGGCGGACCCCAAAATTATCACTGCCTATCGTCCACATCTAACTGAAGCTGAGCCGGTATTTGATGGACAAGTGGTGCGCACGCAATCAGGTGAAGCCTTCACACTCGTGCATCAATATGACCGCGTGCCCGCATGGCGCGATGCCTTGCTAAAAAAATACTCCTAACTTCTCACCTCTCCCCTTGAGGGAGAGGTTGCAAAGACTTAGGCTTAGCT
>RGZA01000293.1 GCA_010031785.1 Alphaproteobacteria bacterium
TGTTAAAGTTCCATCAGGTGAGATTACCCATCGTCCACTATTGGAAGCCATGGCAGCAGCTGCTTTCAATCGTAAGTTGCCGGTTTATTTAAGCACCGGTATGAGTAATTTAGGTGATGTTGAAGCGGCTTTGCAATTGTTTCTGGACGCTGGTTTGCTGCGCAATCAGATCACTCTTTTGCATTGTTTAAGCGCTTATCCTGCCCCAGAAGATCAAATCAACCTGCGCGCATTGCCCACCCTTGCAAGTGCCTTTGGTTGTCCAGTGGGCTATTCAGATCACACACTTGGCATCATCGCTCCGGTGGCAGCAGTTGCATTGGGGGCCGTGCTAATTGAAAAGCACTTAACTTTAGATAGCAATTCCTCAGGTCCCGACCATAAAGCAAGCCTGGAGCCCAAGGAATTCAAAGACATGGTGGCGGCGATCCGTAGCTGTGAGCAGATGCTGGGTGATGGGCGCAAGCTACCCCAGCCAGCTGAGCAAAATACCCTTCACGTTGCTCGTAGAAGTATTCGGGCTGCAAGGCGAATCCAAATTCATAGCAGGTTCACCATTGATGACTTAATTTGTAAGCGTCCTGCAGATGGCTTAAGTCCGATGGTTTATCAACAGTTGCTTGGTAAGCAAGCTACACGCAGCTATGAACCTGGAGAGCTAATAGATGGCTGATCGATCAATAGCTGTTTTCACAGGCAGTAGAGCTGAATATGGTTTGCTTCGCCATCTAATTGCCGCTTTAAAAACAGAGCCAGGCATTCTTTTGCAATTAATCGTAAGTGGTAGCCATCTTAGTGAGCGGCTAGGGAATACTTTAATTGAGATTGTTGCCGATGGCATTGAGCCGGCAGCTTTGGTGCCTCTCTCCCTTGATAAAACTCCGCAACCATCTATGGCGGCTTTAACCGCAGAAGCATTAGAGGGAGTTTCTCAATGCTTGGAACGCTTGCAACCCGAGCTACTTATATTGCTTGGCGATCGCTATGAGGTATTTGCAGCAGCAGCTGCAGCCCATCTA
>RGZA01000294.1 GCA_010031785.1 Alphaproteobacteria bacterium
GAGGGCGGAAATTTCCTCATCATTGACGACCCCATGCGCCCGCTGCATGCGATGCAGGCTCATTGGCGCGAACATGTGCATGGTTGGTTCGAACATACGTTTGCGAGTCGTCTTGATAATCGCCAAAAGGGTGTCATCGTTCTGGTGATGCAGCGGCTGCATGAGGATGACCTGACGGGCTATCTGCTGAAAAAAGGAGGATGGACACATCTGAGCCTGCCTGCCTTGGCTACGCAGACACAAACATATCAACTGGGTGAGGTAGAAAAGGTTTATCAAGAAGGAGAATTGCTGCACCCAGTAAGGATGAATGCTGAAATCATCGCGCAGGTCAAAAATGAAATCGGCGGACATGCATTTGCCGCGCAATATCAGCAGCAGCCGATGCCGCAAGAAGGCGCAATGCTGCGCCCGTGGTGGTTTGGGCGGTTTGAGGCCGCTCCACAGGCGCCTGCACGCATTGTGCAAAGCTGGGATACGGCGATAAAAAGCGGCACGCAGCACGACACCAGCGTGTGCCTGACCTTTGCCGAGTATGAGGGTAAAAGTTATTTGCTGGAGGCAAGCCAGATGCGCCTTGAATATCCAGACCTAAAACGAAGATTTGTAGAGCATGCTGCGCGCTGGCAGCCACAGGCCATCTTGCTGGAAGACAAGGCCAGCGGTCAACAGCTGCTGCAAGACATGCGTCGCGAGAGCGCATTGCCTGTGATAGCGCGTTTGCCAAAAGCAGATAAAATAACGCGTTTTGCCGCAGTTTCCGCCATGATAGAGGCGGGGAAAATGCTGCTGCCCCGACATGCGCAGTGGCTAGCGGATTTTGAAAATGAGATTTTTGCCTTTCCCCATGCCGCACATGACGATCAAGTTGATGCATTAACCCAATATCTTGAATGGCTACGCACGAGCAGCTTTGAACAGGCGAGGCTAAGAAAAATATAGGAAATGCTTTGGTTGTAGGCGTTTTTTGTGGCTGAGCACTCAGGGTTTAATTATTTATAAATCATTAAAAAATGCAT
>RGZA01000004.1 GCA_010031785.1 Alphaproteobacteria bacterium
CGCCTGCACATCAATCACCTGTTCAGGGGATACACCAAATTTTTCAAAAACCTCGGCCGCGCCAATCGCTTTATTCTTAAGGGGATCTTGCAATGCAACGCCATCGCGGATCAGTTGCATCAAATCCTTATCCGATGAAACAATCACGACGTTCCAGTTTTGCTCGCGCGCCACGCGCGCATAGGTTGCGATCAGATCATCCGCTTCAAAGCCTTCGCTTTCAATTGATGGAAAGCCAAAGGCCCGCGCTGCATCACGCACGAGCGGAAATTGCGGGCGCAATTCTTCGGGCGCTTCGGGGCGGTGCGCTTTATATTCGGAATAAATTTCATTGCGAAAGGTTTTGCGCGCCGCATCAAAAATCACTGCCGCATGCGTGGCTTTCACCTCATTCTGCAAGCGGTTGAGCATATTGCAAAAGCCCATTACGGCATTTACCGGCGTGCCATCGCTGCGCGTCATCATCGGCAAGGCATGAAACGCACGAAAGATGAAGCCGGAGCCATCAATCAAATAAAGTGTTGGGGTAGTGTCAGCCATTAATGGGCAGAAGTGGCGCTTGCGCCTTTAGCCAGTTGATAATGCCGTCCGCAATAAGGGCAATCGACAAAGCCCTGCTTGTTCACAGTAAGAAACACGCGCGGATGGCCAAGCCCCGCACTCTTATTATTTGTGGCGCCATCGCAATTGAACTCTGGCGTGTCGGTAATGATCACTTCAATCGGGCCAGATCTTTTTGCGTCGGATTTTTTATGGGAATATTTTTGCATGAGGTAGACAATCAAGGATGAGGGGCCTATCTTTATTTTAACGCGCCCGCCTTTTATGTCTATCATTATATCCTGTCATTATATCATGCAGCAAAACAGCACCTCTCCTTATGCCATCGAACTGAACGATTTACGCAAAACCTATAAGGCGAGCAAGAAAGCACCGGAAATCCAGGCGCTCAAGGGTATTAATCTTGCAATTGAAAAAGGCAGCATGGTGGCCTTGCTGGGGCCCAATGGCGCTGGCAAATCAACGCTTATCAATATTCTGGCTGGCCTTGTGATCAAAACATCGGGCACTGCCAAAATCTGGGATTATTCGATTGATACCGAAACACGCATGAGCAAATCCGCAATCGGGATTGTGCCGCAAGAACTCAACCTTGATGCGTTTTTCACACCCGAGCGGCTTCTGGATATTCAAGCTGGCCTTTATGGCGTGCCAAAAGCTGAGCGCCGCACGGCAGAATTACTTGAAGTGGTGGGCCTGAGCAAGCAAGCCAAGCTCACTGCGCGGTCCTTATCAGGCGGGATGCGCAGAAGGCTAATGGTTGCAAAAGCAATGGTGCATAATCCGCCCGTGCTGGTGCTTGATGAACCAACCGCAGGCGTTGATGTCGAATTGCGCCGCGCCTTGTGGGATTATGTAAAAGAACTCAATCGTCGCGGCACCACGATTTTGCTAACTACGCATTATCTCGAAGAAGCTGAAGAATTGTGCGATCGCATCGCCATCATCAATGGCGGCCAACTGGTTGCGGATGAGCCCAAAGACACATTGCTCAAACGGCTTGATAGCAAGGAACTGCTTATCACGGTTGATAAGGATATGACGGATGCTCCCACCACGCTTCAGCAATATCATTGCAGCCTCAAAGGCAGCCGCCAATTATGCCTGCGCTATCCGCCCAGCCGCGTTACCGCAGGACAGGTGATGGATGCTGTGCAAAAAGCAGGCTTCACCATTATCGATATCTCGTCACGCGAAGCGGACCTTGAAGATATTTTCCTACAATTGACGAAGCGAGCGGCGTAACAACGATCTATAAATCGCAAAGAATAATTATTCTTTCTTACCAAATATACTAGATATCAAACCACTGAAACTAAGCTTTGGCACAAGCTCTATTCCTTGGTCATATCTATTCATAACAAAAGAAGGTTTGCCATCAACTGCTTTAATCATCATAAGAAGTAGTGACTTTTGAAGCTCAGTATCAGCAAGACCGTCGACTTCTTTTTTAAAACTGTAATACAATTCCATAACGCGCTGCTTGTGATTATATTCCTCGTATAATCTTCTATAAAGTCGTATCGAAGCAAATCCAAATAGGCTGATTGCGAATGCAGGCATGGGTAATAAGACCCGGAACATCCATACGTCAGGATGAAAGGCTTCGGGTTTATCCCTTAAAGATTGAAAGAGTCCATAAAATTCGTATCCAACAAAAAGCAGGGGGGTGAGAAACATGGCATAAAAGACCATTGGAACAAGCGCAGTTCTCATAACGTACATACCAAACCGCAGCCAATAATCAAAGCTAGCAAATTCTTTGTCATTACCAGTGTAAACAAATTTTATCGGAGCATATTTTGATTTAGCATCTACATAAGCAGAAGAAAGGCCTGCTGCACCAGCATTTGGTAGCAAGTCCAGTATTTTCTTTTCAAGTTCAGTTTTGAGCTCCTTAATTTCCTCAGCAGAATTTTGGATTAGAGAATTCAGATCTGTTGTATGGCTTGTCTTTAAAGTTTCTATATCGGCTGAAACCTTTTTTGCAAACTCACTCAATGACTGTCTTGAAAATTCTTTATCTTTCTTTATTTCTGCAAGCATGTTCATACTTGCAGTGTTTGCATCATTTATTTGGTGGACAACAGCTTTTTTAAGAACACCCTCTTCATCCTTATCATCAAATAAAATGCTTTGCTGTTGCACCATGCGGTCATAAATCCCACTAATCTCCCCTATTTTTCCAACAACCTCTCCTTGACGACTAGCCAACTCAGCATGTTGGGATTGAAAGTTTGTTTTAAGCTCTTCGAATTGCTGTTTAGTTTGTGAGATAGCAGTAACATCATTTGCAATGGCATTTTTGCTACTTTCTACTTCAGCACGGAATTGTTTAATTTCTTCAATGGGAGCTTTAAGAGCATCTCTTTCTTGCTTTAAAGCATCTATTTCTAAGCTGAGTTTTTCTTTGTCTTGGGTGATTGCATCTAACTGTTGTTGTAGATTTGAGATATTTTCCTGCGCCTTACTTTCTGCTGCTGTAATTTTTTGTGTAACTTCATCAAGATTGCCGTGTACAGATTTAGCTTGTGTGGCAACGGCTTCAATATATTCTTTATACTCAGATGCTTCTTCTTGAGCTGACGCGATAGATCTTGTATTTTCTTCTGCTGAAGATTTTATTATTTCTAAATGCGCAACAATTCCTTCCAGATCTTCACGCTTATTATTTAATTCATCTATTTTTTGTTTTTGTTCCTCGCATTCTTCAGCAATAGAACCGATTTGCTGACGAATTTTAGCTAGCTCAAGTTTAGCAGCTTCAACGTCTTGCTTGGTTTGCTGGAACTGTGCAAGCTCAGCCAGATTATCAGCCATTTGCTCTGGCTCAGCCGTTACTGGAATGGCTGCTGCATTTTCTTGCACTGTCTCAGTCATATTAAATTCCCCTAAAAGGCCTATTTTTATTGAATTTTAGCAATTATTATTACAAAAGACCATCAGCTTTATTAGGCTTTGAATTGCGAAATTACTGCAGATTCATTGGTACAAACTCGCCAACTGTGACAGGCTGAAAAACAAAGGTTATTGCTGTGTGAACTACTCAGTAACAGCTAGGAAAAACGTCAGGTAAATAACTGAGGTAAAACCGGAGGTTAGTATAATATTGGCTACATTTATTTTATGACTCAAAAAACCATTCACATTATTGGCGGGGGCGTTGCGGGGCTGGCAATCGCTTGGCGCCTTGCGCAAAAAAACATACGCGTTGTTCTGTTTGATAAAAGCGAGATTGGCCGGGGTGCAAGCTGGGCAGCAGCGGGCATGCTTGCGGCAGTGATTGAAGCAGAGCCGGGTGAAGATGTGTTGATCCCGTTTGTTCTACAATCACAAACCATGTGGCCGAACTTTGCTGCGGAATTACAGCATTACACCGGATGCGATGTTGGCTACCGCGAAACGGGCACATTGTTTATTGCGCCCGAACGCGATGATGAGGGGCAGCTTAAGCAGCGCTATGATTTTTTAAAAGCGCGCAATCTGCCCGTGGAATGGCTAGACCGAGCGACCTTGCGCAAGCGCGAGCCGTTTTTATCACCGCGCGTAACCTATGGTTTTTACAGCGGACAAGACCATCAGGTGGATAACCGCGCGCTGGTGGATGCCCTGCATGCAGCATGCAAAAAAGCAGGCGTGGAGCTTCATGCGCATGCCGATGTACAGGATATAAAAATTTCCAATGATCGCATCACGCATTTAATCGTGAATGGCGAGAGCATCGCGGTTGATGATGTTTTATTGGCAGCAGGCGCATGGTCTGGTGCAATCAACGGGTTGCTGCAAAATGTGTTGCCTCCGGTTTTCCCTATCAAGGGACAATTGCTTGCATTGCAGATGGATATGCGCTTGCCACTTTTAAAGCATGTAATGTGGACACCGCAGGTGTATCTGGTGCCACGCGGCGATGGCCGTTTGATTGTTGGCGCAACGGTAGAAGATAAAGGCTTTGATTCCACGCTCACCGCAGGCGGCATTTTACATTTGCTGCGCGAAACATGGGAAGCCTTGCCGGGGATTGAGGAATTGCCTTTGATTGAAAGCTGGGCCGGGTTTCGCCCCACCAGCCGCGATGACGCGCCGATTTTGGGGCCTAGCAGCATCAAAAACCTAAGTTTTGCAACGGGTCAGCACCGCCACGGGATTTTAATGACCCCCCTACTCGCCGCCACAATATGCGAGTATATAAGTGAGGGCACGCTGCCCCAAATTGCAGCGCCCTTTACGGTTGCACGATTTAAGTAAGAGTTTGAGATGTTGAATTTGATCATCAATGGCGAGAAGCGCAGTGTGAATGCGCAGACGATCCCTGACCTTTTGCAGCATGAAAAAGTGCCGCAAGCGCATTGGCAAGCCTTGGCCGTTGCCTGCAATGGCAAAGTGATTACACGCGATGCTTGGGCAGATGTTGCATTTAAAGATGGCGATGCGATTGAAATCGTCAAACCATTTGTAGGTGGCTGATGAGCGATCAACTGACCATTGCCGGAAAATCATTTACATCGCGCCTGCTGATTGGCAGCAGCATGTATCCCAACCAGCAGGTGATGCTCGATAGCATTGCCGCAAGTGGCGCGCAGATTGTAACAGTCGCGATCCGCCGCATTAATTTGCAAGGTCAGCATCTATCGGTGCAAAGCCTTTTGGCCGAGCGCAATCTTACATTATTGCCCAATACGGCTGGCTGTTACACAGCAGAAGATGCCGTTTTTACAGCAGAACTCGCACGCGAAGCCTTGCAAACCAATTGGGTGAAGCTGGAAATTATTGGTGATCGTGAAACCTTGTTACCCGACGCGGTGGAGCTTATTCGCGCTGCCGAGATCCTTGTCAAAAAAGGATTTGCTGTGCTTCCTTATTGCAGTGATGACCCCGTCGCTTGTCAGCGCCTTGTCGATGCAGGATGCGCTGCAGTGATGCCACTGGGCTCCCCCATTGGTTCGGGCCAGGGCATTTTGAATCTTTATAATCTTGATATTATTCGCAGCCGCATCAGCTTGCCGATTATTCTTGATGCGGGTATTGGCACAGCGTCTGACGCCACGCTGGCTATGGAACATGGCTGTGATGGTATTTTGCTCAACACCGCGATTGCAAAATCAAATAATCCGGTATTGATGGCCAGCGCCATGCGCAAAGGAATGGAAGCAGGCCACGAAGCCTTTCTGGCTGGGCGCATTCCTAAAAAAACCCATGCGCAAGCATCAAGCCCTGTTAGCGGGCTTGCTACAAAAGCCCATAAACACTGATGCTTCCGCGCCCACCGGTCATGCTGATTACCGATGCTGCACAGGCGGTTTTGCCGCTTGAAACGATCATTGACCAAACACTGATGGCAGGATGCCGCTGGATCATGCTGCGCGATCATGCCGCAGATGATAGGAGCTTCCTTACGCAGGCACAGCGCATTCAAATACAATGTAAGAACTATGAAGCCCGTTTTTTTATCAGTCGCCGGGCTGCAATTGCAAAGCAGATTGGCGCAGATGGCATCCATCTTTCTGCAACACAAAACATCAAGGATGTGCGCGCTTTATGTGGCTCCATTTTGATTGGGCAGTCATGCCATAATTCAAATGATGTGGCAGATGCACAAAAAAGTGGCACTGACTATGTATCGCTGAGCCCCATCTTTGAAACACAGAGCAAACCCGGCTATGGCCCTGCGCTCGGCCTTGAACGTTTGGCACAGATATGCAGCAGCAATACTTTACCGATTATTGCATTAGGCGGGATCAATGCTAAAAATGCCGCCGCGTGCCAGCGTGCAGGCGCTAAAGGCATCGCCATCATGGGTGAGATGATGCGCAGTGCAGATCCCCTTGAAACCATGCGCTTATTTCTTAGTCACAATTAAGTAACGATTGCTTAAATGTTATGATTTAGAGCACTATATATGCGCCAGGCATTGATTTATTAGTGCAGAGCCCATCCTGTTTTTGTTAGCATCCGTTTGTATATCACCATCCCTATATAAAGCTTAATGTCACCATGGAACCCAAGTTAAAAGAATTCAGCATTATGGTCGTCGATGACGACAACCTTGTGCAAAAACTTGTTGCCGATGTTTTAAAAAATCTTGGATTTGGAAAAGTCTACCGCGCGGATGATGGAAATACCGCCATACGAATGCTCGAGCGTGTGACAGTTGATTTTATTTTTTGTGACTGGCGCATGCCAGAAATGACAGGTCCAGAATTTATTAAAAAAGTTCGCACCGGGCAAACACGTGCAAACCCCATGATCCCTATCATTATGTTAACTGGAAATGCCGAGCAACATCAGGTCATTGAAGCACGCAATGTTGGCGCGAATGATTATCTGATTAAACCCTTCACGGTTCGGCAAATCACCAAGCGGATTATTGAACTCGTTGACCATCCGCGCGAATTTGTTGCCGCGCCAAAATATCTTGGCCCCTGCCGTCGCCGAAAGGTAGCCGGACATAAAGGCACCGAGCGTAGAAAAAACAGGAAGATCAAAGGGGTATAACAGGGAAAGCATCATGAAAAAGAAATTATCCAAGCCCAGCAGCACACGCAAAAAGGCAAGCAGCAAGAAAACAAGCGCCAAAAATGCAAGTAATGTGACGATTTATGCACCGGATCAGCGCCTGAAGAAAAAGCTAGGCAAAGGTCAATCCCTGGCTGAGATTATTGCAGAGGCACTGACCAGCGTATCGGGTAAAATGATAGGTGTAGGCCACAGTGCTGTAGGCTTAACCCACGCACCTGTTTCGAAAAAAGCTACAACAAAAAAAGTGGCCGTGAAAAAAGTGGCAGCGAAAAAAGTGGCCGTGAAAAAAGTTACGGCAAAAAAGAATGTCGTGAAAAAATCTGCCGCTAAAAAGCCTGTAGTTAAAAAATTAGGGCCTAAAAAACGTAAACCCAAAAAATAATGAGAGATGGTGATGTCTGATACCGTAACTGAGGATGATAGCGTTACCATTCACGCGCCTGATCTTAGCCTGCAAAAAAAGCTGGGCCCTGGCAAATCCCTTGGGTCAATCCTGACGCCACCCATTATTGATAAAACAGAAAAAGTCATCGCCGAGTTCGAGCCAGAAATTGTTAAGGAAATCCTTGCTGAATTTTCTGAACTGGAAGCCATTGCATCCAAACTTATGCCCGACACGGTTGCCACGGATGAATTGCATATCCTTGTCCAAAAAGGATTTGCGATTAAATCAAAAGCAGGCCTGTGCAACTATTCGCTCGCTTCATCCCTTGCGCGTTTCATGCATTTATTTTGTGAATCCCTGCTCAATAAACCACTATCACTCAAAGATACCAACACGATTAAATGCTTTGTCAGCATTCTGAAAATCATTTTTGATCGCAAAATTGTTGGTGATGGCGGCGATAGCGGCAATGTGATCGTACAGGAAGCGCAGCGCATGATCGCCCTTCATTCCACGCCCGATTTAGCCCATGACCGAGTGCAGTCTTAATTCGATCCGATACTTGCGGCATATCGATTTGCCGGGCCTTGGCTTTGATGGTCAGGAGAAAATCTGTGCGGGCAGTGTTGCGCTTGTTGGCATTGGTGGGCTTGGCGCAGCGGCTGCGCTTTATCTTGCTGGCGCTGGCGTTAAACACCTTATTCTGATCGATGATGACAAGGTTGAAGAAAGCAATTTGCAGCGGCAAATTCTTTATACCGAAAGCGATATCGGCACCTTAAAAACAACTGCTTCGCAGCAGCGCCTTTCTGCACTTAACTCCATTATTCATATCACCACGCATGCAACGCGCATCGTGGAAGAAAACGCGCATGGTTTTTTGCAAAGCGCTGATGTGGTTCTTGATTGCAGCGATAATTTTCAAACGCGTTTTCTCTTAAATGATGTGTGTTGTGCTTTGAAAAAACCATTAGTCAGCGCATCGGTACAAGGTTTTGCCGGGCAAATCGCAACCTTCAAACCCTATCTAGGTGCTGGCCATGCATGCTATCGCTGCCTGTTCCCGGAAACGCCGCCTAAAGGCATGGTGCCAAGCTGCCCAGAAGCGGGTGTATTTGGGCCAATCGTGGGCGTGATGGGCGTGATGCAGGCAAGCGAAGCCTTAAAGGAACTGGCTGGCATTGGCGCTGGGCTCACCAGCCTTTATATGCTTGATAGCCGGAGTATGCAGAGCAAAACCATGCAGGTCGATAAAAACCCCACCTGCCAAACCTGTTCTAAACTATAGGTTTTTAAATTGTCTTTGCGGCTAACCCGCCAAGCGGGTAAAAACGTATCATGAGTATTCACACGCCCCCACCTGTTAAAAAGCTGCCATTCCTTAAATTAACTGTGCAGGATATCCGCGCGGCTAAAAATCGTACCGAACCGTTTCTTGCGCTCACCGCCTATACCGCGCCTATTGCGCAACTGGCCGATAAGCATGCGGATGTTGTGCTGGTTGGCGACTCCCTTGGCATGGTGCTCTATGGCATGACCGATACGCTTGGCGTGACCCTTGAAATGATGATGACGCACGGACGGTGTGTAGCGCAATTTTGTCAGCGCGCCTTGTGCGTTGTTGATATGCCTTTTGGTACCTATCAGGCATCGCATGCACAAGCCTTTGAAAATTGCGCGCGACTGATGAAAAAAACCGGCGCTGGCGCGGTGAAGCTTGAAGGCGGTGCGGAGATGGCCAGCACTATCCGCTTTCTAGTGGAGCGCGGTATTCCGGTCATGGGTCATATTGGCCTGCGCCCGCAACAAGTGCATGTGATGGGCGGATATAAGGTGCAAGGCAAAACCGATGATCAGATTGCGCTACTCAAAAAAGATGCACAGGCAATTGAAGAAGCTGGCGCCTTTGCGGTCGTGATTGAAGGCACGCTTGAACATGTAAGCCGTGAAATTACGCAAAGCATCACTATTCCTACTATCGGCATTGGCGCTTCTCCTGCATGCGATGCACAAATTCTGGTAACCGAAGATGTGCTTGGCCTTGTGCCTGGCGCAAAAGCCAAATTCGTAAAACCCTATGCTAATCTCTATCAAACTGCGGATGACGCCATTCAGCAGTTAAGCGCGGATGTCAAAGCGCGGCGCTTTCCGGGCCCAGAAAATCTCTATATCAAAACCACCCCTCTTAAAACCAAATGAGTGATCGGCCGGATCTTTTTTCACTACCCTTATGCGTGGATATGGATGAAACCCTGATCCAAACCGATGTGTTATGGGAAGGGATCAAGCAGCTTATGCTTGCCAAACCATGGTTGTTACCGTGGTTTATTTTATGGCTCATCCTACAACGTGCTGCTGCAAAAGCATGGCTTGCGCGGGCTTTTCCAATTGATGTTGCAACGCTGCGCTACCGCACCGATCTAGTCACTTATCTTACAAGCCAGAAAGCATTGGGGCGTAAACTCTATCTTGTCAGCGCAGCCAATGAACGCATCGTAAAGGAAGTTGCAGACGCATGCGGATTATTTGATGAAGTCTATGGTAGCGATGCAAAGACAAATCTCAAAGGCATTGCCAAGGCGCAGGCCATCCAACAGCACATCAGTCGCAATTTTGTCTATGCCGGTGACAGTTTTGCCGATCTACTCGTATGGCGTGAAGCACGCGGCGCCATCTTATGCGGCAAAGCGTTGATGTTTGAAAAAGCCCTTACAATTCCTGTGGAAGCGCGCTTTCCATGATTGCAAGCCTTGGGCAGGATATATTGATGGTAACGTGGCTGGTGGCGCTTACCACTGCACTATGCGGCTTTATCGCCAAGCAGGATTTTCTTGATCGCGTTACGCGCTTTGGCAGCATTGCAGTATTTACAGGCGTCGCCGCTGCATTTGGTTTGCTGATTATGGCATTTGTGATGTCCGATTTCTCCGTCATTACCGTTTATCAAAACAGTCATACTGCCAAACCGCTGCTTTATAAAATTACCGGAGTGTGGGGCAATCATGAAGGCTCGATGATTTTATGGACGCTGGTAGCGAGTTTTTTTGGCGCGATCCTGGCGATTGTGCGCACCCATCTTTCGCGCGGCATGATGATGTGCATTCTGGCAACGCAAAGTTTGCTGGTTTCCGGTTTTCTGGCTTTTATTGTTTTTACATCCAATCCTTTTGCTAAATTATTTCCTGCGCCTACACAAGGATTAGGGCTTAATCCCCTACTGCAAGACCCGGCGCTCGCTTTTCATCCACCTATGCTGTATCTGGGCTATGTTGGCTTCTCGCTCGCCTTTTCCTTTGCAGTTGCTGCGCTATTAAACGGTGAGGTCACGCGCGAATGGGCGCGCGCCTTACGTCCCTTTGTATTGATCGCATGGTGCGCACTGACCATTGGTATCGCGATGGGTTCATGGTGGGCCTATTACGAACTTGGCTGGGGCGGCTGGTGGTTCTGGGACCCTGTTGAAAACGCATCCTTCATCCCGTGGTTATCGGGCACTGCGCTGTTGCATTCCCTGATCACCGTTGAAAAGCGCGGCACGCTGAAGACATGGACCGTATTGCTGGCACTGATCACTTTCATCTTTTCAATGATCGGCACGTTTCTCGTGCGCTCGGGTATCATCACCTCAGTGCATTCCTTTGCGCTTGATCCGGAACGCGGCGTATTTGTGTTGTTGCTCATTGGTGTCAGCGCCTGCATCGGCTTATTGCTTTTTGCCATGCGCGGCCATTTATTCACCGCAGAAAATACGTTTGCGCCCTTATCGCGCGAATCTTTTCTTGTGCTCAATAATCTGTTTCTTATCACGGCAGCAGCGACAGTATTGCTTGGCACACTTTATCCGTTGATTTTAGAGCTGATCACGCAGGAGCAGATTTCCGTCGGTCCGCCTTATTTTGAGGCAAGCTTTACCCCGCTTATGATGCCGCTGATTGTGCTAATGGGGATTGCGCCGTTCATCGCATGGCAACAGGATATGCTGCAGCGCATGCTGCCGCAGTTGAAAATCACCGCACTGGTTACGCTGGCTGTTGTTATTCTTGCGCTTGCCTATGATCATGAGCAGGCCTTGCGTTTTTATCTGGGGATTGCGTTTGCAGCATGGCTGCTTTGCGCCACCCTCCTTGGTTTTAGAAAAAATAAAAAGCATGCCGCGATGAGTTTGGCGCATGGTGGCCTTGCCATTGCGTTGCTCGGCATGGTGGTGAGCAGCCATTTATCAAGTGAAGCAATTGGCCTTTTAAAACCAGGCGGCGATCTGAAGCTTGGCGCCATAAATTTTCATTTTGAAAAACTGGAACGGGTCAATGGCCCTAATTATATTGCTGAACGCGCGAATTTTCTGGTGACGAATGCACAAGGAATCATCACCACCCTGGCGCCGGAGCGGCGTTTTTATCCAGTTGGTGAAAAACTGATCAGCGATGTGGCCATTTATACTAATGGCTTTTCCGATCTTTATCTGGTGCTGGGTGAGGTACAAAAAAATGCCGATGACAGCATCAAAGGTTGGACCGTGCGCGCAACATCCCACCCGCTTATTCCATGGATCTGGTTTGGCTGTTTGATTATGGCACTGGGCGGTGTGCTCGCACTAAAAAACTTTTTTATTCCGAAGCATGAATTAGTGTCGAGCACTCACGCTCAAAGCGACGCAATAACTTCAGACTGATCTGGTAATCTTCGCGATCTTTATCGCCGGGTAATAAATCCTTGCCGATTTTATCACCAAGCACATTGAGCTGATCAATCACCTTCTGGCCCTTGGGCGTCATGCGTACGCGCGCTGAGCGACGATCATGCTCATCCGTCAGGCGCTCGATATAGCCACCTTCCGCAAGATTTTTGATATTATAGGATGCGTTGGAGCCAAGGTAATAACCGCGCTCAATCAAATCACGCACCGCCATATCCTGACTGCCGATTGTGGCCAGCATCATAATCTGAACGGGATTAATATCGCGAATGCCAACTCGCGTCATTTCAAGACGTACCACATCAAGGAAGCGGCGATGCAAGCGCTCCATCAACTGGGGAAGTTCAAGCATAAGCGTCGATAAAGGCAAACCGTGTGACATAATGCTTTGTTCATTTGCTAGTTGGAACGAAGTTTCACTCTATTTCATTACTTATAAAATTACGTTAAGCTTCGATAAACTTTTATCTTAATTGGTGGTATCACATGCATCGTCTTCTATTGCTTATTCTGGTTAGCTTTTTTCTGGGCAGCTGCGGAGATTCCGTAAGCGTGCAGCCGCCATCAGCAACGCAAAGCGCGACATCTAACCTCAAAACAAAAGCATCAAGCGCAGAGATTGAACGCGCCCTATATGCCCCATCGCATGAGGTCGTAAACCTTGATGATGAAGATGAAGCAACAGCAGCGCTTTTAAAAACAGCAGATCGCATGCTGAGCACCAACGATTATGTGAGTGCAAATATGCTTTATCAGCGCGCACTCAGCACCAACCCTAATTCCATTGGCGCGTTGCTGGGCATGGCGCACGTGGCAGAACAACGCAGCAAACCGCCCGAGGCCTTGCAGGCGTATCGCGAGATTATTCGCCTTGATAATGAAAATGAAACTGCGCATCGCGGCGTTGCAAAAAACCTGATGGCGCTTGGGCTATATGACAAAGCGGTTGATCAGCTTAACAAGCTGCGCGCAATCAAGGGCGATGATCCTGAAACGCTTAATCTGATGGGTATTGCCTATACGCGCGCTGATAACATTCCCGGGCATTTTGACAAGGCAGTGGAAGTATTTGACCAATCGCTTGCGATTGATGCGGATCGCATCACCACCAAAAACAATCTTGGCTTTACCTATATTCTGGCGGGGCGCCTGTCAGATGCCATTACGCTGTTTGAAAAACTCACCGATGATCCGCGCGCCACGGTTCAGCATCGGCAAAATCTTGCCCTGGCCTATGGGCTTGCGGGGCGCGAGGATGATGCACGTAAAATCGCCATGCAGGATTTACCGCGTAGCGCCGTTGAAAAAAATATCCTGAGCTATCGCGCCATGCGCGGGAAGAACCTCAACCTTGCGCCCGATAACGTTGTCAAAAAATCAAAAGTGAAGAAGATAAAAAAGGCTGTACAGCCTAATGATTCAGATCAAACACCCGAATTATTGCCGGCCCCAGCAGCACAATAAACAAGGTTGGCAGAATAAATAAAATCATTGGCACCGTCAGGGTGGCGGGAAGCTTGGCGGCTTTTTCTTCAGCTTTCATCATGCGTTCCTCGCGCAATTCCGATGATAATACGCGCAAAGCCTGCGCTAAGGGGGTGCCATAACGCTCGCTCTGGGTCAGCGTATTGACCAAAGCACGCACCGATGGCAATTGCACACGCTCGGCAAAACCCATCAGCGCAACGCGCCGGTCAGGCAAAAAGCCAAGCTCGACCGCAGTAATGCCGATTTCTTCAGCCAATACAGGTGTGCTTTGCGTCATTTCACGCGCCACGCGATCAAGCGCAGCATCAAGCCCAAGGCCAGCTTCTGCACAGATCACCAGCAGATCAAACGCATCCGGCAAAGATTTGCGCAAAACATCCTCGCGTTTCTGAATAGCATTTTTAAGCCAAGTGTCAGGGACTACAAATGCCACAATTGGCAAGCCCAGCATCATCAGCAATTTAATCAGCGGTTTTTTTTCAGCAATGCCAAGGCCTGCTGTTAAAAACAGTGCAAGAATAAAAAGAATAATTGGCAAGCCGATTTTGGTCATGGCAAACAGCCCAACTGCTTCCTTGTTACGCAGACCTGCGCGTGCAAGATTTTTGCGTAAATTATCTGAGTAAAGCCACGGTGTATTTTTCAAGGTCGCGGCAAGCTGTTTGAAAAAATCTTTTTGCAACAGCCCTTCACGACGTGTGGATTGCGCTTTTAGTTCGCTGCGCAAATCATCCCGGCGCTGCATAACGGATTTCAAGCGTTTTTCAGTAACTTCACTGCCCGAAAGCGCATGCCACACCAGCAATACCACCATCACCATGCCAATGCCCGCGGCATAGACGAGCATATCGCCTTGCATAAAACTCATCCAGTCAGCTTGCTGCGTGTCAATCATGCTATATCTCGAAATTGATCATTTGCGACATGATCCAGATGCCAAAACCAAGCATACCAAAGGCAATGCCCAGCAGAATATTTCCGCGCGGATCGTTAAAGAGCAGCATTACATATTCACTCGCCACAACACCAAGAACTGTTGCCACAAGGAACGGCAGCGCGCCCAAAATCATCGCGCTGGCTTTTGCTTCCGATGACATGGCCTTGATTTTAAGCTTGATCTGGCGCCGTTTGCGCAACACCTCGCTCACATTGGCCAGTGTTTCGGCAAGATTACCGCCGGTTTCTTTCTGAATAGACAGTGCGATGATCAGATAGCGGTATTCGGGCACATCAATACGTTTGGCGACATCCCACATCGCATCCTCAAGGCTGCGGCCCATGCGCACCGCATCGCGAATGCTGCGGAATTCGAATCCAATCGGGTCAGGCATTTCATCGCCCACTACATTAATCGCTTCGCTGATCGGAAGGCCGGAGCGAATACCGCGCACCATGGCATCAATCGATTCCGGGAAAAATTTAATAAAATTCTTGCAGCGCTTCTTGCCCTTCATGCCAATAAATACATGCAGTATCCATATGCCGAGCATTGTTGATAGCAACACCGATGGCATCAGCTTTTGGCCAAACAGCAGATGAAACAGCATAAAGAAAATACCGACCATTAAACCCGTTAGCAGCAAATACTCACTAATCGTCATGCGCATCCCTGTGCGCGCAAGGCGATTGCGCAGTTTTTCAGGGTTTGGCAGTGCGGTTTTAATCACCTTATCAAAAAACGGAATACCGCTATCCTTGGTGCTGCGTTTGAGTTCAACTTTTGGAAGTTCGATGGATTTCTTTTCTGGCTTTTCATTCATGCCACTAACGCGCTTGATACGTTTTTCAAGCACTTTGGTATCGCTTGATGGCACAAGTGCAAAGGCTAAAATCATTAGCGTTATAAAACCGCCACCCAGCATCATGAGCATATCGGGGTTCATAAAATCTCCAATAATTGCTTATCGAGATTAAAATAGGCAGCCTTGGGCAAAAAATGCGGACGCAGACCGTGATTGATAAATTCAACATTCAGTTTGCCATCGGGCATTTCACCTTTGATGTCGCAGGTGAATAAATCCTGCATGGTCACAACATCACCTTCCATGCCCAGAACCTCGCTGATGTGCGTCACGCGGCGCGAGCCATCGCGCATGCGACTGACCTGCACAATCATATCAAGGGCTGATGCAATCTGCATACGGATCGCACGCGGCGCAAGATTGACGCCCGCTAACCCAACCATATTTTCAAGGCGCATCAAGGCTTCGCGTGGGCGATTGGCGTGAACGGTTGAGAATGATCCGTCATGACCCGTGTTCATTGCCTGTAACATATCAATCGCTTCACCACCACGCGTTTCACCAACAATAATGCGGTCAGGACGCATCCGTAGCGAGTTTTTGAGCAGATCGCGCATACTGATTTCGCCATGCCCTTCAAGGTTGGCTGGGCGGGTTTCAAGCCGCACCACATGTGGCTGCTGTAATTGCAATTCGGCGGCGTCTTCAATCGTTACCACGCGTTCCGTATTATCAATCATTTTTGAAATGGCATTAAGCAATGTGGTTTTACCCGAACCCGTACCACCAGAAATAAGAATATTGAGGCGACACCGCCCGGCAATCTCCAGAACCTTTTTCATCTGTGCAGAAATGCTGCCAAATTTTTCCATGACATCGAGAGTGATTTTTTTCTTGGAAAATTTTCGGATGGTAATCGCTGGCCCATCAATCGCGAGCGGCGGAATGATGATATTAACGCGGCTTCCATCCGCAAGGCGCGCATCGCAAAGCGGGCTGCTTTCATCCACGCGCCGGCCAATCGCATTGACAATGCGCTGCGCAATCGAAAGCACATGCGCATTATCACGAAAATGCACATCGGTGAGGGTCAGGCGGCCCTTTTGTTCAATCCAGACCTGCCTTGGGCCATTGACCATTATTTCGCTGATGCTTTCATCAGCGAGCAGTGGTTCAAGCGGGCCTAGCCCCAACATATCATCCAGAATACTAGTCACCAGTTCCTGGCGTTCGCTGCCCGATAGCGGCGTTTTTTGCTCGGTGAGTAATTCACCCACCACACCGGTCAGATCACGGCCCAGATCATCGCGTGTCATCTTGGCTGCTGCCGATGCATCAATGCGATCCATCAGCAGGGGTTGGATATTTTCTTTAATCACCTGCACGGTTGCACGCAGCGATGTATTGCGTGTCTCACTTTTTTCAGGCGAAGGTTCTGGCGCTACATATTCCTGTGGCGCAATCGTTGACGCCTGTTTAGACAGGATTGTGTTGATGAGTGCCGTTACCAGATCACGCTGCATCAACATATCAATCAAGGCACCATCACGCATCATCCATTCATTGACACAGGAACGCACCGCAAGTGCGAGATCCCCGCGCTTCATTTTCTGGGCATCATTGTGGCTGATACGCGCAACGAGTTCAGGCATATATTTATCCCGCAACTCCGGCATCGTATGCGGGGTATGCGTCATGGCTTATCCTGCTTGCTGCTGAATAAGCCTTTAAATAATGCGCCTGATGGCTTGGCTTCTTTTTTAGCTGTCTCTTTTCCGGATAATTTGTGGGCTAGCATTACCATCGCTTTGACAATCGGCGCTGATGGCGCAACCAACACAAACGGTTTGCCCAGATTGGCGGCCTGCTTGGCCGTTTTGATATCTTCGGGCAGTACGATATCAATTGTGTTTTCTAGATTTTTTTCAAACGTCGCCTGATCAAGCGTTGCGTAAGGACTCTCGCCGACATGATTGGCAACGATGATCACAGAAAGGTCCGAACGAATGGTTTTCAGATGCGCCTTGATCCGCCGCGCATCGCGCAAGGATGCAAGGGTTAAATCCACCACCAGAACCACTGCCTGCGCTTCCTGGAACAATGCTTTCTGCTGCGAGAGATGATGGCGCGACATATCCACCAGCATCATATCAAAATCACCACGAATGGGTTTGAGCAGCCCAAGCGTTGCATCACCATTGAATTGCAGCGCTGTGTCCAATGTATCTTCGGCACATAGAATTGAGAATTTATCATTATGCTGCACCATGGAACTGGCAATCAGCAAACTATCGAGCCGTTCAGGATGCTCAAGCGCTGCACGCATGCCGCGCCCGGGCCCCTTATCAAGCGCCAAGGCACTGGTGCCAAACTGCATATCAAGATCAATTAAACAAACGTTCTGATTAAGCTGCTGTGATAAAATCCACGCCAGATTGACACATAAGGTCGTCACCCCTACCCCACCGCGCGTTCCAATCACGGGAATGATCGCGCTGCTGTGCGCTTCTTTGTGTAACGCTTCATTCTGTTTTTTTGGTTTGGCGCTATTGGCAATCGCGTGCAACAGGCTTTCTTCACTTAAGGGCTTCACCAGATAATCTACCGCACCTAATTGAATGAACTGACGATAGAGACTGATATCATTCTGCTTGCCAAGAAAAATAATCTGCGAGTCAGGGCCACACAACCCGATTGCACGGTGCGCTGCAGACAGCGCATCCTGTTCTGCATCTAGATCAAGAAGAAGCAAACGCGGCGGTGCATGATTTTCAAGCATGTCCGCGAGCGCATCAAGCCCGCCATGCTGAATAACAGCAGATGGCCAGCCATTTGCCTTTACAACATGCTGCGCAATACGATGAGAGGTTTCGTCAGCAACGAACCCCATAAATTCTTCATGCATGATAACCAACAAACCGTGTGCTAAGAGGCATCATTCTACCTCTCTAAAACACCATAGTTTTGCTAATAAACCTTTAGTTTTTAATGCCTTAATTTGCTTGGAAAGCCGCGCGATTTTACTTCGATTTTCGAAGTAATTTTTAGAAGCAGTTTTAAAGAAAAAACTCAATGAAGCAGCGCAATATTATCCCTCTCCCTCTGGGAGAGGTTAGGTGAGGGGAAACAGCAATAAAGTTTGTTGTGGTATCCCCGCCCCCAGCCCCTCCCGGAGGGAGGGGAGTAGCAGCGCGCTTACTTCGTAGTCGATCCAATTTCTTTCGGATTGATCAGTTCTTTTTTCTTGTCGCTACGATAACGCTCAATCCCAAGCACGCCTGATGCTGCATCCGCCTGACCAAGTTTTTGACCATGCAACAGATCAGCAGGGTTGGCGATCATCTTGCCAAGATTATACATATCCGCACAGCCAAACTGTAGCTTGAACTGATTATCTAGATCATCAAAATTATTATTTTCCCAATTCGGGCAAGGTTTGGGCACCGCCACCAGCTTGCCGCGCTGCGCAGGGTCAGCGATGACTGAAATGCGATGATCCGGCCGCGATGTGGCAGGTTCGTTTGAACAGGCGCTAAGGCCAATCAGTACAATCAGGGGCAGTAGCAGTGCTGTTTTCATATCCACTTACTCCGCGCTATAGCCAACAGGGCCTTCAAGCATCTCACCCGGCGCCCGTGGTTCATTACGAATGCCATCAGCATGGGTTTTACCAAGGAAAATCCGCTCAATATCATTGGCGGGCGCATAGCCATCGGTTGGCGCGGCCAATTGCCCGGATGTAGGCTTGACAAGATAGGGCGTGACGATAATCACAAGTTCCGTTTCGCTATTGCGGAATTTGGTCGAGGTAAAGAGCGCACCAAGAATGGGAATATCGCCAAGGAACGGATATTTCGATACATCATTATTCTGATAACTGCGGATGAGGCCGCCAATGGCAAAGCTCTGGCCACTGCCCAGCTCCACCGTTGTTTCTGCGCGGCGCGTGAGCAAGGCAGGGATTGCAATATTGTTGAGCGAGATGGAGCCCGATGTTGTGAGTTCACTCACTTCCGGTCTTACCTGAATGGAGATGCGGTCCTTGCCAAGCACCGTTGGAGTAAAGGCAAGCGATACGCCATAGGGTTTGAATTCAACCGTAATTGCACCATTTTGCTGCGGCACGGGTACCGGAAATTCACCGCCCGCAAGGAAGGTTGCCGTTTCACCCGATTTTGCCGTGAGGTTTGGTTCAGCCAGAAGCGTTACAAGCCCATCTTGCGCCAGCGCATCAATCAACCCGTTAATCGCAAAGCCATTGCCGTTATTATAACCCGCATAAACGCCGTTATTGACCGTATCACGCGTATAGCGATCCGCGGCGTTGCTCACCCCGCTATTGCGTAGAACAGTATCGGAGAGGAAACTTGCACCACTTTTAAGCCCAAGCGTGATACCGCCCGCAAGGCTGATCGCATCCCAATTAATGCCAAAGGTCTTGCTGATATTTTTGCTCACTTCCGCAACGCGCACGCGCAACTGAATTTGCTCATCATTTTTAACGCGCAGATGATTGATGATTTCTTCCTTATCGTTGCCAAGGAATTTTTTGGCGATGCGCTGCGCATCGGCTGCTTCCAGCGAGGATGATGCTTCGCCCTTTAATACAATACCGCCGGGCACTGGCAAGGCCCTGATCTTGGGCATATTGCCAAGCACATTTTGTAATTTACCCAAATCCTGATCAACGACCACTTTGCGCTTGAGCAAAATCGTGCCATCTTTTTTGCTTGCGGTGATGGATGTCTCGCCCTGCTTGCGGCCATAGATAGTGATCACGGTTGGCGCGACAACCTGCACATCCGCAATGTCAGGATTGGCGATAAAGACGGTATCGGCGGGTTCAGAAAGCGTGATATTTTCGCTGCGATCAATGCTCAGCGCGAGCGGCATATCTTCCTGCGCATGAAGTGGCGATGCAATGAGAACAAGCAGCAACAGGCAGAGCGAAAAAACATGTTTCATGAGGATTAATCTAAAGCGTGTTTATCTAGAATTCATTAGCAATCTTGCAAGGCGATTATTCTTTTATCGAAACAAGGCCTAGTTCTTCTTGCCTTCATCAAAGTTTTCTTCCGCGCGCGCTCTGTTACCACGCAAGACCTGAACAATCTGCCCTGATACAGCTGTATGATCCTCGGGCCGGGGAATGATCGAACTCACTTCGCTATCTAGAGTGAATGCTTCCTTTTCATAAGCCACAGGCTCGGCCATCAGTTTTTCATTCGCAAGGCTACGCAGCGATAAGGAAATGGTTCCAAGTTGCAAGGCAAGGGTTAGCACTTCGGCCTGTTTGGGATTGACCTCCAGCGTTGCGACCTTGGCAACTTTTGCCTTGGCTTCACCCTGATCATTGGCATCCTGATCAAGTGCAAGCACGCGCACATCTTTTACCACCGTGACGCTAGCACGCCGTTGATTGACCTTATCATCATCCTGCGAATGGATGGAGTGCGTTAGGATCAAATCAATCCGGTCCCCTGGAAAGACAAAGCCTGCAATGCCGGTGACATTGGTAATGGGCACCGCAATTGCGCGTTTGCCTGCATCCAGCACAGCGGATAAAAAGCCGCGCTCCTGTGGCTTAACGAGTTGGCCTTTTAAAATAGGCTCACCCGCGCGGATGCCTTGGCGTGCCACTGCGCCAATATAAGCATCGGGTTTTTCAACTGCTGTGTTTTTGATAAAGGCTTGCGTGATATGTTCAGGCGACCATGCCTGCCAGCGCACATGCTGCTGCTGGATAAATTGCCCGGCTGGTACATCAGCAGTAGCCACTAGAATCTGGCTGCTTGTATCCACCTTGGCAACTTTGTGATTCATAGCGCTGCGCATCATCATCATGGTGCCAAGGCCCATGATCATGGCAAGCGCAAGGAAGATTGTGCGGCGTTTCATATAGCTTGTGCCATTAAGAATAAGGAGGTTACCCCACCACATGCAATGGCAACGCCATAAGGCACGGGTATTTTATGCCAGGGTATTTCATCCGGGTTTTCAATGTGCTCTTTCATCATGCGCCGTGCGCGCCACAAGGCTGCCGCGGCAAAGGCCAGTGCAAGAATTCCGCCCGCAAACGATGTAAAGAGTAACAAGGTTGCAATCATTTTCGGCCCCGCCCATAGCGAGACAGCCGCGAGCATTTTCACATCGCCGCCACCCAGGAAATTCATCGCAAACATCGCAAAACCAATGATCAGCACAACGGCAGCAATCATCACATGCTGCACCCACATCACCTCATGCGGTGCGGTGAGTACATAAAAAGGAAAAAGCCCAACCAGAAAAAGACACAGACGATTTGAAATAATCAGTTTTTTAATATCGCTCAAGGCTGCAATAAGCATGGTGATCGCCGCGATGATAAGGATGCCATCGTGGAAAAAATTCTTATCTATGATCATATCCATCTTGTCTTCCTTAAGCTTTCTTCCTGTATCCTGCAGGCACCTTTGTCGGGTGCCCGCTGTGGATACCGGGGGAAGAGCGTTGTCGCCTTACCTATTAGAGTGACGAACGGCTGGCGAGATTGGTTTGTACATCCTGGAAGGTTGCCTTGATTTCCGGGCCAAGGGTTACAAGCACGCTAACCATCACAACGGATATGAGGGCTGCAATCAGGCCATATTCAATGGCTGTCGCGCCACTTTCATTCTTGCAAAATTGTTTTAGTAAATGTTTCATAATATACTTCCTCCGCAATGCATACCGGGATATTCCGGCGATAGGTTTACTGTACGCCCCCCGCATTTAATCATCGGTAAACAATGCTGGTTATCGCAGCAGCAGTTTTCGGTGGAGCTTATCGGTAGATTGCTTTTATTTTTTGATAAAACTTGAGGCAATCGCAGTGCCGTATAATGCCTTATATGCGCTATTGCCTTGATAAAGGTGGATTCACAAAAAATGCTGCGGATCATTGCACCGCGTTTTCATGCGGCAGCGCAACCAGGCGCTGCGCCAATCATGCTTAATGATTCACTTTGAATAAAACATTCGTTTGAAAATCAGGCCGCTTTTGCCGTTCTTTGCAGATAAAAAATGAGCTGGCTATAATCGCCCGTATAGAATGGTCATATAATAAAGGCTTTTTCGCCCTCATTTGGCCTTTATATTTTGTTAAGAACCTGTTCTTATAGCTTTATTATCAAGCTTCTTTTTGGGGGACCCTATGCGCATTCAACACATTCTTATCGCACTGTTACTAATGATCGGTTTTTCTGGCATCGGTCATGCCGATAGTGATTTTACCAAATCAGCCATACGCATGGGCACAACAACATGCTCCGATAGCAACTTTGAATGCAACAATCTATTATCACAACAAAAAGAAATCACATCCACAGCCAATGAATGCGTCAAGAACGATTTTTTAATCAACGATGCGGCTATGACAGATTTTAAAATGAGCGGCGAATTTGAAAATTGTGTACTTTCCGCTCAAGCCGTCAAGGATAGCAGAGGTACGAACAATTATGCTGTGTGCTGTATAAAGAAATCGCCTTCATCAGATATGTGTAGAATGACATGCACGCGCTATATTGATCAGAAATAAACTAGTCTTCTTATGCAAAAACACCGGCCCTTATAGCCGGTGTTTTTTTATGCGTCATTCAAAGGAAAAGTTACTTTTTAAAGATTAAAAAAAGCAAGTCATGCCCGCGAAGGCGGGCATCCACGAATTTACTTTTTTAAAATCTTTTTCAACATCGTTCATATTTTTTGAACAAATGTCTCTTATAGAAGTACAAGGTTTAATAAGTAAGCTCGTGGATGCCCGCCTTCGCGGGCGTGACTTCTATTTTAGAAAAGCTAAGATCTATTTGCTTTTCCCATTTATCCGCTTTTCTAAGCTATCCACCTTCGCCTTTAACGCATCATTTTCAAGCTTGAGCTCGCGTATGGCTTCAATAATAGGAGCAACTATTTTCGCATAATCTACGCCCAGCTTACCCTTCTGTCCGGGAAGATCTGTCGTCAATTCAGGAAATATCTTCTGAACATCTTGCGCGATAAGACCTATATCGTGTCTATGTGACATCTTCCAGTCAAAGCTATAACCATGGAGTTGCAATAATTTGTTCAATGCATCAGGAATGGGGACAATATTTTCTTTCATACTGATATCTGAAGAATAAATGAATCTTCCTGCTTGGAATTCATTCGCACGACCCGTTCCATTAATATCCAAAGCCACGGCGGCAGGACTTATATCAGTGGTAGCAACAATCGTACTTGTCCCAGAGGTAATGTTTACGCTACCCGCCGAAATGACGCGAAAGGCGGCAGCCGTGGTAAATCGGATGTCATCGCCTGTTACTCTGCTCATATCACTGACCGGACCTCCACCAAGAAACAAGCTCCCACCACCCGCCGCCGCACCATTATTACCCATGGATAGGTTACCGCCACCCATCACGAGATTCCCTGCGCCCATCTCAATCGCGCTGTTCTGCATCCGCAGCGTAAGACCAGGAATGAAGAACATATCCTGTTGCATGGTATTTTGTTCAGGGGTGCTCCCGCCTTTACGGTAAAGCCATGGCGCAATACCCATATTGGTATCAATTGTGTAGGCAAGCGCGACAATGCGCCCGGCACCCGCAGGAATAAGAAAATCATTGAGCAATAAACTAAAGGAGTTAAACGAACCACATGCCCTGCTTTCAGCGGTGACGGCATTGGAACAGCCATCAGTCGCATTGGCATAGACAAATCCGCCTTCGCTACCAATGAGAGAGCTGATTTGCGCCCCAGCCTTGTCAGAAATCGTTACATTTCTGTTGGAATAGACCACAAAGCGATATTGCTGCTTATCAGCATCAATTGTATTAACTGCTATGAGAATAGTGTTTCCATAAGAATCTGTGGTTGAAAAATTAGGCGAGAGCAAGTTAGCGGCTTGAAGATCAGCAATGGTTGGCGCTGGTGCAACAAGGCCTGGCGGTTGCCCTGAAATATAAGGCACCGTTCCACTAGTCACATATTTACGAGTGGCATCAATCACCTGACGATATTGCTGCGCGGCCGATTGCGCCTGCAGCTGCGAGCTGCCACTGGTGAGCAATCCCCATAACCCTGAAAAAATCAGGCCGGTAATGCCAAGCACAATCACCAGTTCAATGAGCGTAAAACCGGAATGTGCTTTAGAACGAATTGACTTAATCATGGCATAGCCCTTAGTTATGGTTTGAACGTTAGATTAAGGACATGAAGCATCACTTACAAGTACTACCGAATTATCCGGGATCTGTGGTGATGGGAGTGGCATTGGCAGCCATGTTATGGGAATTATTCTCATCTCGCCATAATAAGTAGTGAGCGTAGTAGCTTGCGCATTGCTGCGGGTGAAACGGTAATGCTGTCGCGCAGTTAATTTCAATATCTGCCAGCCAACATCCGCCGCGCTAAAGCCACTGGGCCGTTCATTCGGCGTTACATAGGTCACCATAAGGCGCGGCGTCGCAACACCATCATAGGTTCCCGAAAAAAACACCGTATTCCAGTCATAGCTGCCGGCAACTTCTGTTTTTTCAGGCTCATCGAGATCAGCCTTAGTTACGGTCTCACCTACTGCTTTTGACTTACCAGTCCCTGTCCCGCAGGCATAGGCATAGGCAAGGGAATGCCAGCGCATCATTTGCTGGCCAAGACTTACTTGCTGGTTCAAAAGAAAGCTCGTCTGTGCATTCACGATCTGAAAAAACAGACCGATAATGGAAATCATAAGCACTGAAAAAACGAACATAAACATAGGGTTTAGTATCTTTTATTTTATCAGTTTTTGAAATAAAAAAATGGGCGCTGCCCCAGGTCATATCCCGGCAGCAACGCCCATTTTCAAATAATTTGTATCAGGCGATTAACCGCGTATACCAAAAGTGAAGATCACATCAACTTGGCCAGCATTGGGACAATTAGTAGTTAAGTCTGCTTGCGTAACTGTATCGTCGCCATTCGTTGTCATATTCAAGATATTAGCTTCTTCACCCACACCTACGCCCAATAAGCCAGAACCCTTCGCAGCATTGGCATTACGCATAATAAGATTACGACATGAAGCACCGGATACATTATTCAATGTAATTGTAAAACCAGAAACGTTACCACCGAGGTTGGAAGGGGCCAAATCAACTACACCGCCCCATTGATGACGAAGAATATGCGCACCATCATTCCCTGCGAGCATATCGGATGGAACAAGACCCTGCTGATAAAGTTGTTCACTACCGAAATCGGCTAAAACAGGATCCGTTGCACTTTGTGCATAGAAATTACGAATGTTGGATGCAAGGGAGAGAAGATTTTTTGATGTGGCTTGCTGGCGCATATTTTCATAGGCCGAGGATGCTGCTGCCCAGATACCACCGATGATCAAGCCGACAATTCCAAGAACGATTGCGGCTTCAATCAAATTGAAACCCGCTTCTTTCGATATATTTGTTCTCGAACTGCGTGGTGCAAGGTGGGTGCGCATAGATTCCTCCGAATGGGGACAAAAAACTTTCAACAAAAACAGGTGCAGACTTACTAAATCACAGGATTTACTAACCCCAGATAACGTACCCGACAAGCTAACCGATTATTTCTTAATTTAGTGTTAGCACTTTAGCTTAATGCATTTAAAAATCGAACGATTCTCTAATAAAACCAGATATCTGCATACAAATTAGGCGGTTAGCCCAAAAGCACTTAGAATGAGTTGCTACCCGAATTCTGCATATCGCTGAGAATGGTGGTGATTTGCAGGATGGACAACATCGCCCATGCAATCACGCCGCCAACACACAACAGCCCGGCAGTGCGAACAATGGTTGCCTGGATATTAAGAACCTCAATCTGCTCTTCAATCCATTCCTTGGTCACAACATCAATCACGCCGCCAACGTCCGAACGCTCGGATAAAATTTCCAGATCAAGCGCAACTTGCGGGTCAGGAAAATCATATCCGCCTGCACGCAAGGCTTCCCCCAGATTGCGGCCACGTAAAATTTCTTCGCGGGCAGAATGCAAACGCTCGCGCAGCCATGGCGTTGCTTCTTCTTCCAGAATTTCAACCGCGCGCTTTAACGGCACCTGTGCCTTGAGAAGCGCAGAAAGACCCAGAAGGAAGGAGCTTCCCTGCCAGATGCGATACCACGCCCATGGCGGATATTTATCAAATTTGGTGCGCACAAACCCGCGCCAATAGGGCATGGTCCCGGCAACCAGAAACATAAATCCGGCAATGAATATGACCAGATAAATACCGTTATCCATAATAAAATCGGATACGCCGGCAATACCACTCATCGCTTCAAGCACCTTCTTGGGTGCGGCTTTACGCATATTTTCAATAAGATTGACGCCAAACAGCCAGAACACACCGGCAAGCAATATCAGCATAAAAATTGGGTAGGACACCGCCTGGATAATCGCCTGACGCATGCGCTGCGCGGAATCGCCCACATGCATAATCGCAATCATCGCATTTGACACCTGCCCAGATTCTTCACCGGCGCGGATCATGTAAAGCTCAGCTGACGGGATCCAGTTATTCATCGCTTCGGAAAGCGTTTCACCGGCGCGATCACGCTTGAGCCATTCCTGCAACGCGAGCGCTGCCGGGCGATCAGGGCTGCGGCCCATGTCTGAAGCATTATACCACAAACGCTCGAGCGCGCGTGACAGCGCCTCATTCATGGCGAGCATGCCTTGCAGCTTACGATAGATACGGAACCGCAATTTGCGGTTATTACGCATCGTCCATTGCGCGTAAGAGCGTTTTAAATCTGCCATTTATCTTTGCGCCCCAAGCGTTCTTCAACCAAACGAATTTCGCGGTCCGATGCGCACGGCCCTACTTCCTGCTCTGCATCATAGGCTGACACAACCCCGTCACGGATTTTTTCAAGCCCATGCCATTGCATGGTAATGCCATTTAGGCCAAAGGGTGAAAGCCAGTAGCGCGTCGCTTCATCAAGTTTGTTTTCAGATAAAAGTGACATTAACCGCGCATCGGTCGCAACGACTTCAGCAACAATGCTCCGGCCTTGGCGACCTTGGAAACAATGACGGCATCCTTGCGAATTGACAAAATAAACGCCGCGCATATCGGGCTCTTGCAGATAATCAAAAGGGTCTGCATCTTCACGCGGCAAGCGACGGGATGATTGCATCAATGCCAACCCTGCACGCACACGGCGCATAATCGGTTCATGCGCAGAATCTTCCATCATGCCACGCGCAGGAATGCGGCAATGCGGGCATAGGCCGCGCAGCAAACGCTGACAAATCAAGCCAACCAGCAAATGATGATCGTAAACAAGGTAAGGCTCTGACCCCAGATCGCGCAGACGTTGGGGAATAGCAATCGCGGCATAAACGTGAAGCGTTGTGTAAACCTGACGACCTGTGAGTGCGAGACGGAAAATAAATTTCGATGTTTGCAAGTCGCGCGTTTCGCCAAGCATCACGATGTTGGGATCAAGCCGCAAAATACAGCGCATGATTTCGGTAAAGCTTTTATCGCGCTGTTCATCCTTTACAGTCGCTGACACACCAATCTGGCTGGCGCCAATAACGCCGCCTTCAGGGGGATCTTCAATCATGTAGCATTTCTGCTCCATGTTGGTTTCGGCCATATGGCGGTTGAGCACCACGCGCAGCGTCGTCGTTTTACCCTGGTTCACTGGCCCTGAAAAAATCCGCATGCCACCTGGAACGCGGCGCAGATAGCGGATCATATCCGTTTGCTCCTGATTGAAGCCAAGACTATCAACGTCCGATTGAATAAAATTTTCGCCAAAAATACGCGAGCTATCATATTGCAAACGCATATTCAGATAACGCCCGCCGTCCGCCAAAGGCACCCATTGGCAACGCACGGCAAGCACGCCTTCGGGAAGTGCGATCGTATCAGGGCCTGAACCATGGGTAAGCATCGCAGCCTGTGGTTCAAGCCAGTTTGCCGTTGCACCGGATTGCCCGGAAGAATGCGAGTAAACGGATGATAAGAACTGTTCACCTTCTTTTTGCGTCCAAGTTTCCCAAAGACGCAAGGTGCCATCAATACGAAACTCAACTTTGGTGCGACCACCGCTCGCTTCAATGTGAATATCGTTAGCACCTGTTTCAGCGCCCGCCGCAAGCGTGCGCACGATCTGGCGACGTACCGAGTTTTCATCAAGGCGTAGCGTTGAAATCTGCCGCTCGAAATAATTATAGGCGGATTTGATAACGTCCGGCGTTACAAGGCGCGCAGGGCCTACATGAAATCCCATACGCCGCGCGGTTGCAGCAACCGATGTAACAAGTGGGGAGTTCCGGTGACTTGCGCTAACGAGCCAAAGGCCCGTATCAAATAACGCGCAAAGGTTACGTGACTCTTGTGGAATTTTGATGTTGCTGCCAACGGCGGTCAGCAAATTACCCTCAAAGACAATCGGTGCATCGGCTTCATTGGGCGCATCCTGTTCATCATCGCCTTCCGGCTTTTTATCGCGCCCCTGGCTAACCACTGGGCCAACCGATGCAGCCATGGCCATGGGACCGCGCGTGCGTTTTTCTTCAACGACGGGTTTTTTCATTCGCGCATTATCGGCAGCTTGCTGCGCAGGGGTTAGTTTTAATCCATCGCTTGTTTCATTTGGGGCCATGCGTTGTGGACGTTCGCGCAGTACTTCACCTGTTTGCCCCCCTGTTTGACGGGGACGCGGCGCTGCATTGGGCGAAGCTGGCCCATTGGCTTGCGGGGCATCTGCTGGACTACCCGCCTTTGGGTTTGATCCAACAAGATCCTTGAAACGCGAAATAAGTGAGTCAGACATCTATTCTGTTAAACTACCGGATTCTCTAACGATATAAGAATCCGTCGGAATAGTTAAAGTTTTACTTTTTTTGTCTTTAAAAAGCGAAACACTGGTCAAATTAATCGCTTTTACCAGACTTCCATCAGGTAATTTGTCACCGGCACGCACGGTTTGTGACGAATTATCTTCCAGACTAATTACGGCAAGGTAACGACCATCTGCGCCAGAAATACGCTTGATGCTGTATTTATCAGAATCCCCGGATGAAGAAGGTGCTGCACTGGCCTTGATCGGTTTGATAGGCGTTGCTGCATCGCTTGGTGTAGGGACAGAAAGCTTTGGAAGATTAAGCGCAGAAGCAGGGATCGCCGAGCCGAGCAGATTTGATGCCGCAGGCTTGGTACGTTCATCGCGAATTTTTTTGAGTTCGCTCTGGCGTTTTTCAATTTCGAGCAAAAGATCAAGACGATTGATTGCATCCTGTGCGCGGATCATGTCATCCAGATTAATCTGATCCACTTTTTGCAAACGCGTAACAGCATCCTGCACAATTTGCGGCGTAGCAGGCGAAGTTGTCAACGCACTGTTAGGTGCAGCACCGCCAATAGCGGGAATCGATGGTATTGGATTGACCGTTGAAGCAGGCGTAACCGGCACGATTGAAGCCGAAGCAGCGGGCGCAGTTGCATTATGAACAGGCAACTGTGCGGATGGCACAGGTGATGGTGTTGGCACAACCGTCGTTGTCGTGGTGGTTGTGGTTGCAACCGGCGCAGTTGAAGCGGGTCCGGTTGCAGCAATTGGCATCGCGGTAGCAGGCTGGAACACAGGCTGAGCAGCGCTAGGCATGCCTGCCGGATTTGGCAATGTTCCGGTGAGTGCATCTTGTGCAGCAGCTGGACTTGATATGGTTAAGCCAAGCAACAATGTGCCCATTGTTGTAAGAAGCGCTGTTGTGATAAGGGCGTAGTTTTTCATGTCACCCACCTTTCTTTTCATACATTGTTATTTCCATTGTCCAGTTTAAACCATCCCAGATTATTTTATTCACGATCATTCCCGGCACTCCTTCAAAATATGGCCATATTTCCCAAGGCGGGGTTTTACCAGCATATTTTACATCCCGCTTGCGCCAGGGTGGTGGCGGTGGTGGCGGTACATCTTTTACATTGGGCGGCGGCGTAACGATGGGCGAATCATCGGCAACCCGTGTCAAGGTAGCAGGCCATTTATCATGCAAGGCAAGGCCTGAAATCTCATTTTCAGAAAACAGGCTTTCGGGGCCGCGCGCAGTAAGCATGTCTGCTTTTACGGTTTGATTAGCAATCGATAGATCATCTTTTATAAACGATCCCGGCGGCACAATCGCGTTAAATGATTTATCCCTGTTCCAGCTAACCGTGAGCCGGTTTTCCTGACATACCGATTGCGTGCGCTTCCATCCGAGCTGTGTTGCTGGAACTTTGCCAAATAAGATATGACAATTTGCGATGAATTCTTTTGCCGTTGGGGCTTTTTCCCATTTGCGTTCATACGCCTGTTCAGCGGGGGGCCATTCCCACTTGGTTACCATTTTACTGACCGCGCCACTCTTGCCAGCTTCCTGCAATTTACGCGCCTGATCAGCGATTTCCTGCTCGATGCGTTCCTGCTCTGCCTGATATTGCAGGGCAAGGAAGATGATCAAGCACACAACAGCAGCAGCGGCAGCGCCATACATAATAAGGCGCATCGGCAAATGCACCGGCTGCAAGCGGCATTCCACGCGGTCCTGTAACAGCAGTGGCAAGGGCGTAGGATCAGATCCCGGAACCGCCCAGCCATCGGGCGCATAGACACGCTGCACACCGCCAAGACTTACTTCTTGTAATAAACGATCGCGCGCTGCTTCATCATTATCAAAGAGAACGTCGCCATCGGGCGCGATCAGATCGTCGCGAACGACAACAACCCACGTTCCTTCGCGCAAACGAAATGCCCCAGCCCACGATCCTGGCTGTGCATTAGCAAGCGATGCGGCAAGCGTTGCCATGCCTGCTTTATGCCCTTGCGCACTTTGCGCAAGACCATATTGAGGGATAGCAACCGATTTACTCGCTGCGCGTACACAATAAAAATCAGACTGCTGGCCCGGTTGCGCTGCGGCTTCGCGGGCAGCCTGCGCTATGCGGCCACTAGGCGAAGGCTGCCATAACAGGCCAACGGCATAGGTTCGCCTGCCAACTTTGACAACGCCTGAAGCCATTACTCATTCTCCGTCCTCGGTAGGGTAATCTCCTGCGGCGTCATTGCAATAAACAGGATTTGACGTGTGCGTGTGTTCGTCACGCCCCCACCAAGTAGATAGTTATAGGCATTTCCTACACCTTGTGAACTTTGCGTGACCTGATCCTGATCAAAGCCGGCAAGTACAAGGGTTGATCCGCTACGCAGCATCGATTGCTGTACAAAGAATCGTGTCGCAGTTTCAGGAAGCTGAATTTGATTTTCGCCTGAGCTAAATGTTTTTGGTGCCCCCACAAGATCAATCAGCGACAACGAGTATTGCAAGAGAATACGTCCCTCACCCAGCAAGCGCGGCGTTACCTGAATGGAGAAACCATCCTTAATAATACCCGGCGTTAGCGTTGTGTTTTGGAATGTCTGGCTGGTGTTGGTTTGCACCGATGCAAGATACGCAATATCGCGGCCAATACGGCGTGACACCGGGCGGTTATTCAGAGTCGTCAAGGGGAACTGCGCAACGCGCGCCGTCTTACCTACGTTGGAAAGCAGATTGAAGATCGAGGTAACGGAGCCAATCGTTTCAGGATTAAGAACCGAAACCGCAAGACTGCCAAGACCCGTGCTGGTTGAAGAAGGCGCACCAGCAGATGTGCTTGATCCACTGAAATTTGTTAAACGACGCAAGGTGATATCAAATTTCGTGTTAAAATCTTCACCCTCATTAATATTAACCGTGTAGACTTCAACATTAATTGCAACCTGACGGCTAAGGCGCTGATTTTCCTGATTGAGATAATCAGAAATGCTGCGCATGGTTTCCGGCGTCGTCATAACCGTGATGGTGCCCGATGAAGGGGACATCGAATAATTGCCAACGCCACTTAAGATGGTTTCAAGCGTTTTGCCCACTTCATCCCAGAACTTAAAATCAATATCCATGCTCGATGTTTGCTCACCCGCCTGCTGGCTTACGCTGGTTACCTGCGTATTACCCGAAGCAGAGGCATTATTATCCGATTGTTCTTTCATACCATCTTTGACTTTTTGCGTGCCTGGCAATGCATCCATCACAAAGGTGCGGGTTTCATAACGCGTGATCGCGAGCGCGCCACCATCATATTTCCAGTTTACACCAAAATGGCTTGATACGCGGTCAAGAAGCCCTGACAGCGGGCCTTCATAGGCAACGCGCATCCCAACCGTTGCAGGAGTCTTAGAAGCAACTTTTGCCGCTGGTTTTTTTGCGGTTGCATCTTTTGCAGATGCGCCTGTGTCTTCATCATCACCCGCGCCACCATCATCGGTATCTTTGCCAAAGCGCACCGGGATACCGGTTTGCGATGAGATAGCGCCAGCAATCGCACGCAACGACATTGGCGCTGGTGAAATCAACGCAACCGAACGATTGCTTTCAACGCGTGGTGGCAAAGGAATACCATGACGCATACGAATGGCTTTTCCACCGGTCCAGATTGAATCAGTAACGGTCAATGGATTGAAACGCCGTGCATTGGCAGGAATACGCGCTTCATCCACGCGCTGCTCTGCAACCTGTTCGCGTTCACTGATGGTGTTGCGATAATCTTCTGATTGGCAACCGCATAACGCAGCAAGCACGACAAGCATTGCTGCAAAAGGAGCGGCTACTTTATTTACAGAAGATGGCAACATCAACAGACCCATAGTTTAGTCCCCGTAATGGTTACCGTCAGCTTCAACAATCAAGATTGATTGTCCGGCTGCGGGATTATAATGCAAACGTCCGCGTGGTGTTGGCTTGGCGCCATCAAAACCGATCAGAAGCGTGCGAACTGCTTCTTCAAAGGTACCGGTCATATTCATCGATGCCATGATCGGGTAATCAAATTCTGCGGTCCAGTTCAGCTCAACGCCAGCGCGGTTGCACCATTCCTGAAGCTGCTTGCGCAAGGTTTGCCCTGGGCGCACTTCCCATGTTTGTGATTGAAACACGAGCGGGTTTTCAATTTGCAAAGGTTGTGGACCTGTTGCAGTTGCAGCAGGAACATCAATCACTTGCGGTTGCTGTACTTGCACCTGCTGCTGCGGAACATCCATCACCATGACGTGCTGTTGCGGATGTTGCTGCATCATGATTTGTGGTTGCATCTGTTGCTGCTGTATTTGTTGTGGCGACACTTGCTGTGGTGGAAGTGGTGGCGGCATGATTTGTGGCATTGGCTGTTGTTGCGGTTGCTGCTGCATCATCGGTTGCTGCATTACAACCTGTTGCTGATTTTGTGGAATCATAACCGATTGTTGTTGCACTGGTTGAATAAGCGGCTGCTGCTGAACAGGCTGTAACGGCGCAATGCCCGTTACGATGGTTGGCGCAACGCCAACACTGCTGATTGCAACAGAACGACCATTAACCGAGTATGCTAACGCAGATGGCGCGAGCATATCTTGCAACACGACATTCCATGGACGACCACCGCGCCAGCTTACCAACTGGCCAGGATCAACGCCATCACCGAGTGTGTAACCATAACCTTGCGGAAGAATTTGCTGAATTGCAACGGTCAATGGAACCTTATCTGCAAAACCTTCAACGGCTGGCTCCATTGCCAATGATGGTGTTGAGCTATTTACATTTGTACGTTGCTGTGGCGCGGTAGCGTGCGGTGCTACTGTAACGCCATTACGCCCATCAATCACTACGGCAGGCTGATCAATGATTTGTGGATTTGAATTTATAACTTTAAAGGCGATTTGCTGCGCGGATGGCAACGTAAGCGCATTGGCATTGCTGGAAATAAAGCTAAGAGATAAAAAGGAAAAAATGCTTATAGCGTTAAAAAATACTCTCGTTTTTTTGTGTTTAATGGTCTTTGGTTTCATTGTCATTCCTGCCTTTAAAAAACCCCCGCACACTAAAAATTTAGCGCTTAGACTAGTGGAGGTACTCGTGTGGCTAAACCATCCTAGGGAAGAAGAGTCTTATATGCCAAACGTTTAGCCGCGCCGATTTTTGAACTGAATAGCAAGTGTGATGCTTGTGCAACAAGTTTCTTGTGCAGGCCACCTGATTGTTTCGAATCTATTAATTTTTGATTGATTTTCTATTAAGATTTTTTAGCCGTACGCACCGTGGTGCTGTTTACTGGCCGCTTGACTGATTCGCTTTTGCTATTATTGGCGCCATTTTTCGAATCCACAATCTTACCCTCATTTGCAAAGCGCTCTTCCAGAGGCTCGGAAGAAAAATCGATCATACGGGTCATGTCACTTGCACGGTAATTGGGGCGTTTCTTCGTCACAATCCATAAACGAAAAGAACGCAAGGCAGAAAAGAAGCTCAAACCGCGCTGTTCCAGAAAATAAAACACAATCATAACCAGAACTGCAAAAATCATGGTATAAATGCGCATATGCAGCAGCATCAGCAGCACAGGGAATGCAGCCCGTGCATCAAGCATAAAGAAGCGCGCGGGCTTCATACTATTACGCCAATGTGTATCCATGATTGCGAGTGCTGAGAGTTGAGTTATGAGAATTGAGTGAATAGTACCGCTTAATTACTAATAGCTGATTACTCAACTCTTAACACTCGCCACTCAGCTCTCAGTATTTTCATCGCCAAAACCGCGTGAAAGCAGCAAATAATGGCGCCGGTCGATCAGCCCCTGGCTATAAGCCTCATTGGCTGATTTCTGCATGGTACGGCCATATTTTTCGAGCATGTTCTGGGTTTCTGACGTCCAGTTTTCAAGCGGCACTTCCAATAGGTGTTCACGTACATTTTCATCAAAGATCAGGAATTCACGAACCGCAACGCGTCCGCCACCCACCCGCGGCACCAGCGCTTGTGTGACAATCAAACGTGTTGTTTCAATCAGCGCATAGGCACGCTCAAGCCGTTCGCCGGAATCAAACACGCTGACAAGACGACGCACCGTTGCCGCAACACCAATCGTGTGCGTGGTTGCATAAACAAGATGTCCCGTCTGGCCAGCTTCAATCGCAGCGGCTACTGTTTCCTTATCGCGCGCTTCACCCACCAGAATAATATTCGGCTTGCGCCGTAAGGCATTGCGCACACCAGCGGCAAAGCTTGGCAGGTTGCGCGGAATTTCACTTTGCGCAATCACGCTGTGCGGCCCGACAATCTGGTCATAGACATATTCAATCGGCGCTTCATAGGTCAGCATTTTACCAGCGCCCTCTGGGCGCTCGATCAGCATGCGCGTTCCAGCAGCAAGCAAGGTTGTTTTACCAGAGCCTGTTGGCCCCGTTACAAACACAAGGCCTTGGCGCGGTGCCCATGCATCAATCAATTCTTTTTCAATGCCCAAATCACTCATGCGCGGTGGTACATTGGGCAACACGCGCATCGTGATCGACACACCATCGCGGCCCTTACTTAATATGGCAGTGATGTTAACGCGGAAGCGAAAGCGCGTATTACGATCCACGCGAATTTCATAGGACATATCAAGATCCTTGCCTGCCGTTAGCGCAGCCATCGCATCAAGCCCGTACATCTTGGTAACGAACGCAGCAATATCCGCGCTATCAATCGAGCGGCGCGTGACAGGAAATAATTTCCCATCCACTTCGATATAGGTCGGGCGGTCTGATTGAATGGTGATGTCGCTTGCACGTTGCATTACGCACCACAGAATTAAATCATCGACAAGTTCAACGCGAATACGCGGTGGCTCATCCGGCCAGAAATCCATGACATCCGAGCCGATCATAAGACCTTGACCTGATGTTAGCGTGGAGCCGTGATCCATCGTTCACTCTTTGGGTTAAGTTGCGAAGGGCCCGTAATGGCAAGTCCGCGATCGCCAATACGCATTTCGCTACCACCACCGGTTACACCCCGATCTTCTTGCGTGGCGTAAGGCGGCGTGATAACGCCTTGAGCCAACAGCTCACGATACCGTATCATTCCTAAATAATCCGTATTTAAACGGTCTAAATCGGCCTGAAAAATATCATCGGCCTGACGAATGCCTTCTTCCCAGCCAAAAAGAAGCTGTTTGCGCCAGTAATCAAGTTCTTCCTGTGTCTTTGGCACCAAAGCGGTCGGCGGCGGATCAACCTTGCCCCAATCACGTTCCAGATACGCACGCCAGTTACGCGGCGCGGTTACAATGCGCGCATTGCGATTAATGCGATACACACGATCAGCCACCGCAGCATTCTGCCCGCCCGATGTTACGATCACAGCCTTTTGTGCTTCGGTTACTACCGGTGGTTCAATCATCAGGCCCGAAGGGGCTGAGATCAGCAAATTTCCAAAATTGAAAATGCGTGAAATATTTCCTTCATTTTCAGCCAGGCGGCGCTGCACCTGAAAGGTACGCCATGCAAGCCCGCCACGCGCGCCATAGGAAAGCGCAGCTTCCTTAAGCGCATCAAGGCGGATTTGCGTACCAACTCGTTTTCTGTCTGCTTCTTCTTTTTCTTCTGGATCATCATCCTGAATTTTTAGCCAGGTTTGCATCTGGTTGTAATTGGGTGGCGGCGGTGATGGCGCGGTTTTATTTTCTTCGTTTTCAGCAAAAGCCACGCCGCATCCAAGCGTTATAAAAAGACATAGCAACGCTGCGCGCACAACATTGCGCATCAGGCCATGATAGGATGATCGATTAATAATAATTGGTTCCATCCGTTGGCGCATAATGTAGATCAATCGTTTTATTCATAGGATCAATAATCAGATCAGCCCGCCGCCCGGCCTGTGCACCAATATCCTGCAGAATTTTGCCAATCGGTTCCTGATGTGCATCTACCGTTACCACAAGCGGCAAAGGCGGTTCTTTACCCGTGATTTTAAAGGTTAAACCTGCCATTTCAGAAAGGGTGCGGGTGATCTGGTCAATCGGTCCTGTCCAGGTCACGCTGGTAATTTGCTGCGTACCCGGCAGTGATGCATTAAGGCCTTCCTGCGCTGGTAATGGCGTGCGGAAGGATTCGATTTGCGCCATTTTATTTTGTGCCTGCGTTGCGCGCTCGGCTGCCTGTGCAAGACGCAAACCTACCGGATCAGGATCAACAGGGGTTCCATAAACGGGCAACAAGGTCGGATTTGCTGTTTCATACGTATCTTCACATGCGGTCAACGCAACACATAACGCCAATGATGCACACAACAGCACCCATGAGCTGAATGACGCTTTACAAAAAGATGCACGTTTTATCGCCCAGATACTAAACATGATGAATCCGCTTCGGCAAATGTTCCACGAAAAACCAGCAATCGGCCAAACTCTAACCAACTGATTCGCTTAATGAAAAACTATGACAACGGAAGTGATTTGTTACAAGGTTTGTTAACAGGGCCACCAAAGGATCGACCCTTTTTCTGTGTCATATTTGCGACGGTGGGGTAGCATACCCATCACCCATAAGGAGCACCCATGTCAAATACCATTAACGATCTATACGCAGATGAGAATTGGCGGCCAAAATATTTGCATATTGTTGGTATCTGCCTTGGCGCTAGCATCCTGATTACCAATGTTCTGGCAACAAAAGTAATTGAAATTGGCCCGCTCACCTTTGGCTCAGGAACATTGATTTTCCCCTTTTGCCTGATCCTTGGCGATATCATCACCGAAGTATATGGCTTTAAGCGTGCCAGGCAACTCATTATCACCACCCTGCTGTGCTTTTTCTTTTATGCCTTAATGTCGCAGATCGTCATTGCTCTGCCACATAGCGCTGCATGGCAACATCAAGCTGCTTATGAAACTATTTTTTCAATAGCACTGCGTTCATTCATTGCCGGTTCTCTTGCCTATCTTACGGGTGAGCTGACCAATTCATGGATCATGTCACGCATGAAAACACTTACCCATCGCAATTCATTTTACACGCGCGCGCTGGTTTCAACGATTGTGGCTGAACTTACGAATACGGCTGTCTTTATCCCTATTACGTTTGGCAGCACGCTTCCTATCGAAGTCATTGTAAAAATGGTTCTGATCGGTACATCCATTAAAATAGTTATGGAAGCGCTGATCCTGCCATTTACGGGATGGATTGTGAAAAAACTGAAAGCGCTCGAAGGCGTTGATTATTTCGATCAGAAATAATAATCACTCTTTCAAATTATAATACGCAAACCCGCCCAGACAAATGGTGGGGATAATCATTACAAGGCCAGTAAACCAGATTCCCTTAATCAGATAAAAAACCGTGAGTACCGCAAAAACTGCCGCCGCAGCACCATAAATGGCAGCAGCGCGCGGTAGCGCCGCATTCGCAGCAGGGCTACGTTGTGGTAGAGGCCGTGCAATAGGGCCAACAGAATAGACAGACAACGCGCTTTTGGCAGGTGCTGCGGGCCTACCCTTAAACTTGTCGAGAAAATTGCTCATCAACCCATCCTTTTGGTTATCACATAATGTCTTTGATAATATCATCGACACTTTTTGGTTCACCCACAATCAGGCGCACCTTGCCATTTTTTCCGTGATATAAAATGTATGGCGTTTGATCAACGCCCCATTTGCGGATCAGATCAGTGTTGGCACGCACGGCAGCTTCTTTTTCAGACGTTGCTCCTGTTTTGAAAATGCTCGCATCACCTGCCACATGTTTTTTCCATGCATCGTATGGATCTTTGTGTAACAGCCAGCTTGCGCCTTCGGTTTCCGATTGCGGGCCAATCGCACCAATCGGGATCATCGTCACGCGTAATTTTCCAGCATCCACTAACGGCTGCATTTCTTTCCACGCCTTGTGGCAGTGTGAGCAATTCACATCCATGATCATCAGCAATTGCGGTGCACTATCTTTACCAAACGTCACGCTGGCAGATTTGAGAAGTGCATCAAAAAACTTTTCGCTCGGTGGAATTTGTTGCGATGCTTGCGGTGATGGTTGGGGCGCCGCCTGTGCGACAGGAGCCTTGATTTCAGGTGCTTTAGCTTCGGGCACTTTTACCGGCGGTTGACCGGTTACCGCCGCAGAATTTTTCAGAATATTGGCGATCTCCGGATTATTATTAGCGAGCACCATCACCTGCTGCTGCGATACATTGGCGCCTTCCGCTGATAAAAGCGCGCCAATCATGATCGCTTTCTGATCAGGCGTTGTATAAAGAATCTGCACCTGACCATCTTTTACCAAAAACCAGCCATGCAGCCCAAGGGACTCGCCAAGATAATAAATCGTTGCGCCAATCTTGCGCATATTTTGCAGAAATAAAATGTTCGATGTATCAGGAACTGAAACGCCCGAAGCAAGCGGCGCTGGCGCGAGCGGAACGGTCACATCGGTTTGTGCAAAGACAGGGCAAGCACATAACGCAAGGAGCAACGCACCAATAAATTTCAGCTTCATAAACAACCCCAGTTATTAAGGAATTAATCGACATCCGCGACGCGAATGGTTTTACCCCTGCTCACGGGTCGGTGCTGCGCAACGACGGTCGTATTATTACTGCCATTATTGCTATAATCAATCAGTCCCTGACGATCCATGGCTTTGATAACTTTATAGGCATATTGATGGCCAAATTGCGGGGTCGCGGAATGATAGCGCGCAATGCCGTTAAACAGATTACCGCCTGCCTCATCAAGCTTCTGGCGCAGAATCCATGCGGATACATGAAGGTTTACACATGAATTATCACGCACCCATTTGCGCGCTGTATTATTATCCACCTGCCAATAGCGTGCAAGCTTTGGCAGCCAGAGTGTATTGACCTGCATCGGGCCCAGATCATAGGTGCCATTCACGTTCGGGCCAACTTCCTGCCCGACCTTGCCGCCTTCAACATGTAAAATACCCACCATGACTTGCGGTGGCACGGCATAGGTCTGCGCTGAAAGCATAAGGCAGGATGCAAAGACTTGCAGGGGGGTCATCGCCATCGATTACTCCATCTGCTGTTCATCAAGACGCGCCGATTCCGGCACATCAAGATAGGTGATCAGGGTTGCGAGCATTGCCATGCGCTGGTCAAAAGACTGCCATACAAAATGAAGCGGGGGCATATTATCGTGCTCTTTAAAATAGACGTCGCGTTCTTCCTTATCCATATAAAGCAAACGATCGGCTTCTGCAAAGTGGCAATCGGAATAGAGATAACCGCCTGCCAATAGCACGCTCCAGCACAATAAACGCCAGTCTTTTGGGGTACATCCTGCGGGGGCTAGGCTGCGCGTAACCTGATCGGCGGTCTTTAACAAACGCTCAGCAACCTGCGCGAGTAACAAATGTTCAGCACGGCCAAATGAATATTGCGCAACCGCATTGACAACCGGCACCAGTGCTTCAAGCATTTTAGCACGGAAAATCCCCAGCGTGTTGGGAACGGATTCCCCCTGCCCTATGCTTTGGCTTTGGAATTTATCTTTGATCTCAAACGTAGATTTAGCAATGTTCACGGCTTCTTCGGCTGCCGCGATTGTGCCCGTGGCGCGGTAGCGCGCAGCAACGGTTTGCGTTGAAGAATGCACAATCATCCAGCGCACGGAATCTTCAATCGCGCCGCCGGTTTCATTAAAATTTTCAGTCGTGGCTTTGGAAAGCGCCATCGCGCCTTCAACCAATGCGCCAAGGGTTTGCGCATCCTCTTCTACCGTATGGGTTTTCTGAGTTTCTTTATTTGCGTTTTTAACTTCGGCCATCGCCTGTAGCAGTGGCGTTACCACATGTTTAAGCACAGCAACGCGCGCATGCAACTTCATGCGATTGCCGCTTGGGCCAGAGCCTTGGGCAGAACCAGAATTATCAGTTTTTAAA
>RGZA01000031.1 GCA_010031785.1 Alphaproteobacteria bacterium
TTCATCCAGTTCCTTAAGATCCTGAATAATATTCATCAGCGTGGTTTTGCCAACGCCGTTTTTGCCCACAAGGCATATCTTGTCACCCTCACAAATGGAGAAAGCGAGGTTTTCGAACAAGATCTTATCGCCATATTGAATGGCGGCTTCTTGAACACTAAGCAGGAGGGTTGCAGCCACAGGATCTTTCCAAATTCATTAAACAGAGCCGTTAAATAGGCTTTAATCGCGATGAAATCAAAGCAAACCTTGCGAAAATTGCCAAAAAACCATAAATAAAAGATATGAAAAAACTTAAAACCACCCTGCCCAAGACCACCCTACTGGGTCAAAACAGCGCATTGCCACAATCTCCTGAAGATGCGGTGTTGGAAAAAGTACCCAACCCACATGTGGGCACGCATTATGTCGCGCGCTTTACAGCGCCGGAATTTACATCGCTGTGCCCCGTCACAGGCCAGCCGGATTTTGCGCATCTGATGATTGATTATGTGCCAAACAAATGGCTGCTGGAGAGCAAATCGCTGAAACTCTATCTGGGTGCATTTCGTAACCATGGTGCGTTTCATGAAGATTGCACGGTGCGCATCGGCAAGGAAATCGCAGCGCTGTTAAAGCCGCATTTTTTGCGCATTGGCGGTTACTGGTACCCACGCGGCGGCATTCCAATTGATGTGTTCTGGCAAACAGGCACACTGCCCAAAGGCGTATGGCTGCCCGATCAAGGCGTGCAACCTTATCGTAGCCGTGGCTAAATGACATATACGGTCAAGGAAATCTTCAAAACATTGCAAGGCGAAGGTGGTCAGGCGGGCCGCGCCGCAGTGTTTTGCCGCTTTTCTGGCTGCAATTTATGGAGCGGGCGCGAAGAAGACCGCGCCGATGCCACTTGCAATTTCTGCGATACGGATTTTGTGGGCGGCGATAAATTTGCCAACGCTGAAACTTTATGCCGCGCCATTACGGAATGCTGGGGCGATAGCACAACGCGCCGTTTAGTTGTTTTTACGGGCGGGGAGCCGCTATTACAGTTGGATGACGCATTAATAAAAGCGGTTCATGCAGCTGGTTTTGAAATTGCGCTGGAAACCAATGGTACGCTGCCAGCGCCCAGCGTTATTGACTGGATTTGCGTAAGCCCCAAAGCCAAAGCAAAACTCGTACAGAAAAGTGGCAAAGAATTGAAACTAATTTATCCGCAGGATGGCGTATCGCCTGCTGATTTCGAACAGATGGATTTTGAGCATTTCTTTTTACAACCCATGGATAATGCAAACCGTGAGCAGAATACGGCCATGGCAGTTGAGTATTGTATCAACAATCCGCGCTGGCGCATAAGCCTGCAAACACATAAACTGATGGGGATCCGGTAATGTACGAGTTAAGCAAGGAATTCTGGTTTGATGCCGCGCACACCCTGAACCGCGATGTCGATGATCAGGAACGCGAAGGCAGCCTGCGCATTCATGGGCACTCTTACCGCGCAGAAATTACCTTGCGCGGCCTGCCCGATAGCAATGGCATGTTGGTTGATGTCTATGAATTTGAAAAATCCTTTGAAGATGTGCGCCATGCGCTTGATCATCGTTTCCTTGATGAAGTGCCTGAGCTTGGACCTGCGACCATGGAAAATCTGTGCGCTTTTATCTGGAAGCAGCTTGCGCCAAAATTACCGCTGCTTTATTGCGTAACTGTGTATCGCGATAGTGGCCATGAAAAATGCGCTTATTTTGGACCTGTTTTCGCATGAATTCGGCACTCGTGCTCTTTTCCGGCGGGCAGGATTCCACCGTTTGCCTTGCCTGGGCGCTACAGCGTTTTGATGTTGTGCACACCATTGGCTTTGATTATGGACAGCGCCACAGTGTAGAGCTTTCCTGCCGCGCAGAAATTATAAAAAAGATTGCCGATGCTTTCCCGCAATGGCGGCACAAAATCGCCAGTGATCAGGTTATTGATTTAAAATCCTTGAATGCGATCAGTGAAACAGCGCTGACACGCGAAGCAGAAATAAGCTTTAACGAAAATGGCTTGCCCAATACCTTTGTGCCGGGGCGCAATCTGATTTTCTTTAACTTCGCAGCAGCGCTCGCTTACCGTTTGGGCGCCGCGCATCTGGTTGGCGGCATGTGTGAGACGGATTATTCCGGCTATCCCGATTGCCGCGATGAAACGCTGAAAGCGTTGGAGCGCGCGATTAATCTTGGCATGGATGCAGAATTTAAAATCCACACACCGCTAATGTGGATTGATAAGGCGCAGACATGGCGCATAGCGCAGGAGTTTGGCGGCTTGCCCCTAGTCAATATCATCATTAACGATACCCATAGCTGCTATAAGGGCGAGCGCAGCCAGAAACATGCCTGGGGCTATGGTTGTGACGCCTGCCCCGCCTGCGAGCTGCGTAAAGCCGGCTATGAAGGCTTTATTTGCTGCTAAAAACTGCCTTATTTACTAATATAAGCCCCTGAAACTATTACAGTTATTGACTCTTATATGACCAATTTGATTATCTTTATGCATCATTTTTTAAGATATAGGATTTTATATGGCCACGACAATTGCTCCAGAACAATATCAAAAACTTGATAGCTTCATTACTGAATTTGAAACCCAAAACCAAATAATCAAAGAAGCAGAGCCAGCCATCCAAACGTTTCAAGTCACTATAGATGCAGAAAATGAAATATTAAAGGGGTCCGATAAGGATGCTAAAACAGCTGCGCAAACAAGAAAAGATGAAGCGTTACGTGATCAACAAAAACTATCTTCAGCCAAAGGCAAAGCATTTGATGAAGCACGTCAGGCATATGCAAACGCTCTTGACCAATTTGTTGAGCGCACCGGTGGAAATAATGCTACCTGCAAATCAATTGGCTTAAACTACGGTGAAATAAATCGGGCGCGTCATGCTAAAGGAAAGATGACAAATTTTGATATCCAAAAAGCACAAATAGGAAAATTGAGAGCATGGCTTGCTCCCTTATTAAAGCAAATCCCTGAGATACCCGCCCCTGCTGATACAGCAGTACCAAACAGGCCATCAACAAGACAGCCTGGGCAGCCTGTAGCCGGTGGTCATGGTACTGCACGTTTAACTTATTTCTGATCTCTATTATTCTTTACTGAAACGCGCTCTCACAGAAACTGCGCAGCTTGCGGCTGTGCAGATTTTCAACGCCCTGCTCGCGCAGCAGCTCCATCGCCAGCATGCCGATCTTGAGATGCTGATCCACCTGATCCTTATAAAATTTATTGGCCATGCCGGGCAGCTTAATTTCGCCATGCAGCGGTTTATCAGATACGCATAGCAGCGTTCCATACGGCACACGGAAGCGAAAGCCATTGGCGGCAATCGTTGCGCTTTCCATATCCAGCGCAATGGCGCGGGATTTGCTGAAGCGTTCCATCAATTTGTGATGGCCGGTAATTTCCCAATTGCGGTTATCGACCGTGACAACCGTGCCAGTCCGCATCACCGATTTCACATCATACCCCCCAGTTTTTCCGGTAATGGCAGCAACGGCCTGCTCCATCGCCTTTTGCATTTCAGCAAGCGCTGGCACGGGCACCCATTGCGGCAAATCGCGGTTGAGTACGTTATCATCACGCACATAGGCATGAGCGAGCACATAATCGCCAAGGCGCTGCGTATCATGCAGGCCCGCGCAGTGGCCAAGCATCATCCATGCATGCGGGCGCAACACCGCAATATGATCGCTGATATTTTTTGCATTGCTTGGGCCGATGCCGATATTAACAACCGTCACGCCGTTATTGCCTTCACGCACAAGGTGATAGGCCGGCATTTGCGGCATGCGCGCCCCAGATTGAATTTCATGGGGTGCAATCTCTGGGCCTTTAATCGCAAGATTAGCGTTATGGGTGATGCGCCCACCGGGCTCCATCAGGCTTAGATAATGTTTGCGGTACGCGAGCTCTTCGGGATTATCGGTTTTGCTCAGAATGCTTTGCGCCATGCGCACAAATTCATCCATGTAAAACTGGTAATTGGTGAAGATAACAAATTTCTGGAAATGCGCAGGGTTCGTGCCCGTATAGTGCCGCAAGCGGTGCAGCGAATAATCCACGCGCGGCGCAGTAAACAACGCGAGCGGCCGCGCGCCATCGGAGAATGTGCCAAAGGTGCCATTGACGATGCTATCATCCATATCCGCAAGATTGGGCATATCAAAATGATTGCGGATTTGTTGGACAATTTCCGGCGTTAAGCCTTCTTCAAGATGCATGCCTTCGGCAAAGGCGAAATGTACGGGCATGCGTTCCTGCGCAACGCCTACTTCAAGCGGTTGCTTATGGTTGCGCAGTAATAATGCAAATTGTGTTTTGTAATATTCTTCAAAAATATCCGGGCGCGTCAGTGAAATGCGAAACGTGCCTGCACCCTGCACAAAACCAAATGACAACCGTGAATCCACTTTTTCCGCATGCACGGTTGTGATGGCGATATAGGGATAATTGGCGGTGATGCGACCTTCCGTTACTTTGCCGCGCGTAAATTCATTAAAGTTTTCGCGCAAATATCCGGCATTGGTATCGTAGATTTCTTTGACATAGGCAAAGGCTTCATCGGCATTGTAAAACAGGCGGCGATGATCGGGCGTTGGGCGAAATGGTTTTAACTCAGACATTATTCTTCAACTCCACTTAGTCTTCAATTCCACACAACGCTTTGGCAAACGCATCAGCCGCAAAAGGCCGGAGATCGTCTATCCCCTCCCCCACACCAATGGCATAGACAGGCAGCTTAAACACATCTGCGAGCGCAACCAAGACTCCGCCGCGCGCACTGCCATCCAGCTTAGTCAAAACAAGGCCAGACACTGCAGTTAAATTCCTAAAAACATCAACCTGTGCATGCGCATTCTGCCCAGTGGTTGCATCCAGAACCAGCAGCGTTGCATGCGGTGCTGATTCGTCGACTTTCTGCATCACGCGGATGATTTTCTGCAATTCAGCCATCAGGCCAGCCTTGTTTTGCAAGCGCCCTGCGGTATCAATCATTACAACATCGGTGCCATTTTGCTTGGCTTGCTCCAATGCCTTATAGGCAAGGCTGGCAGGGTCGGCATTTTCAGCACCGGTTAGCAACTCACACCCTGCACGCTGCGCCCAGACTTCCAATTGTGAAACAGCAGCTGCACGAAATGTATCGCCCGCGACCATCAATACTTTTTTATTATCCTGCGTGAGCTGTTTTGCCATCTTGCCCATCGTGGTGGTTTTACCAACGCCATTGACGCCAACCATGAGCAGCACGAATGGTTTATGTGATGAAAAATCAAGTGTGGCAGCAACGGGGTTTAACAGCACCGTCATTTCATCGGCCAATGCAGCGCGGATTTCATGATCAGTAATGTCTTTGCCAAAGCGTGTTTTGCGCAATTGCCCCGTTAGCTTTTGCGCAGTTGCAACGCCCATATCGGCCTTGATCAGTAATTCTTCCAAGGCTTCAAGCGTTTCATCATCGAGCTTTTTCTTGGTGAAAATGCCGGTAATGCCATCGGTCAACTGGCTCGTGGATTTATGCAGCCCGCCTTTCAGGCGCTCCCAGAAATTCTGTTTTACTTCCTCTTGTTTAATTTCTTCTGGTTTTATTTCCGGCGCAGCTTGTACATCTGATTGTTCAGTTAGTTTTTCAGGCGGCTTTTCATTTTCTTTTTTCTTAAAAAATCCAAACATCGCTTATGTACCGTTTAACAAATCATCGGATAATTCACCGGTAAAGCTTGTCGCCACAGGCCCTGTCATCAACACATGGCCATTATCGAGCCATTCCATTGATAACACGCCGCCATCAAGAATAATATCGGCCTTACGGTCGGTTAAGCCACGGCGTACTGCCGCGACCATCACCGCGCATGCGCCAGATCCGCAGGCTTGGGTAATGCCTGCGCCACGTTCCCATACGCGCATACGCATCTGTGTGCGGCTTTTTACTTCGACAAACTCAACATTGGTGCGTGCTGGGAAAAGACTGTGATGCTCCACCTGCTTGCCAAAGGTTGCGATATCCATTTTCTCGACATCACTCACAAAAAACACAGCGTGCGGATTCCCCATATTGACAGCAACCGCCGGCGGTAAGCCTTTAATCGCAACATCGATGCTAAGCGTATCGATATGCTTTGATAAAGGAATGGAATTCCATTCGGTTTGTGCAATGCCCATATCCACCGTAATCAGTGTGCTGTTGCGATGGGCTTGCAGCACATCATACGGGCTTTGGATTGCAACATTGTTCACGGCGCGCGCATTCATTTCCAGATCGGCAACGCAGCGCGTTGCATTACCACACGCGCCTGCCGTGGAACCATCAGCATTAAAGATGCCCATATTCACATCCGCGTTTTTATTTGGGGCAGGTCCAAGCACAATCACCTGATCGCAGCCAACGCCGCGATTGCGGTCGGCAATGCGTTTGATCTGGTCAGGTGTGGGGGTAAACCCGTTCAGGCGGGAATCCAGAATGACGAAGTCATTCCCCAAACCATGCATTTTGATAAAGGAAACAGGCATAGGTTTAATATAGAGCATTTTTATAAAGTGTCACGCCTGCCTTACAGCAGGCGCGGACACCTTATAAATACTATCTTTATATTATCTGCGGCCACCCATTGCTGCCTGCGTATCGGGATTGCCGTTATCCTCATCCACGCCATCATAAAGCGGGTCTTGCGACTGGCCGCCTTGTTGCTGGGTCTGGTTATGGGGTTGATATTCCGCCTGACCTTGGCCTTGGCCCTGACCTTGGGAGTTGCCATAACCTTGGCCATTAGCCTGATTGTCGGAATAATTACCGCGCGTATCATTGTTACGATTTTCATTACGGTTTTCGTAACGCTGTTGGCGTGGTTGATAATTTTGCTCACGGTTTTCGCGGTTATTATCCCGGTTGTTCTCACGGCCTTCACGATTATCGCGATAATTATCACGGTTGTTGTCGCGATTATTATCTCGGCCTCCTTCACGGCGGCGCTGATTATTATTTTGATATTGGCCGTTTTGCTGCTGGCCTTGCGGATATGAACCATCCTGGTTTTGCGCCTGGTGTTGCGCAGCGCTGCCATCCTGGCTCAAATCCTGAACCGGATTGCCGCCCTGTTCGGGCTGTGCACCATCTGTATATTGCACCGGTTGCTGCATGGATGGTTGGGGCTGGCTGTCCCATGAGGCTTGACGTGCGCGTTGTTCAGCAGCGGTTGCTTCATTGATCGCTTCAATAATGCGGAAATAATGTTCAGCATGCTGCAGATAGTTTTCTGCCAATACGCGATCACCGGATGTCAGCGCATCCTTGGCTAATGCCTGATATTTTTCATGCACCTGAAAGCGTTGGCCTTGACCTGGTCTCATGCTTTACTATCCTTTTATCTGTTTAACTGTGTATCAGTTCTTTGGGGAAAAACGCTTTAAGCACTTTTTCCCTTTGTTTGATGAATATCAAACAAATTGCGCTTATCTCTATCTCTTTCAAAGCGCATTCAAATTATGGGATCAATCTGGCAGAATGCCATGGCAGCGACAAGTGATTTTTAAAATGGTTAAAATTGAACAAAATTAAGGGTCAGATGTCTATTCTCTTTAAGGAGATACTTTCTTTTTGGCTCGCTATGTTATATAGTTAGTGTAATAGTAGTTCCAAGAAGATTGATCATTTTATAAGGAAAATTTCATGGGCTCAGGAAACAGCTTACCCGAAACAGCGATACAAGCTGGGGCAGATTATTTATTACAATTAGTAGACACATTACCATCGTTAGCAGATGGAATTGTAGTAAGTTTCCAGTTATCAAGTGGTCTACTAACCGAGATTCCAGGTTATACTAGGAAAGTGTTATCAATAATGGGCCCAAGAAGTGAAGGATTGGTACGAGTGCTTTGCGCTGAGGGAGCAACCGAGCTGAATTTATTATGTGATAATGATTATACACCCCGCGCTATACTAGAAGTTTTTAAAAGTGCAAAGGGCAGGAATAATAGATTATTAGCAGAGTATGTTGATAGTTGTGGAAGTTCTGTTGGCCGCCCTGCTGCTCCTAATGTACAACCACCACCCCACGCCAAATATCTCAGACTACGCATGAACTAAATTTGCTAATAGCTACATAAAAACTCTAGGCCATGTCGGCAGAGGCTTCAAAATAAACAGCATTGCGATATAAATCGCAATCACAGCGATACTCGCCACAATCCCTACACCGCCTGCGCTTTGCATTGTTGGCTGTTCACCATTATTCAATTGGCGCTGAAGTTTTCTGGCTGCGACAAACCGCAGCAGATAATCCTGCAGGAAATAACCACCCGTACAAACAGCAATATCAAATATCAGTGCAAGTATCGGTTTTGTATGTGTCGCTAATGCTTCGCGCACACCGGATGCGATCAATGCATAATCCACCGCAGCAAAAAGCAACACCGAAACCCCAGCCGCAATCATGCGCGCAAGGATGGTCTGGCTATACACAAGGCTGCGCATAGCATTCAAAATACGCCCCGCCATCTCAAGCGATAATCCGGTTGGATAAAGATGACGCAATATTTTTGCATCGGCATTTTTTAACTGCAACAAGCCAAAGGCTTCGCGGCAAATGCGGAGCTTCAATGCCTTTGCCAGCGTGTCAGGCTGCTTGGCCTGTTCTTCAAACTGCGCAATGGTTGCTTCCAATGCATGGTCAAGAAAGTTCGGTAAATCAAGAATAACCCCCTTATGCCCTAGCAGCGCGCAGCGCATTGCCTTGCCATTAATCTTCACGCGCATTTCGGCATAGGGCATGATAGCGGTATAAGGAATAAATGGATCGCCATTGGGCTTAGTGCCCATTTCCTGCACCGAAATTGTTGCGTGACCTTTGGTCAATGTTTTCAATCCTGCCCGGGCGATTGCTTTACGAAAACCACTGGGAAGATCTGCGCTATCAGTAATGTGAAATTCTGCTTTGGCAATCGGCGCAATGCTCACCTCGTGGGTGGACATGCCTTTTCCATCACAGCTTGCGCATTTTGTTTTCCCCTGCCCACGACAGGCGTAACAGGTAATGCTGCGCTTACCCATGCATTCACGGCAATAGACCTGCCTGTTGCCATTGCATATGGAACAGACCTGTTCGGGATTGCTGTTATTCCTGCCGCTACCACCGCAACCACCACATACTTCAAACCCGGTTTCACGGCATAGGGTGCATGGCATGCTGCCTGTTCTTCTGCAGGTTTCACAAGGAAGCGTAGCAGTGCCTGCACAGGCCTTGCATGGCACATCGAAATGCACCACATAGGCAAGATTATCAATCACTACATCAGCTTTTTCGATGCCCCAGCCATGGCCGGGCTCCGCATTAAGCTGCCGCGCGGCATCCTTGCTCCAATAACCACCGTGATCCGCTTTGGTTTTCAATTCTTTTATTTTTGCAGGCAAATCTTTTTCAGCCGCGATTTTTTCATAGCGGCCCTTGGGCATGTTTTTTACATTTTTAAACGGCCCCGGATATACTGCACTCTGCTGGTTTATATCAAAGGTCAGCCACATCTGCGCTTTGACCGTCAGGCTTGTTTCATCACTGCCGAGCAATTCGATTTTTGAAGGATCAATTCCATTGCCTTCTGCGCATGCTTTTATTTTTGCAAACGCTTCGCGCGTGAGTTTCTGTTCTTCTTCACTCATGTCGGCGTTGGCTCCCCAAGACCGGGAAGCGGGATCAGATCTTCTTTTACAAAACGCGGCGGTCGAACGGTTTGTCGCACAGCCTGTTTGGCAACGGGCCTTGCATAAACTTGTTTACTCACTTCAATAAGTAAAACCCCTGCTAAACCTGGCAAAAAGGAATTGCCCTGCTTTTCAATCCAGTTGACATAAGGCGCTAAAAAACGCGTGGCAAAGGGCGGTGCATACATTGCGCGCGCATGGCGCTCAATCTGAAATCCATGATAGGTAAGAATACGCCGGATGTGCGGCAGCGAAAATGAAAAACCAAATCCAAACGGCGTGCGTGCATCGCGCGCCCACCATCCACTGCGGTGTGGCACCACAAGGATCATGCGGCCGTTACTTGTCAGCACGCGGCCCATTTCCTGCAATACATCGCCGATATGTTCGGTGTTCTCAATCATGTGTATTGCAAGAATGCGATCAACCGAATTATCCGGCAATGGCAGCAATGCTTCTTCGGTCAGGGATGTAAGATTAGGCCAGCCACGCGGCCACCATGTGATGCCTTGCTGTGCTGGCATAAACGCCATCACCCGTGCCGCTTCATTGATGAAAGGCCGCATATAGGGTGTTGCATAACCCATCCCCAATAATGTTTCACTTGAAAGATTAGGCCAAAGCTTGCGTAAGCGCTCGCGCACCAATCCTCTGGCCATGTGGCCAAGATCGCTTTCATAAAATTCACGAAGATCGACGACGTCAGGATACATTGGGCAGTAATTTTAGGGCAGATTAGTTAATGAGTGGTGATCGGAGCATAATATCAGCAGCTTTATCAATGCATGCCAAAAAAAACCGTCTATTTTAAGCATGAAAGTAAAGTCATAATTGCCGGGGACGAACAAAAAAATATAAAGATAATGGTCATATTAATGACAAGGCCATATTTAAGAGAATGACATGATAGAAGAAATTAGCGGTACCTATGTTGCCACTGGCTTTACGACAGCCAAAGGCGCTTTAAATATTAGATGTGTTTCTAAAATATCCACAGATGATAACTCGACCAAGGATATTGCCCCTGCGATTATGGTTACGATAACCGATACAGCATTCCAACAGCAAATCTCGCAAACAGGAGCAAGGCAGGGCAAAGGAACAAGATACAAACATCTAGAGCTGACATTTGCTAAAGCTGGCAATGACCTTACTGCGATTGCTGCTTTATCAACAAAAAGATTTCTGGGCAAAAAAGGGATGCAACAGCCAACAGAACCAAATCTACAAGTAACGTTAACAAGTGGCACAGTAAAACAAATTTGGCAGAAACGCGGTAAGACAATAAAACACTTTAATATTGTTGCCCATAAACTTTAGTCCTCCCTACGCTGCACCGCTGCAAGTTCTACCACACGTAGCATCTCGCTCCAGACATTGAGTGTGCGCAGTTCCGGCAACGTCACCCAACGTGTCTGCGTAATATCACTGGCAGGTTGTGCATCGCCACTGACCCAGCGCGCATTCACTTCAACGATGCTGTAATGATACTGCACCTTGCCATCTGCATCGCGCGTGATGCCATCAATCGCGGTGATGATGTTAAAAGGCTCGATGACAATACAGGCTTCTTCCAGCGCTTCGCGGATTGCGCATTCGAAAAAGGTTTCACCTGTTTCTTGCGCACCGCCAATTAATCCCCACTGCCCCATGCCGGGTGGTTTACCACGACGGATGATCAGCGTTTCATCACCGCACCATACAACGACACCGATGGCAGGAAGTGGATGTGAAGGATATTCCCGGTCAATCGTCATTACGCCATATATTGTCCGCCATTGATGGTCAGCGTGGAGCCGGTAATAAACGCAGCATCATCACTGACCAGAAAGCGCACTGCGCGCGCAATTTCCTGCGTATGACCCAAACGGCCCACGGGAATACGCGCAATAATTTTTGACAAAATGGATTGCTCCACCGCCTGAACCATTTCCGTATCAATATAGCCCGGCGCAATTGCATTAACGGTAATGCCCTTGCTGGCGGTTTCAAGGGCAAGCGACTTGGTGAAGCCCACAATCCCTGCCTTGGCGGCTGCATAATTGACCTGACCAAACTGGCCCGCCTGCCCGTTGATCGAACTGATATTGATGATTCGGCCAAAGCCACGCTCACGCATGCCATTAATAACGGCACGTGACATGCTAAAGACGGATGTTAAATTTACCCGCAGCACATCATCCCACATTTGATGGGTCATTTTATGCAACGGCGCATCACGCGTAATGCCTGCATTGTTGATGAGGATTTCAACAGGACCAATATCCTTGGTGATTTGATCGATATGCGATTGGCATGCATCGAAATCACCCACATCCCATTTGGCAACGGCGATGCCAGTTTTTTCGCTAAAGCTTTTTGCACGATCATCATGCGACATATAGTTTGCAACAACCTTATATCCTGCATCGCGCAGACCAATTGAAATCGCTTCACCGATACCGCGAATACCACCTGTTACTACTGCAACCTTACTCATTTACTTATCCCTTTAATTTATCGTTCAACACACAGCGCAACGCCCATACCGCCACCAATACATAAGGTGGTAAGGCCTTTTTTGGCATTCCGCTTTTCCATTTCATGCAGCAAAGTTACAAGCACGCGCGCACCCGAAGCACCAATGGGATGACCAAGCGCAATCGCGCCGCCATTCACATTCACGCGTGCTGTGTCCCAGCCCATTTCCTTATTTACTGCAACGGCTTGCGCAGCAAAGGCTTCATTGGCTTCGATGAGATCAATATCCTGCACATTCCATCCGGCTTTTTTAAGTGCAGCACGGCTTGCAGGAATGGGGCCCGTGCCCATCACTGCCGGATCAACACCCGCGGTTGCCCATGAAGCAATGCGGCCCATGATTTTTAAATTGCGCTTTACTGCTTCTTCTTCACTCATCAACACCAGAGCCGCAGCACCATCATTAAGGCTCGATGCATTGCCTGCGGTCACACTGCCATCTTTGACAAAGGCCGGCTTGAGTTTGGAGAGCGCATCAATCGTTGTGCCATGGCGTGGACCTTCATCGCTATCGACAACGCGGTCACCTTTTTTTTCCTTAATTGTCACTGGCACAATTTCATTTTTGAACTTGCCTTCTTTCATCGAACTTTCCGCTTTATTCTGGGAGGCAACGGCAAACGCATCCTGCATCTCACGTGTGATTTGATGCTGCTGCGCAACGTTTTCTGCAGTTTGGCCCATATGGTAATTGTTATAAACATCCCATAAACCATCCTTGATCATGGTATCGACCATCTCGCCATTGCCCATGCGTACACCATTGCGCAACATCATCGCGTGCGGTGAAAGGCTCATACTTTCCTGACCCCCAGCAACAACAATGTCTGCATCGCCTGAACGGATCGCTTGCAAGCCCATCGCGACCGAACGCAGGCCGGAACCACAGACCTGATTAATCGTCAGTGCAGTTTTGTCGTAAGGAATTCCGGCAGCAACGGCGGCTTGACGCGCGGTGTTTTGTCCCTGCGCTGCGCTGAGCACATGGCCCATGATCACATCGCTTACTTCATCACCTTTTACATTGGCACGAAGCAATGCTTCCTTGATTGCAATTGCGCCAAGCTGCGTTGCAGGCAGCGAGGATAATGCACCGGAAAATGAACCGATCGCTGTGCGCACGCCTGAAACGATGACCACTGATTTTGACATGAAGTTTCCTTAGGGTGAGAAGAATTGGGTATAAACTAGGGACGGATTCAGTGCGATGCAAGCCAGCTGAACACGGAAGGCCACAATCTATCTCGCGCTGCCGCATTGACCATCATGCTAATATGCCCAAATTCTGGCTGCAAAACCGTTGATTTGCGCATGAGGCCTGCTAAAGCCTTGGCGCTGGCAGGCGGAACGATTTTGTCATTCTGGGGAATAACATGCAAGCTGGGCAGGTTTATCTCCTGTGGGCGGATGGATTTGCCCAATATTTTCCATGTGTTACATATGGGCGTATTCTCACCATACCATCCTTGCAGGCAACTCATAGCAACATTGCCCGCAAGCGGTACGCCTTCATTGACCCAATCTTCGATCAATACAAAAGTGCGCTCCTCCGCGCTGCCCTTTTTCATCGCCGCAAAGCGCAGAAATTTATCGAGCAAGGCAAAGGGCTGCAGGCTAATGAAAAAACATTGCAAGACATCAACCGGTAGCTCGCCCTGCTGCTTTATAATCGGCTCCAGTTGCGGCAGCATTTTTTTAACGCGCGCTGCCTGATCCTTATCGCTATGAAAATCCCACGGCGTTGCTAAAAACACGAGACTGCGAATAGCATCCGCCGCATGTACCGCAAGCGCAGCGGCCAATAACCCACCCATGCAATAACCAATCACATGTACTTTTTCGCCAGCCATTTTTTGTGCGTAATTCAGCGCAGGAAATAACCGCTTGGTTAAATATTCATCAAACCCAAAGGTGATTTCTTCTGCGCCGGGTACGCCCCAATCCAATAAAAGCGGGCGAAATCCGGCTTTTGCCAGATCGCGCACAAAGCTCTGCTTCTTATCCATATCCAGCACATGATAGCGATTGATGAGCGATGGAATAATCAGCACAACCGGTTTTGTTTTATTTTTTTTATCTGAAAAATCCAGCAGGCGCGTGGTGCCTGCACGCCACAGCACAGGGGGCTCAGGCAGATCTCGCATGATGGCGTGATTACGATAACGCGTAAGCGCATCTAAAAATGTTTGGTAATGGTTCTGCGCAAGATTATGCAATGCTGCATCAAACAGCGCGTCTGCATTTTTATTTTGCGCGCTTAGCTGCGTCCAGTGCTGTTGCAGCTGTTTTCTTTTTTGCCTTAGCGCGTTTGGCAACTGGTCTTCCAGAAGCTTCAAGTTCGGCAAATCGCTTTTCAAGATCTGCGATACGGCTGGCAAGTTGAGCCACAGCATATGTGCTAGCCCCAGATAAAGCGGAAGCGGCCGAGGACCTATTCTCGGGTTGATGCGCGGTGCTCGCGTTTCTATCTTGAGATTTTTTGCTGTTTTCTTCGTCATACCCACTTGTGCCTGTTTTAACATTCATATTGGCAGCTTTACCCAATTGTTCCAACATCATCAGCCATAAATCCATACCATTGGACAAAAAATTGTTCGAAAAAAGCGGGGCAAACATCTGCGTTAGGTGGGGTGATGTCTTGTCCAGATCCTTCATTGCGTCAGGATTATTGAGAAAATGCGATAGCTGTTCACGCCACAGATCAAGGGTTTGGGTTGCAAGCTTTTCATATCCAAAGGCACTTGATGATTTTGCGCCTGATGATTTCGGGTCTGCCGAGCTCTTTTCGGAATCGATTTTTTTATCGGGAGCTTTTTGTTCCAAAGGCGCTTTCTTTTTTGATGCCGTATTCTTGCGTGACATGAGGCCTCCTTAACTTGGAATGTTTCTGCTATTGCGAAATCATGCATAAAGGATTAAAGTGTTTCTAGAGGTTGTTCAATACCCATTCGTTCAACCCATATCAGTTTATTCCATAGGTTTTAACATGGTGCTGTCTCATATGTCCAACACGCCCCCGAATGCTAATCCACCAAAAGTTAATCCGATTGTTATAAAAAAATATGCCAATCGCCGCCTTTATAATACGGATACCAGCTCCTACGTAACGCTCGATGATCTATGCAAGATGATCAAGGATGGCGAAGAAATTATCGTGTTTGATGCCAAGAATGGCGATGATATTACACGCAGCGTATTGACGCAGATTATTGTGGAACAGGAAGCCAAGGGCGGACAAAGCCTGCTTCCTACCGGCTTCCTTCGCCAGATCATCAGCTATTATGGCGGCAACATGCAGGGGCTTGTTCCGGGTTATCTTGATTTTGCAATGCAGGCGCTTGGCAAAAATCAAAACCAGATGCAGGAAGTTTTCCATAAAAGTTTTGGCGGTCTGTTCCCCTTTAATACGATGCAGCAAATGACCAAGCAGAATGTTGCATTGTTTGAGCAAACGATGCGCATGTTCTCACCCTTTGCCCAAGGCAATCAAACTGATCAACCTGCAACGGCACCATCTGCGCAGCCAGCAAGTGCAGAACCAGCACCAGCAGCACAACCTGCGGCTGCGCCATCGCATTTACGCAGTGTGCAAACACCCGCAGCACAAAATCCTGTAAAGAATGCCCCTGCTGAGGAAGAAGAGGATGAAGCCTCGGTTCAGCTCATGCAGCAACGGCTGGATGATTTGCAAAAACAAATCGGCGCAATTGCAAAAAAAGACGGCGAATAAGTTAGAGATCAAACACCATGTCCCCTACTTGTAGGGATAAGTATGTTTTGTTCGAGCTAAACCGTTTCAGGCGCACGAGCGTGCCAGGTTGCAGCATATTTTCAAATTCACGCGATAACAGCACCTCTGCCAATGGGCCGTGCGGGTCTGATATCTTGCGCGTTGTAATACGCAGCACAGATTCGCCATCAATATGGATTACATGATCGATAGTGTGCTCTTCTTCAATCAGTTTTGATGTCAGCATAGTCAGGAACCTATGAACGTTTCGCTTTTATTATATGATCTGCAATCCCCTGTCAATCTTGGGCAGATTTTGCGCGTTGCAGAAACCTTTCAAATTCCGGTACAAGTTTATGATCCACGCAGCATTCTTACCGATGCCAATCATTATCCAACGATCAGTGATTTTTCATGCGGCGCCTATGACCGCTTAACCAGCGCGCGCCTGCTCAATGCAGAGCGATTGAAAGACACGCTGCAATCCAAACGCATTATCGCAACGGCACTAACCGATAAAGCGATCACCCTACCCCAGTATGTTTTTCAGGATGGGGATGTCATCCTGCTCGGCAATGAATATGACGGCTTGCCGCAGAGTGTCATGGATAACGCCGCTGAAAAATTATACATCCCGCTGCCGAGCGCCAATTTGCCCAAGCCACGTTCATTCAGCCCGATTGATAAAACGCGTGAAGAATCAGTCGCTGCCGAAGGCATTCCAAATCTAAGCGTGTCGATGACCGCAGCGATTATTGCGTATGAGATTTATGCCCAGAAGATAAAAGCTTAGGGCCGGTCATCAATACCCACACTATAATTGAGGACACGCCCTAGCCAACCGATACGGCTTTTTGCATGTTATGCTTTTCCTCATAACGCTTGAGGATATTGGCAGGCAGATCTACTTCGGGGCGACCGAAATAATAGCCCTGCAAATGATCAACCTTGGCATTGCGCAGCCACGCTGCCACTTCTTCGGTTTCAACGCCTTCTGCAACGGTTTCAAGGCCAAGCCCTTTGGCAAGGGCCACAAGTGTATTGACCATTACCTGTTGATCAGCATCGCGCGTCACATCGCTAAGCATTTCACGATCAATTTTAAGTGTGTCTACCGCCAGCGTGCGCAAATAACGGATCGAGGTAAAGCCCGAACCAAAGTCATCCAGCGCAACCTTGCCACCCAGTTCGTGAATGGAGTGCACAAATTCCTTGGTTTCTTCAATATCCAAAATGGCAGCGGTTTCAGTGATTTCAATAATTAGGCGTTTGGCAAGCTGTTCACGGCCCACAAATTTTTCGCGCAAGACATCGGGCCAGCCCTTTTGTGATGCGGTAAGGCCCGATACGTTGACGGCCAATACAAGGTCCGGATCATTAGCCAAAAATTCAATTGCCATATCGAGCACTTTGCGATCAACCATATTTACAAGCCCTAATTGCTCGATCACAGGAATGAACAGACCCGCGGGAATAAAATCGCCTTTTTGATTGACCATACGGATCAGCGCTTCAAAGGAAAGAATTTTTCCGGTTACTGCATCCACAATCGGCTGGAATGCCAGACGCATGCCATCGCCTTTAAGCGCCAGCAATGTTTGCTGGCCAATTTCCAATGAGCGGCGATGCGCCTTGGTGCGTTCTTCTGATGCCTGATATTCCACAAACGCATTGCGGCCCTGGCGCTGTGCTTCACGCAAGGCTTGCTCTGCACGGATCATGGTTTCCCATGCTGTTGTTGTTGTTCCTTGCACAATCATCCCGCCCATCGATACGGAAACCTGCACAGGGCACGCCGAACTATCCACCGGCTGTTCACGGAAGGATGTCAGCAGGCGGTCGCATAATTCAGAAAGGCGCGCGCTATCATAATCGCGCAGAATAACACCGAACTGATCACCGCCCACGCGGCCTACTTCAATCACGTCAGGAATTAAATCCTGCATGCGTTTGAGCGCACCAAGAATAACACTGTCGGCTGCATCAGGACCAATCGCTTCATTGATATAGGTCATGTTATCAATCGCCATCACAACATACCCAAGGGATTTTTGCGTACCCTTGATGGCATTGAGCATGGTTTCAAGCATCTCAAGCAGATGCGTGCGATTTGGCAAACCTGTCAGGCGATCGCGGCGAACGCGCGTTGATAAATCCATCTCCAGCATTTTGCGCGCGGTAATCACACGCAACACACCGCGTACTGTTTGCGGCGTGCCATCTTCTGAAAAGGTTA
>RGZA01000032.1 GCA_010031785.1 Alphaproteobacteria bacterium
ATTAGTTCGCTTCTTGCTTTAAACACAAATTATATTAAAAGTAACACGCATGAATAAAACCAATTCCTCTTTTCCTCTTGTTATGCTGGCTGCGGGCGGCACGGGCGGCCATATTTTTCCAGCCGAAGCATTGGCGCGCGAGTTACTAAAGCGCAATGTCAATGTGTGCCTAGTGACTGATCAACGCGGGGGGCAGTTCAGCGCCGATATGCTGGATGTGCCAGTCATCCGCATTCATGCCGCGAGCCTTGGCAGCAATATTTTTAGCAAAATACGCGGCGTGATTGAAATGACGCTGGGCGCTGTTCAGGCGGTGATAGCCATTCGTAAACATAAGCCATCGCTGGTGGTTGGCTTTGGCGGCTATCCATCCGTACCCACCGTATTTGCTGCATCGCGCTGCGGCGTGCCCATTATGCTGCATGAACAGAATGCCGTTGTGGGTCGCGCCAATAAAATCCTTAGCCACCTTGCTCAAGCGATTGCAACATCTTTTCCCAATGTTAAAGGGCTTGAAGATAGCAAAACGCGTATTGCATTGACGGGTAACCCCGTGCGCCCTGCGATCCGCGCGCTGTATGATGCGCCCTATCCACCGGTGAGTGAAACCGGCCCACTTACCTTACTGATTTTGGGTGGAAGTTTAGGCGCGACAATTTTCAGTGATGTTGTGCCAAAGGCGGTGAAACGTTTACCTGAACCTTTGCGCAAGCGTTTGATCATTCATCAGCAATGCCGCAAAGATGATTTGGAAAACGTACGCGCATCATACGGTGAGAATGGCATCCATGTAGAGCTTGCGACGTTTTTTCATGATGTACCGGAACGTATTGCCAATTGCCATTTAGCGATTTGCCGTTCGGGCGCTTCCACGGTATCGGAGCTGGCGGTTGCTGGCCGCCCTGCCATTCTGGTTCCCTACCCGCATGCCTTGACGGGTGAGCAAAAAGCCAATGCCGAAGCTTTGGCTGAAACGGGCGGTGCTTGGCTGATCCCGCAAAGCGCCTTTACGCCGGAAGCTTTAGCAGTGCGGCTTGAATCCCTGCTCACCCTGCCGGCCACGTTAATAAAGACAGCGGCGGCGACCAAAAACATGGCCAAAATCGATGCGGCAAGCAAATTGGCCGATTTGGCGTGCGAGATGATTGGCCTCTCGCATGATGGGCAAAAAGCTGGCTATAATGGTGGCGGAACAAAGACCCTAGCCGCCTGAGCCACTAATGAACACCGTTACACCGCTGCATAACAAGACACGCATTCCGCTTGCCGTAGGCGCAATTCATTTTGTCGGCATTGGCGGGATTGGCATGAGCGGGATTGCAGAAATCCTGCATCATCTTGGCTATACCGTGCAGGGCAGCGATGCTGTGGAAAACGCAAATGTAAAACGCCTGCGCGAGCGCGGTATAAAAATATGGGCATCACACGATGCTACGCATATCGGTGATGCAACCGTTATTGTGATTTCTTCAGCGATTAAAAAAGATAATCCCGAACTGATTGCCGCGCGCGAAAAGCATATTCCGATTGTGCGGCGCGCAGAAATGCTTGGCGAACTCATGCGCCTGAAATGGGCAATTGCGATTGGCGGAACGCATGGCAAGACCACCACAACATCCCTTGTGGGTGCGATGCTGGAAACAGCGCAAATGGACCCCACGGTGATTAATGGCGGTATCATCAATGCCTATGGTACCAATGCGCGCCTTGGTGATGGCGAATGGATGGTTGTGGAATCCGATGAATCCGATGGCTCCTTTACCAAGCTGCCTGCAACGGTTGCGGTTGTGACCAATATCGACCCTGAGCATATGGAGCATTACGGTAATTTCGATGCGGTGCGCAAAGCTTATGACACCTTTGTAAGTAATATTCCGTTTTATGGCTTTGCGGTGCTATGCACCGACCATGCAGAAGTTCAGGCGATGATCCCGCGCGTCTCGGATCGCCGCTTGATTACCTATGGCACCAATGCGCAAGCCGATGTGCGCGCAACCAATATTGAAACCGGTGCGTTTGGTGCGCGGTTTGATGTGACCTTTACTGATTCAAAATCAGGAACGTCAGAAACGGTAACGGGAATAAATCTGCCGATGTATGGGCAGCATAATATTTTAAACGCGCTGGCAGCCATTGGCGTTGCGCGCGCGCTTGGCATTGCAACGCCGGTGATGCGCGAAGCATTGGCGAATTTCACTGGTGTGAAACGCCGCTTTACCAAGATTGGCAGCGTGAACGGTATTACGGTGATTGATGATTATGGTCATCACCCGGTGGAAATTGCCGCAGTGCTATCCGCTGCGCAAACCGCGCGCGGTGGCAAGGGCCGCACGATTGCGGTTGTGCAACCCCACCGTTACACACGCCTGCAATCCTTGTTCAATGAATTTTGCACCTGCTTTAATGAAGCCGATATGGTGATTGTTGCCGATGTCTATGCTGCCGGTGAAGCACCCATTGATGGCGCGAGCAAGGACGCGCTTGTTGAAGGTTTGCAGCAGCACGGGCATCGTCATGTATATGCGCTCCCCTCCCCTGACGCGTTGCCTGCACTGATCGCAGAGCTTGCCAAACCGGATGATATGGTGGTGTGTTTGGGTGCAGGGACGGTCACCAGTTGGGCGCAAGCGTTGCCGCAAGCGCTTGAAGCCCATTATACAGCGATGCTGGAAAAGACAGCTTTATCCTCATGAGTATTGCGTTACCGGAAGTGCGCGGCGAAGTGAAATTCAACGCGCCGCTTAAAGACACCACATGGTTCAAGGTTGGCGGCGCTGCCGACGTTTTATTTAAACCAGCCGATGAAGATGATCTTGCGCATTTTCTAAAAAATCTTTCTACCGATATTCCTGTTACCATTCTTGGTATTGCTTCCAACGTGATTGTGCGCGATGGCGGGATTAAGGGCGTAGTTATTCGTCTTGGCAATGCGTTTAAAAAAATTACGGTGGATGGCGATGTGATTACCGCAGGCGCGGCTGCGGTTGATTTACAGGTTGCGCGCGCAGCAGAACAACAAAGCCTTACGGGTTTAGAATTTCTATGTGGTATTCCGGGTAGTATTGGTGGCGGCTTGTTTATGAATGCCGGCGCCTATGGCCGCGAATTCAAAGATGCAGTGATTGATGCGCGGATGATGCAGCGGAACGGCACCATTAAAACACTGAGTAATTCAGAACTTGGTTTTTCCTATCGGCATTCGGATACGCCCGATGGCGCAATTTTTCTCTCCACGCGTCTGCAAGGACAGCATGGGGATGCAACCGCGATCAGCACAAAAATGGCCGAGATTCAGAATAGCCGCCAAAGCAGCCAGCCGATCCGCAGCTATACGGGCGGGTCGACTTTTGCAAACCCGGAAGGCCAGAAAGCATGGCAGCTGATTGATGCCGCTGGCTGTAGGGGCCTTAAGATTGGCGGGGCAGAAGTTTCGAATCAGCACTGCAATTTTTTGATCAACACCGGCAACGCAAACGCGCATGATCTGGAAACGCTTGGCGAAACCGTGCGCAGCCGCGTTGCAAAGCATAGCGGCGTGACCTTACGCTGGGAAATTAAACGAATTGGCTTAAAGGAAAACGAAGCATGAGTATCACCCCCAAAAAAATCGCTGTGCTGCTTGGTGGCTGGTGTTCCGAGCGCGAAGTATCGCTGGTAAGCGGTGCATCCATCGTTGAAGCGTTGAAAAGCCTTGGTCACCACGTTATTGCGGTGGATGTGCAGCGTGATTTGCCGGGTTTATTGCAAGCACTTTTGCAACAGCCCATGGGTAAGCCCGATGTAATCTTTAATGCACTGCATGGTCGCGGCGGCGAAGATGGCTCCATTCAGGGGGTGCTGGAATATTTAGGAATTCCATATACGCATTCGGGTGTGCTCGCATCTGCGCTATGCATGGATAAACCGATTGCAAAAAAACTTGTATCTCTGCATGGCGTACGTTGCCCAGAAGGCGCGGCGATGACGCGCGATGCCTTGCTTAAGGATGGTGTACCGTTTGAAGCACCTTATGTTATCAAGCCGACCAATGAAGGGTCTAGCGTAGGCGTGCGCATTGTGCGTAAGGGCGAAAATTTTGATGTGGTGCAGGAAGGCTGGGTCTATGGCCATGAAGCGCTCATCGAACGTTATATTCCCGGGCGCGAATTGACCGTGGGATTGATGGGTGGCAAAGCGTTGCTGGTCACCGAAATAAAATCCGCCGCTGATTTTTTTGATTACACAGCAAAATATAGCGCAGGGCATGCGGTGCATGATTGCCCGGCAAACTTACCACAAGAGGTTACCGATGAAGCGATGCGTATGGCAGAAGTCGCCTATGCGGTGCTGGGATGTTCAGGCGTTGCACGCATTGATGTGCGCTATGATGATACCAAGCCCGGCACGACAGGCCTTTATTTCCTTGAAATGAATAATCAGCCGGGCTTTACGCCGCTCTCGCTGGTGCCGGAACAAGCCGCTGCAAAGGGCATATCCTTTGCGCAATTATGCCAGTGGATTATCGAGCATCCGGTGATGCCGTCATAATATAAACGTGTTAGCTTGGTGTTGGCGCTGAAAATTTTACATATCGCGCCAGAGCGCGAATACCGCGTACTGCATATGATGTTGTGCCCTTAGCAATATTGCCCAGCACTACACCGGCACCACCAACTGGACTTAGCACATAGGGCCACATCAAATCGTTTGTTCCTTCAAAGACAGGATGAAGGATATTTTTTAATAGTATTTTGCCAAGCACCACGCGGCCAATGGTTTGACCTATGGGATGTCCTATCGCTTCAGCAATTTTCCAATCAGCATATGCGCCGATAGCAAAACACGCAATTTTAAATAGCTTTTCTATAACAGTTAAACGTTTGCGAGGAGGGGTTCGGTAATTATAACGACTTGGATCAGGCTTTGGATCAGTCTGCGGCATTTAATACCCCTTGATACATGATAAAACTGTATGTAAGTAGGTTTTATCAAAGCCTGCCTTTGGATAACAGGCAGATTCTTGGTATTAAAATTTCGTGGCCCTAACACCTAACCATAATTACAGGATGTGGCAGTAAAAGAGCCACTATTTGCATATTGCTTGTTAATTAAATACTCGCCCAGCCAGCGCCCGGCAAGCCGCCCCGCTACGACAGGGCTAAGACCTGCTTTACCGCCTTGACAGAGCACACGTATGCCCTCGGGTAAATCCATATTACCATCTCTTGAAAGATAACTACTTGCCACAACACCTGCCGCTACGGTCCAGGGCCGCGCCATTGCATTCATATACCAAGGAAGAGATATGGCGATCTGAATTTCTGCACATACACCAAGTGCTGCACCCGCCCAACCCAGCGCATCTATAAAAATTCTTTAGAAGTTATTTCACATGCAGCACGCGTTATATGACAAATTACAGGGTGCATCTCTAGCATCTCCTACCAAAATCAGCGTGATTATCCGCGTGAAAAATCTATCAAATGCTGGTTTAAGATGACAGATCGATTCGGCATTAAAAATGCGTGGCTTTATTATCCATGTCTAGGTGCAAGAGCGCCTGCACGAGTAGCGCAACGCTTCGGCTGTCTTTTCATACCGATCTCATATGTGACAAGCCTTGCACATAGCGCCCCAAACGAAGAAATGCCAGTGAAAAACGCTTCGTCTACGTCCGGTGCATGCGCATTAGTTCTGGCAACAGCGGATGAAAGAAGCTTAGCTGCCGCATAGTGCACAAAACTGTTTATACCGATGCTTTCGAGGGGGGTCAGACCATAACTACACATTACAGCGCAAGATGCAGCCCATTCAGCAACCAGACCAGCTCCATACGCAATTTCTCTAAATTTTGTTGCAACAGCCACATCTTCAGCAGCAGCACGCCATGCATATACTGGATGCTGAATTATATTTTTTAGCTTAGTAAAATCTAATAATGATGGATGCATATATGCTCTCCCAACTTAAATGGCTTAAATTATTGTCAGCCTTTATACCATATTCAATAGCCCTTCTAAATCCTGCATTTACTTTCAATTTGCCTTAATGATTAATTTATCAATCCCCCTTTAGCTCGCCATATTCGAATCTGTGTTTCTTTCCTAAAGAGATGATTAGACTTTGATTATAAACAGAATTTTTGGTGCTTCCTCTGAAACGTAAAGTCGTCATCCGCCGCTCAAAGCCCCGTATTGCGCCCCGTAAAACTGAAACGGTGTGGAGCTGGCGCACGACCCTGCTCGCCGCAAGCGTGTTTTTTGTACTTGGCATTCTGGTGAGCGGGATGCTGCTATGGCGCTCGGGCTGGTTTCAGAAACAGGCCGATAAGATTACTGCTAGCGGGCTCGAATTAACGCGCAAGGCGGGTTTTGCCGTTGAAGATATTCTGGTGGAAGGACGCAACCAGACCGACAAGGACCAGATCGTCAGCGTGCTGCAGGTTGAAACAGGATCCCCCATTCTTGCATTTAATCCGCATGATGCACTTAAGCGCCTTGGCGATATTTCATGGGTGAAAAGTGGCGTTGTAGAACGGCGCCTGCCCAGCACGATTTTTGTAAGGCTGTATGAGCGCGAGCCTATTGCGCTGTGGCAAAACAATAAAATTATCAAACTGATCGACCGCGAAGGGCACGTGCTGCGTGATCTTGGCAAGGATGAGTCCCCTAACCTGCCGCTCGTGGTGGGTGAAGGCGCGAATACGCATGCGGCAGATCTGATTGCGCAATTGCTGCAATATCAATCAATCCTTACACCCCTTAAAGCTGCGGTGCGAGTCAGCGACCGGCGCTGGGATTTGCACCTGATCAATGATATTGTGGTCAAGTTGCCCGAGGAAAATCTTGGTGATGCGCTTGATCGTTTGCACAAGGCCATTACCGAACAGCAAATCATGGAACGCAATATTGTAGGCCTTGATTTACGTCTGCCAGGGCGCATGATTATTGAAACGAACGACCCAATTGAACCACAGAAAAACGCCAAGCCTGATTCAAAAATATGACAGAAGAAAAAGCACAGCATCGTAAGCGTACCCATAGTAAAGGCGATATTATTGCTGCGCTTGATATTGGTTCGAGCAAAATCTGCTGCTTTATCGCACGCACGCATGATGATGGCACAACGCGCGTGATTGGCATTGGCCACCATATTTCCCAAGGCGTGAAAGCTGGTAATATTGTGGATGTTGAAACCGCGCAGCATGCGATTAACGCAACGCTTGATAATGCCGAAGATGTTGCAGGTGAAAAAATCAATCGCGTGATTGTGAATTTTTCCGGCGGCAAGCTTGCATCACACCATGCGGATATCCACATTAATCTCAATGGCCGCGAAGCAAGCGATTACGACATTGAAAAAGCACTCGCGCAGGGACAGCAGGCATCAATCACCGAAGGATCAGAACTGATCCACCTTGTGCCCACCGATTTCTCGATTGATGGGCAAAATGGCATTCGTGATCCGCGCGGGATGATTGGCGATAATCTCAATGCAAAACTGCATATGGTAACGGCGCATTATGCGCCAATTCGTACATTGCTCTCTGCATTGCAACGTTGCCATTTGCTGGTGGATCATGTGGTAGTATCGCCTTACGCAAGCGGCCTTGCATGCCTTGTTGATGATGAAATGGAATTGGGCGCAACGCTGATTGATATGGGCGGCGGCACAACCACCTTTGCACTATTTAATGATAAACAGATGGTGCATGCGGATAGCATTCCGCTCGGCGGGATGCATGTGACCAATGATATTGCGCGCGGGCTCACGACACCCGTTAATCATGCCGAACGGTTGAAGACATTATTTGGTAATGCGCTGTCGAGCTCATCGGATGAGCGCGAGATGATTGATGTACCGCAAGTGGGTGAAGAGGCGCCCGAACATGCGAACCATATTCCAAAATCACATTTGATCCGCATCATCGGGCCGCGCCTTGAAGAAACCTTTGAACATTTGCGCGATCGTTTGAAGGCTGCAGAAAGCAGTGTTGCCGTTGGGCGGCGCGTGGTGTTAACAGGCGGTGCATGTCAGTTGCCCGGCATTCGTGAAATGGCGCAGCGCATTTTAGAAAAACAGGTGCGCATTGGCCGCCCCTATCGCCTGCAAGGCTTATCCGATAATGCATCGGGCCCGGCATTTGCAACCATTGCGGGATTACTCGCCTACTCCACCAACCCCAGTGCCGGCATGCCGCGCTTTGGGCAGGATTTAAGTGCAGGCGAAGGATTTTTTGAACGCATCGCCGGATGGCTGCGTAACGCGATTTAAGTAAGCAACCTAAGTACGGGCCACTGGTACAACCCCAATACGTAAACCCATTGCACCGAGTACTTTTGCAAGTGTATCAAGACGTGGGTTACCATGTTGGGAAAGCGAGCGATAAAGCGCTTCGCGATTTAGTTTAGTTGATTTGGATAATGCGGCGATGCCGCCTTGCGCTTCGGCAACATATTTTAAAGCCGATGTAAACAGCTCCATATCACCATCAGTCAGACATTCTTCCAGATACGCTGCTGCTACCTTGGGGTTTTGCAACATTTTTTTACGCGTGGCATCAAAGGGTTTGCCTGGTTTCATGATTTCATTCTCTCCTGATAATTCGTCAGATAATCTCTTGCCTTGGCGATCATTTTTTTCTGATCTTTTTTTGTTGAACCTGCCAAAAGTAAAATAACTTTCTTCCTATAAGACTGTAATAAATTCGGTATCCTCCGCCATGCGTTTCACGCATTTCAAAAATACCCTTTGTTCCAGCCAATGATTTCCAATCACCAAAATTTCCATGCGCTGCCCTATCAATACGCGCCATGATTTTGGCAACCGCGATATTATCTTTCAATTGATTGAGCCATTCCGAAAATGGTGACGTCCCCTTAGGGGTAACATATTCTTCAACCGCATATTCCATTGCACCAATGTAGCTTAAAAACTACAGTCTGTCAAAGCTAATTCTTCAAGCTATTTTTTAGGTTGCTATTTATTAAACATCTAGGCGCGAATATCAAACCCAAGGGTTGTGCTGACCAATCCCCTTTTCGTCAGGCTCTCTTTAATTTCTTGTGCAATCTGCTTTTCAAACGCTTCACGCTGTTCGGGCGACATTTTATTTAATTGATCTTCGGTCATATTATGGCTTTTGAGGAATTGGTCGCGAATTCGCTCGGCAATCGACATTTTGGTAAAATTAAGAAACTGCGCTGTGGTGTCTTCCCCGGCAGCTTTTGCCTTGTTAAGGGCAAAAATATCGCCACTATTCACCTTGCTCTTGTTGGTGTTGAAGTAACTGCTGATCGTGTTTGTCTGCGTAATTCCGCCTGTCATATGCTTTTCCTCTGCATTTACCTTGCCATATAGAAGCAGGATTTATGCCAAAACCGGGGGCAAGGAGCGCGCCTTAGATTAAGCATTTCCGCCATTTGTTTCGAAAGGATGCTGATTTGGCCTTGCCACGAATCCGCAGCAAGGGTTAGCGTTTGTGCCTGATTCATATTTTTTCGTTTCATATCGCAGGATTCATCCAATGATTCAAATCACCGTTCCAGAACTGCAAACTCAGCTTCGCCCACGTATCACCGTATTCGGTGTTGGCGGTGCGGGTGGTAACGCGGTCAACAACATGATCCGCTCCAATCTGGAAGGTGTGGAATTTGTTGTAGCCAATTCCGATGCTCAATCGCTCTCGAGCAATCTTTCCGAGCGCAAATTACAGCTCGGTGTAAACTTAACGCGTGGTCTTGGCGCTGGCGCAAAACCCGATGTGGGCCGCGCTTCCGCCGAAGAACAGATTGATGAAATCAACGCCTATCTTGAAGGCACCAACATGGCGTTCATCACCGCCGGTATGGGCGGTGGTACGGGCACTGGCGCTGCGCCGGTTATTGCGCGCGCTGCACGCGAACATGGCATTTTGACGGTTGGCGTTGTAACCAAACCCTTCCACTTTGAAGGCTCGCACCGTATGCGCATGGCTGAAGCAGGCATTGCCGAGCTGCAGCAATATGTCGACACGCTGATTATTATTCCAAACCAAAATCTATTCAGAATTGCCAATGAAAAAACAACATTTGCTGACGCATTCCGTCTTGCCGATGAAGTGCTGCATTCAGGCGTGCGCGGCGTAACCGATTTGATGGTGATGCCGGGCCTTATCAATCTTGATTTTGCTGACATTCGCTCCGTCATGAGCGAGATGGGTAAAGCGATGATGGGCACTGGTGAAGCATCGGGTGACAAGCGCTCGATCAATGCAGCAGAAGCTGCGATTGCAAATCCATTGCTGGATGACGTATCGATGAAGGGCGCACGCGGCGTTCTGATCAACATCACCGGCGGTTATGACATGACCCTGTTTGAAGTTGATGAAGCCGCAAACCGCATCCGCGAAGAAGTTGACCCGGATGCAAACATCATCTTTGGTTCGACGTTCGAAGAAAAGATGGATGGCAAAATGCGTGTGTCTGTTGTTGCAACCGGTATTGATGCTGCTGCTGAAATGCCGCGCAGCCAAGCTGTGGGCATGGCAGGATTAAACACTGCAAAATTCCGTGCGAGTGAATCTCGCATTGGGGAATCCCGTATGGGCGAAGCACCGCAACAACAAGCCAGCTTTAACGGTGGCTTCACCGCGCCCGCTGCTGCACAACAAAAGGCAGCTCCGCAGGCACCTGCGCAAACATCTTTTTATAACCAACCCGCGCCGCAAGCCGCGCCAGCACCATCGCAACAAGCACCCCAACAAACCTCAGCGCCATCTTTTAACTCCCCATTCACATGGGGTGCACCAAAGACACCAGCGCAGCAGGCAAGTGGCAGCTTTGGATCAAATGCAACACAAAGCGCAGCGCTCGATCAGTTGCTGGAACGCGCCAAGCAAGCAGAAAGCATTATGAACCAGGCGGAGCAATATCAGTCGCCATCAGCAGCGCCCACATCATCTGCGCCGCAGCCGACCATTTCATTTGGCCAACAGATTCAGCCATCACAGCAAATCCAACAGCCATCACAACAAGCGCCCTTTGTTCAGGCTGAACGCGAAAAACAAAACACCAAGCGCAGCAGCTCGCTCTTTGCACGCATTGCTGAATTCGGTGGCAAGCGTGATGGACAGGCAAGCGATCCTGCATCACAAAGTGCACCGGCCAAGGAATTGGGTGTAAGCCCATCGGATCGTCCACGCGTTTCATCGGAAGAAGAAACGTTGGAAATCCCAGCATTCCTTCGTCGTCAGTCGAATTAATAAGCCGTCACCCCCGCTAAGGCAGGCGTCTAGGAGCTTACTTAATTGCTACAAACTGCAGGTCACTTTGTTTGCCTTAAAAAATGAAAGTAAACTCGTGGATGCCCGCCTTCGCGGGCATGACGGTTTTTCTTATTAATTTCAAAACGTTAGATAATGTCCATTACTGTAACACCGCGTCATAAGGCGTGATTTTAACTGCCCCGCTCGCTTTGGTACCCTTCATAGGTAACTAACCACTATGAAGGCGTATTGTGCTCGGCGATCACGAACCACTCACCATTTCTCCTGTTTTATCAAATATCCAGAAAACATTGGCGGCTCCCATCTCCTGTGAAGGGGAAGGCGTGCATAATGGAAAATCCGTGCGCCTGACGATTAATCCTGCGCCAGCAAATTACGGCATCCTGTTTGAGCGCACCGACATCACCGATAAAAACAAAATCATTCCCGCATTGTGGAACGGTGTAAAAGTTACGCCGCTCTGTACGCAGATTTTAAACAGCGACGGTATTGAAGTTCGCACCATCGAACATCTGATGGCTGCATTATTTGCCAGCGGCGTTGATAACGCACACATCACCATTGGCAGTGCAGAAGTGCCGATCATGGATGGCAGCGCCCTACCTTTTTTGCATCTGATTGCGAGCGTTGGCATTAAAGACTGTCTCATTAATAATATGGGGGCTCCACGCGAATTCATCAAAATCCTCAAACCTGTTGAAGCAAAGCATGGCGATGCCTATGCGCGCCTTGTGCCCTGCGCAACGCCGCGCTTTAGCGTTACAGTGGCTTACCCGCAGCACAATGTCGGTGAGCAAAGCAGCAGTTTTGATTTTGAAGATGGCCATTTCATTCATGACGTTGCGAGCGCGCGCACCTTTGGATTTAAAACCGATCTTGAATATCTGCATGCCAAAGGCTTGGCGCTGGGCGGGAATTTCAGCAATGCGATCCTGATCAATGAGCAGGGCAAAATCATGAATCCCGGTGGCTATCGCTCACCCAATGAATTGGCGCGCCATAAACTCCTTGATGCAGTGGGTGATGTGGCGCTTGCTGGTGGAATTATTCTTGGGCATATGGAAAGCAGCCGTTCAGGCCATACCCTCAATAACGCCCTGCTGCGCGCTTTGTTTGCTGACCCCAGCGCGTATGTAAAAGTAGAGCGCAGCGAATCCGTCAGTTTTATGGCAAAAGCTGAGCAAACGACCCTCTCAGCCTAATTTTTCGCGCTTTTTCCATGCGGATAATTCGTCTATAACCGTGACATGGTTCAGCATCTTAAACATCTCTTATTCGTTCTGCTCGTCGCGCTCGCTGCATGCGAAAGCACAGTAGAAAAACCCTATGTCGAAAAATCGGTCGAGCAGCTTTACAGCGCCGCATCCAAGGCAATGGAAGAAAAAGATTACGTGGAAGCTGCGCACCAGTTTGATGAGGTGGAGCGCCAGCATCCCTATTCCGAATGGGCCGCACGCGCGCAGCTCATGGCTGCTTTTGCCCATTATCAGAATTATAAATATGATGATGCAAGCAATACACTCAACCGTTTTATCCAGATCCATCCCGGGCATCCGCAGATCGCTTATGCCTATTACCTGAAAGCACTGTGCCATTACGAGCAAATCAGCGATGTGCGCCGCGATCAGGCCAATACGCAAAAAGCCATGGATGAATTGCGTGAAGTAACCAGGCGTTTTCCAAGCAGCCCTTATGCACGCGATGCCGAGCTTAAAATCGACCTTGCCAAAGACCATCTCGCCGGCAAGGAAATGGAAATTGGCCGCTATTATATGAGCCAAAAGCAATATATTGCCGCGCTTGGCCGCTTCCGCCGCGTAATTGAAGATTATCAAACCACGAGCCATGTGCCCGAAGCGCTGCACCGTATTGTGGAATCCTATCTGTTGATCGGTATTCCCAAGGAAGCGCAGACAGCAGCAGCGGTTCTGGGCCATAATTTCCCCGGCAGCAAATGGTATCAGGACAGCTATACACTTCTGAAAGGCAAAAATCTTGAGCCACAAAAAGATGAAGCAAGCTGGCTTTCTAAAACCTTCAAAAATATTCTGTAGGAGTAAGGCTTGCTCACACAGCTCTCCATCCGCAATGTTGTGCTGATTGAAAAGTTGGAGCTTGATTGCAGCCCGGGATTATCGGTGCTGACAGGTGAAACGGGCGCGGGTAAATCGATTTTACTGGATAGTCTTGGCCTTGGGCTTGGCGCGCGCAGCGAAGCAAGCCTGATCCGCAGCGGCGCTGAGCAAGCCAGCGTAAGTCTGACCTTTCAGCTACCCACACACCATCCCTCCTCTGCCCTGTTGCATGAGCAGGGATTGCGCGAAGAAAACAGCGCGGAGCCGCTTATTCTACGCCGTATCATCAGCCGCGATGGACGTAGCAAAGCCTTTGTGGATGATCAGCCGGTGGCGGTGAGCCTGCTAAAAAAACTTGGTGAGTCCCTTGTGGAAGTGCACGGGCAATTTGAAACCCATGGGCTTATTAACCGTGAAACGCATATTGGTTTTCTGGATAGCTTTGCGGATTTACAAAAAGATCTGGATGTATGCGCTGCGCTTTATAGCGCGTGGCAGGAAACGGTTGTCGCTTATGAAAAAACTAAAGCCGAAATTGATGCAGCGCAGCGCCAGGCCGAAGATATAGCAGCGGCACTCAGTGAACTTAAGCAGTTAAACCCGCAAGCTGGTGAAGCCGATGTGCTGGCTGAAAAACGTACGCGCTTGCAGGGCCATGAAAAAATTATGGATGCATTACAAAGCGCGCACCGCGATTTATCGCAAGAGGATAAGGGCGCACAGCGCATGGCTGCAAGCGCACGGCGCATTTTAACGCGCGCTGCTGAAAAAGCCGGTGATGTACTGAACCCTGTCTTGCAGCAACTGGATATGGCCGAAAATGCCTTGGCAGAAGCCGTCAGCTTGCTTGAAAATCTGGTGTATAGCGATGAGTTTGATGCAGCCAGCCTGGAAAAAAGCGAAGAACGCCTGTTTGCCTTGCGCGCCGCGGCGCGCAAATACCGCGTTCCGGTGGATGATCTGGCAAAACTCTATGATGAATTAACCGCGCAGGCCGATTTACTCGATCATTCAGGAAAAGAACTTGGCAGGCTTGAAAAAGAAATGGCACAAAAGCGCACTGCGTTTGAAACGCAGGCAAAGAAATTGCATGCATTGCGTTTAGAAGCAGCGGTTGGATTACAAAAAGCAGTGCACAAGGAATTACCGCCGCTCAAGCTTGAAAATGCACGCTTTGAAGTGAAAGTGGAGCAGCTGGAACTGGAGGCTGCCAATGCCAAGGGCTATAGCCGTGTGACCTTTGCAGCCGCAACTAACCCCGGAATGCCAAGCGGCGCGCTGCACAAGGTTGCATCGGGCGGTGAACTCGCGCGCTTTATGCTCGCCTTGCGTTTGTGCCTGGCGCAAGACACCAATCTTTCAACTCTTGTGTTTGATGAGGTGGATACCGGTATTGGCGGTGCAACGGCCAGCGCGGTAGGCGAGCGTCTTGCCAAGCTTGGCAAGCATATTCAAACACTAGTCGTCACACATAGCCCGCAAGTCGCCGCGCGTGGTGCCCAGCATTGGCGCATTGAAAAAAATACCGTGAAAGGCCAGATGCAAACCGTTGCAATTATGCTGCATGATGATGCGCGGCGCGAAGAAATCGCGCGCATGCTCGCTGGCAGCACGATTACCGAAGCTGCGCGCGCAGCGGCAGATAGTCTGCTTGATGGTAGCGATGCTGCGCCTGAAAAACATAGTGATAAAAGCAAGAAGCGCAAAGCATCATGAGCAAGAAAAAGTCTAGTGTGCCAGAAATCACGCCGCTTGAAGCAAAAGCAGAATTAGCACGGCTTGCGGATGCGATCAGCCATCACGACACGCTTTATCACCAGAATGATGCACCGGAAATCAGTGATGCGGAATATGACGCCTTGCGCAAATCCTATAAGGTATTGGCTGAAAGTTTCCCGCATTTGGTGCCCGCGAATAATCCCGAAAAGAAAGTCGGCGCTGCGCCGCTCAGCGGTTTTGCCAAGGTAAAACACCGCGTGCCGATGCTATCGCTGGGTAACGCGTTTGATACGCAGGATGTCACTGACTTTACCGACCGTATTCGGCGTTTTTTAAATATGAATGAAGACCAACCGGTTGATTGCATGGCTGAGCCCAAGATTGATGGCCTTTCCGCAAGCTTATTTTACGAAAATGGCGTGTTCGTTCAGGGTGCAACGCGCGGCGATGGCGAGATTGGCGAAGATATTACGCAAAACCTTAGCACACTTGCCACGATCCCCAAAAAACTTACGGGCAATGCGCCAGCCATCATCGAAATACGCGGCGAAGTTTATATGGAGCGCGGTAATTTTATTGAGATGAATGCGCGGCAGGAACAGAGCGGCAAACCAATCTTTGCCAATCCGCGTAATGCAGCAGCGGGAAGTTTGCGGCAACTGGATTCCAGTATTACGGCAACGCGCCCACTCAAATTTTTTGGTTATGCGCTTGGTTACAGCGAAGCGCGTATTGCCGATACACAAATGGGTGTGCGCACACAGTTGCATCAATGGGGCTTTGTGCTTAATGAACCTTCCGCGCTGTGCCATAGCGCAGAGGATATGATTGCATATCATGCAAAGATTGAAGGTATGCGCTCTACCCTGCCCTTTGATCTGGATGGCGTGGTTTACAAGATCAATGATCTTGATTTGCAGGAACGTTTGGGCTTTGTGAGCCGCTCGCCGCGCTGGGCGATTGCGCATAAATTTTCGGCGGAGGAAGCCGAGACAACCCTGAATGATATTATCATTCAGGTGGGACGTACCGGCGCGCTGACCCCTGTTGCAGAGCTGGAACCCGTCAATGTTGGCGGGGTAATGGTGTCACGTGCGACCTTGCATAATGAAGATGAGATTATCCGCAAAGATATCCGCAAGGGCGATCGCGTGATTATCCGTCGCGCGGGCGATGTTATTCCGCAAATTGTTAGTGTTAAAACCGAAGCGCGCAAAGCCGATAGCGTGCCCTATATCTTTCCAACGCACTGCCCCGAATGCAACAGTGAAGCAGTGCGTAATGAAGGCGAAGCAGTGCGGCGCTGCACTGGCGGGCTTATTTGCTCAGCGCAGGCGATTGAACGACTGATCCATTTCGTAAGCCGTGATGCGTTTGATATTGAAGGGCTTGGCGAGCGCAGTTTGCGCAGTTTCTGGGATGAAAACCTGATTAAATCACCTGTAGATATTTTCACGCTTGAAAAGCGCGGCGCAGATTTAGAAAAGCGTGAAGGCTGGGGTGCAAAATCGGTTCAAAAGCTGTTTGATGCGATTAATGCCAAGCGCATTATTCCGCTGGAGCGTTTTATTTATGCGCTCGGCATTCGGCAGGTGGGCGAAAGCACGGCAAAGCTCCTTGCACGCACCTATCGCTCATGGGCAGCGCTCAATGCGCAGATGATTGAAGCAGCGGATCATGAAACGAGAGGCTATCGTGATTTTACGGCACTGGATGGTATTGGTGAAGCAATGGCCAATGATCTCATCCGCTTCTTTTCTGAAATGCATAATCAGGAAATGATTGCGGCACTGCTTAACGAAATCAGCATTAGCGATTGGCAGCAGAATGAAAGCGCAGCGACAGCGCTAACCGGTAAAACCATTGTTTTTACAGGCACATTACAAGCTATGGGTCGCAATGAAGCCAAGGCGAAGGCGGAAAAGCTTGGCGCATATGTGGCTGGCAGCGTCTCATCCAAAACCGATTATGTGGTGGTTGGCGCAGATGCAGGCAGCAAGGGCGAGAAAGCCCGCGCATTGGGCGTGACGATTTTATCTGAACAAGAATGGCTGGATCTGGCTAATTCATAATATTTTTCTGTACGTCCCAGAAACAGCTTTAGCTGCTATCTGGGATCCAGCTGACTGGATCCCGGCTCAGCGAACCATGCCCTAAAGGGCGATGGTTCTTGGCCGGGATGTACAAAGTTATAATGCAGATGTTGCCAATTTCAGCCAATGTTGTTCAGCTTCATTTAAATGCGGCGCATGGGTTTCATAGACATTTGCATGATAGGCATTGAGCCATTCTTTTTCCGGCGCAGTAAGCAGCGCAACATCCACCAACCGATTATCCATTGGCGCAAGGGTCAGCGTTTCAAATTCCAGCGTTGCTTTGCCATCAAGTTTATTTGCGGTTTCTTTGACGAAGACCAGATTTTCAATGCGGATGCCATAGGCGCCCGCAAGGTAATAGCCCGGCTCGTTCGAGATCACCATGCCCGCGCGTAAAGGCACCGTTGAACGGCCCGAAATGCTTTGTGGCCCTTCATGCACGCCAAGGAACGCGCCCACGCCATGGCCAGTGCCATGATCATAATCAAGGCCTTGCGCCCATAAATGCTGCCGCCGGTAATGCACAATGGCGCCATGCGGGCCTGCACCGGAAATAGATGGAAAGCTGGGATACAAAAAGCCCGGCGCGGTTTTACGAAATTCGAGTAATTTTTCTTCAGCTGCAATTTCATTCACGCTGCCTGCCGGCTGCCCATCAAGCCAGCAAAGGAATTTCGTGAGGGCCAGGCCATCACGGATATGCGCTGCCTTGATGCCGGCAAGCTCAATCCTGTTTTTGCAGGCCTTGGGAAGATCGCAGATATCTGCGCCTATATCGATTAGCGCACCTGCATCATCGCACATATCAAGTACGCGCGCAGGCGTGTGGTGCGCATCAATACGCAGTTTGGCTTTTTTAGCGCCAAGCTGTTTGATGATACCCGCAAATGCATCGGGGGCATGAATGGTAGCATCATGCTCAAG
>RGZA01000033.1 GCA_010031785.1 Alphaproteobacteria bacterium
CGAATTCATGATCGCCCTGCTGGTGCTTGAAGCGATGATGATCGGCATGTTCTCCGCACTTGATTTCGTGCTGTTTTACGTTTTCTTCGAAGGCGTGTTATTGCCGATGTTCCTGATTGTGGGCGTGTGGGGCGGCTCGGGCCGTGTGCATGCCGCTTATAAATTCTTTATCTATACGCTGCTTGGTTCTGTTCTAATGCTGGTTGCTGTGATGGCGATGTGCCTTCATATGCACACAACCGACATGACGGCGATGTTTGGCGCAGAGTTCCCCAAGGAATGGCAGACATGGTTATGGTTTGCGTTCTTTGCATCCTTTGCGGTGAAAACCCCCATGTGGCCGGTGCATACTTGGTTGCCCTTTGCTCACGTTGAAGCGCCAACCACAGGTTCGGTTATTCTTGCTGGTATTTTGCTCAAGATGGGTGGCTATGGCTTCATCCGTATTTCCATGCAAATGCTGCCCGCAGCAAGTCATGAATTCACAACGGTGATGTTCGTGCTAAGCGGTATTGCGATTGTTTATACTTCGCTCGTAGCGTTGGTGCAGGGTGACCTCAAGAAACTGATCGCTTATTCATCGGTTGCGCATATGGGTTATGTCACAATGGGTGCGTTTACGGGCACGCTGCAAGGCATGGAAGGTTCGGTGATGGTGATGCTTTCCCACACCATCGTCTCCTCCGCACTGTTTCTGTGCGTTGGCGTGCTCTATGACCGCTTGCATACGCGCGAAATTTCACGCTATGGCGGCGTTGTAAACAACATGCCGCATTTTGCATTGTTTGCGATGTTATTCACCATGGCTTCGATCGGCTTTCCGGCAACCAGCGGCTTTGTTGGCGAATTGCTTGCGATGCAGGGCGCATTCCTTGTGAACACATGGATGGCGGCTGTAGCTGGGCTTGGCGTTATTTTTGGTGCTGCCTATATGCTGTGGCTTTACCGCCGCGTGTTCTTTGGCCCGCTCACCAAGCCGGATGTTGCAGCCATGAAAGATCTGACATGGAAAGAATACACCGTGTTTATTCCATTGGCGGTGCTCACGCTGTGGATGGGTATCCAGCCCGGCGCGTTTAAAGACATCACCACGCCAACGTTAAAGGCAATTGTTGATACCTATCAAAAAGCTGCGCCCGTTACCTCAACTGAGATGACAATTGGGCAAGCGCCACTTCCTACGCAAAAACCCAGCCCAAAGGGTGAGAATTAATCATGCAACTAATTGACCTTTACCCCATTTCAGCAGAAATTTTTCTGGCCATCGCCGGGATGCTGCTGTTGCTGTGGGGCGCTATCGCTGGTGAAAAAGCAACACGCGCCATCAGCATCGGTGCTGGCCTTTCCTTTATTATTGCCATTGCAACCGCGCTGCATCATCAGGTGGCATCCGCCATTACGCTTGGCGGGCATGTGGGTTCAAACGCTTACGTTTTATTAATCAAGGTATTGTTGCTGCTCTCCGCCCTTGCCGCATTAGTACTGAGTCATCATTTCCTTAAATCGTCCAAGCTAAGCCGCCCGGAATATCCAGTACTTATCCTGTTTGCAACACTCGGCATGATGCTGATGATTTCGGCTGAAAGCTTGCTCGGCTTATATATGGGTCTGGAGCTGCAAAGCCTTACGCTTTATGTGCTTGCTGCGTTTCGCCGTGATAATGCCAAATCATCTGAAGCAGGTCTTAAGTATTTCGTGCTTGGTGCGCTGGCCTCGGGCTTGTTGCTCTACGGCATTTCACTGATCTATGGCGGTTCGGGTACAATTTTATTTACCAAACTACATGAAGTTGTTGTCGATAAAGCGCCGGTCGAACTGGTGCTCGGTTTTGTATTTATCCTTGCCGCAATGGCGTTCAAAATTTCTGCCGTGCCCTTTCATATGTGGACGCCCGATGTGTATGAAGGCGCGCCAACACCTGTTACGGCTTTCTTTGCTGCTGCACCAAAACTTGCGGGCATTGCGCTGCTGATCAAGCTTTTATACGGACCGTTTGCTGGCCTGCTGCCGCAATCCACACCGATCATCGTCGTGCTCTCGGTTGCATCCATGGCCATTGGTTCCTTCGCTGCAATTGCGCAAAGCAACATCAAACGCATGATGGCCTATAGCTCCATCGGGCATGTTGGGTTTGCACTGGTTGGCCTTGTTGCTGGCGGTGTTGAAGGCGTGCAAGCCACGCTGCTTTACTTGCTCATTTATGTACCCATGACCCTTGGCGCATTCGGTATTATTTTATCGCTGCGTCGCGATGATGTGTATCTGGAACAGATCAGCGATCTTGCAGGGCTTTCAAAAACGCGCCCTGCGCTTGCTGTGATCATGACCGTGTTTTTATTCTCGATGATGGGCATTCCGCCGCTCGCCGGGTTCTTTAGCAAGCTCTATGTGTTTCTTGCTGCCGTTGAAAAGGGCTATGTCTGGCTTGCGGTGCTGGGCGTGTGCCTTAGTGTGGTGGGTGCGTTTTACTATCTACGGATTATTAAGATCATGTATTTTGACAAGCAAATGGAGAGCTTCCAGCGTGTTTCAGGCTGGGGGATAGCAAGCTTGCTTGGTGTTACTGTGCTGTTTATATTGGCCTTCGTGATCAAGCCTGATATGGCGCTTGCGATCACGCATGATGCAGCCGCCGCGTTAATTAACGTGAAATAATAACGTAAAATAATTCGGCATATTATAAAATATGGAATTGCCCCCTGGAATTACCACTTCTCTATAGCCACATCCCCCTTGATAAAGTTGGCAGCACCAATGAAGAAGCGGCGCGTTATCTCGATGCCGCGGCTGCCTATGATCGCACTGTTATTACTGCTAAGGAACAGGCAAGTGGTCGTGGTCGCGGCAATCGTGAATGGTCATCACCGCTTGGCAATCTCTATGCAACCTTGATCCTTGCGCCACAGCGCGATGAGCATGAATGGCCGCAGCTCTGCTTTGTCATTTCCCTTGCGATTGCAGAAGTTATCAAATCCATTCTTGCGCTGCAACAGCGCGTTGAGGTGAAGTGGCCGAACGATGTGTTGGTGAACGGCAAAAAAATATCCGGCATATTAATGGAAACCCATACCGATAAAAATGGCAGAAAATTCATGCTTGTGGGCTTAGGCATTAATTGTCGCCTGCATCCGGAAAACGGCCTTTTTCCAGCAACCAACCTTGCAGCCGAGGGCAGTAAACAAAGCGTCATTACACCCGAAGCGGTATTAAATCATGTTTTACAGCAGTTTGAGCCGCTTTATCAGAACTGGCTTGCGCTGGGTCTTAAAAACATTCGCCCTGCATGGCTAAATCTTGCTAAAAACCTTGGTGAAGAGATTACTATTCGTGTCTCGGACTATCTGCCAGATGGCGGAAAAATTTCCGGAATATTCGTGGATGTCGATGGTGAAACCGGCGCGTTGCTGCTCAAGGAAAAAGATGGATTGGTGCATCGCATTACGCATGGCGATGTATTCTTTCCTGATGTATTCTTTTCTGAAGGAAACACATAATGTTACTCGCAATTGATTGTGGAAATACCAATGTCGTGTTCGCTGCCTTTGATGGCGCAACGCTTGTTGGCGCATGGCGCAGCGCAACCGATGCCAAGCGCACCAAGGATGAATATCATGTATTCCTGAGCCACTGGCTCAAGGAAGCCAATATCAAGCCGAGCGATTTTAAAGCTGCGATCATCGCATCCGTCGTTCCTGATCTTGATTTCACTCTTAAAACCTTGTGCCGCCAGTTTTTTAAATGTGAACCGCTTATTATCGGTCAAACACCACTGGATCTGGGCGTCAAACCCTTGTTACCACGCCCGCATGAAGTCGGTGCAGATCGCCTTGTCAATGCGGTTGCTGCAAACCATCTTTATGGCCCGCCGCTCATCGTTGTTGATTTTGGCACTGCGACCACGTTTGATGTCGTTGACGGCGAAGGCTATCGCGGCGGCGCAATTGCGCCGGGCATTAATCTATCGCTGCAAGCCTTGCATATGGCCGCTGCGAAGTTGCCGCGCGTCAATGTCGATCGCCCTGAAAAAGTGATTGGCACCACAACGATCGAAGCCATGCAATCCGGCGTTTATTGGGGCTATATCGGCCTGATCGAAGGATTGATCGCACGCATTCGCAGCGAATATGAAACTGCAAACAAAAAACAAATGACGGTGATCGCCACAGGCGGGCTTTCACCGTTGTTCCAGACAGGAACGACCATCATCCAGAACGTGGATATGGATTTAACGCTGACAGGCCTGCGCCTGATTTATGAAAAGAATAAAAAATGAATAAGACGACTAAAGATATTTATCGCCAAGATTTGTACAAGCCGGGCGATGATGCGTTGTATTTTTTGCCGCTCGGTGGCGCTGGCGAAATCGGCATGAATCTCAGCCTGTATGGCACTGCCGGAAAATGGCTGATGGTTGATCTTGGCGTAACTTTTGCCGATGAAACCATGCCCGGCATTGATGTGATCATGCCTGACCCCACCTTCATTGCTGAGCGCAAAAATGATCTGGTTGGGCTTGTACTCACGCACGGCCATGAAGATCACCTTGGCGCAATTGAATATTTATGGCCGCAGATCGAATGCCCAGTCTATGCAACGCCTTTTACAGCTGCGTTATTGCGTGCAAAGCTCAAAGACCGCGATTTGCAACATAAAATCCGCATTATCGAAGTGCCCCTTTCTGGCAGCGTAAAGCTTGGCCCGTTTGAAATGCAATGGGTTAGCATCACGCATTCCATTCCGGAATCCAATTGCATTATTATTAAAACCAAGCATGGCAATGTATTGCACACCGGCGACTGGAAGTTTGATCCAACGCCGATGGTAGGCGATGCAACCGATATTAAAACGCTGCAATCCCTTGGTAGCCAGAACACGCTGGCGGTTGTCATGGATTCCACCAATGCGATGGTGCCGGGCCATTCAGGTTCTGAAAAAGATGTGCGCGAACAATTCCGCAGCGTCTTTAAAAATTATCCGCATCGCATTGTTGTCACCTGTTTTTCAAGCAACGTTGCGCGTCTGCTTTCGGTCTTTTACGCGGCGCGTGAAAATGGCCGAGAAACCGCTTTGGTGGGCCGCTCGCTGTGGCGCATGGAACAGGCGGCGCGCGATACCGGCTATATCCCGCCCGATGTGCGTTTCTTAAATGAAGAAGAGGCGGGCTATGTTCCACGTGACAAGGTTGTTTATATCTGTACCGGTAGTCAGGGTGAATTCCGCGCTGCGCTCAGCAAGCTCGCAACCGACAGCCATCCCGATTTATCGCTGGAGGAGGGTGATGCAGTGCTCTATTCCTCGCGCGAAATTCCCGGCAATGAAAAAGCAATTGCCAAGGTGCAGAATATGCTCGCACGGCAAGGCATCACGATTGTAACGGATAAAGATTATCCAATCCATGTCTCGGGCCATCCATGTCAGGAAGAACTCACGCAAATGTATCAGTGGGTGCGTCCGCACATTGCGTTGCCCGTGCATGGCGAAATGCGCCATCAGATGGAAAATGCACGCATTGCAAAATTATGCCAGGTGCCGCACAGCCTTATTCCATCCAACGGGCAGATCATTCGCCTGAGCGCAACTGAAACACCAGAAAAAATCGGCGAAGTGCAATCGGGTCGCTGGGTCCTTGATGGAACCAAGGTGCGCCCAATTGCTGATAGCGCGTTTAAAGACCGCACCAAGATGATGTGGAACGGCATGGCTGTTGTTACGCTGGTGATTGATGAAAAAGGCCAGTTGCTGATTGATCCGCAGGTTACGATCAAGGGCTTTGGTGTTGATGACAGCGCGCGGTCCGAGCAGGATAAAAACATTGCACGCAATGCCGTGATTGATGCGTTTGAAACCATGCCAAAGTCACAGCGCATTGATGATGTCGCCGTTCAGCATGCGATAAAAAATGCGTTGCGCCGCGCTATGAATGAACGCTATGGCAAAAAACCAGTGACCGAAGTGCATGTAATGCGGGTATAGCCATGACGATATCCAGTGGCATCGTTGTCTTTGTGATAATCTGGTGGGTCGCGATTTTTGCGGTGCTACCGTGGAACGTAAAGCATCCAGCGGTTCAAGAAAAAGGCATTATGCCCGGAACGCCGCTTGCGCCGGATTTCAAGAAGATTATTCTGCACACTACATTGCTGGCAATTGTGTTGTGGTTGATTGTATTTGCGCTTGTGGAATCCGACATTCTTTCCTTTACGCGCATGGCGAAGGATTTTGCTACACAGGACAAATTATGAGCGGCTATTGCAAAATTGCGCCGGGCCATGCTGTGCATCATTCCTATCATGCGAATGAATATGGTGTGCCACTCGATAGCGAACGCGAATTGTTCGAGCGCTTATGTCTTGAGATTTTTCAGGCTGGGTTGTCATGGGAAATTGTCTTGAAAAAACGCCCCTTGATGGTCAAGGCGTTTCATAAATTCAATGTCGATAAAGTTGCTGCCTATAATGCTGCCGACGTTAAGCGCCTGCTCGCTGATCCCGGTATTATCCGCAATCGCTTGAAAGTGGCGGCAATCATTGAAAATGCCAAGCGCATCATCGCGATGCGTAAAACGCATGATGGATTGGCAGGGTTTCTGGCGCAACATCATCCACTTAGCAAAACTGCATGGGTCAAGCTGTTTAAGAAGCATTTCAAATTTGTCGGCGGCGAGATTGTTGGCGAATTTCTTATGAGCATCGGCTATCTGCCCGGCTCGCACGCTGAAAACTGTGCAGTTTATAAACGCCTTAAAAAGGATTATGCTTTGCCATGGCTCACCGCGCAGAAGAAAGGCTTTAAATATTCATGATCAAATTCTTCTTATTCATGTTGCTTTTTGCGTTGCCAGCATATGCGCAAGACGCCAATCCCGTAATCCATATCGACAAAGCCGCATGCCGCCCTGTCACGCACCATGTTCCCGATGCGGATGTTGCCTATAAACCCGGCGTGGATGTGCATGGAAAAAAAGTGGTGTCAGCCGATTTAAATCCATCACCGATTACACATCTTGAAGATACGTTTCGCATCAGGCTGACCAATGATGCTGCCGCTGTTTTTGGCCTGCAGGTACCGCAGGTGGCTATAAAAGATTCTTTGGGCAAAACGGTCAAACAACCATTGGTCGATGCTGAAAGCCGGATGGGCTACATCACACTCAGGCATGGCCGTGCTTATCTTGATGACAAACCGCTTGATGCGGCAGGGCAGGGCCAGCTTGAGGTGTTGTGTAAGCAACAAGCCCAATAACAAAGATGACAACGCGGTCATTTTTGGTTAGGTTCGTTGCATCATTTTACCCTAACCGATAAAGAACCCAGTCCATGCGTTTATCCCAGTATTTTTTACCCACGCTTAAAGAAAATCCAACCGAAGCGCAGATCGTCTCGCACCGCCTGATGTTGCGTGCAGGCCTTGTGCGCCAGACCAGCGCTGGGATTTATGCGTGGCTGCCGATGGGCTATCGCGTCTTGCGCAAAATTGAACAGATTGTACGCGAAGGCCAGGATGAAGCTGGCGCGCAGGAAGTGCTGATGCCAACCATTCAACCGGCCGAGCTCTGGCAACAATCGGGCCGCTACGAAGTGTACGGCAAGGAAATGCTGCGCATCAAGGATCGCCATGAACGCGAAATGCTTTATGGCCCAACCAATGAGGAAATGATCACCGATATTTTCCGCACGTCGGTCAAAACCTACCGCGATGTGCCAAAGAATCTCTATCACATTCAATGGAAATTCCGCGATGAAGTGCGCCCGCGTTTTGGCGTGATGCGTGGCCGCGAATTTCTGATGAAAGATGCCTATTCCTTTGATCTTACGAAAGAAGGTGCGCGTATTTCCTATCAAAAAATGTTCTTATCGTACTTGCGCATTTTTGCGCGTATGGGTCTGCAGGCGATCCCTATGCAAGCGGATACCGGCCCCATCGGTGGCGATATGAGTCATGAATTTATTATTCTCGCTGAAACTGGCGAAAGCGGCGTCTTCTGCCATCCCGATTGGATCAAGACCGATCCATTGAAGGAGCCCGTTGGATATAATGACGATTTGAACCCGTTCTTTGAAAAATACACCAGCCTTTATGCTGCAACGGATGAAAAGCATAAACCGGGTGCTGCAGGCATTCCCGATAGCGAATTGCTGCAAGCACGTGGTATTGAGGTCGGCCATATTTTCTATTTCGGCACCAAATATTCGCAGCCGTTGGGCGCGAAAGTTACCGGGCCCAATGGCGATCTTATCACGCTTGAAATGGGATCATACGGTATTGGCGTATCGCGTCTGGTTGGCGCGATTATCGAAGCGTGCCATGATGAAGCAGGCATCATCTGGCCTGAAGCGGTTGCGCCATACAAGGTTGGCCTGCTTAATCTGAAAGCGAACGATGCTGCTGCCACCAAAATCTGTGATGAGATTTATACAATGTTGCAACAAGCAGGCGTTGAAGTGCTGTATGATGACCGCGATGAGCGTGCAGGCACTAAATTTGCTGATTGCGATCTGGTGGGGCTGCCTTGGCAGATTATTGGCGGTCGCGGCCTTGATAAGGGCATGGTTGAACTTAAGAACCGCAAATCCGGCGAACGAACTGAAATCAGCATCGAAGACGCTTTGAACAAAGTAATTGGAAAATAAATTCGTCATGCCCGCGAAGGCGGGTATCCACGAGTTTACTTTTCTTAACTGCAAGAATACACGAATACAACTAAGAAAAATGATAAAAAATTCTTTGTATAAAATACAAAAAGTAAGTTCGTGGATGCCCGCCTTCGCGGGCATGACAGATCAATTATATTCTGGAGTTAATTATGTTCTCTAGCTTCGAGCGAACCGTTGCCTGGCGATATTTGCGCACGCGCCGCCGTGAAGGCTTTATCTCGGTCATTAGCTGGTTTTCACTGCTCGGCATTGCGCTTGGCGTTGCTACGCTGATTATCGTCATGGCAGTGATGAACGGTTTTCGCGCAGAACTTTTTTCGCGCGTGCTTGGGCTCAATGGTCATCTCAATATCTATGCGCAGCGCGGTAACATTAATGCGTATGAGCCCTTTGCCAATGACATTCGTACCATCGGGCATGTTAAAGGCGTAACGCCGCTTGTCGAAGGACAGGTGCTGGTATCGGGGAGCAGTGCTGCATCGGGTGCAGTCGTGCGCGGTATTAAGCCCGATGATATTCGCGTAAAGCCTGTTCTTTCTAAGAAAATTGAGCGCGGCAGCCTGCAGAACTTTAAAGGGCAGGGCGTGGCAATCGGTGTGCGTATGGCCGAGCGCCTTAATCTAAATGTTGGCAGTAAAATTACGCTGGTCAGCCCGCGTGGCATGCAAACTGCGTTTGGCACAGTACCCCGCATTCAGGCATTTCCGGTCATCGCCGTTTATAATGTCGGCATGTTTGAATTTGATAATAATTTTGTGTTCATGCCGCTTGCAACCGCACAGGATTTTTTTGGCCTTGGTCAGGGCATCACCATGCTGGAATTAATGGTAACAGACCCCAATAACATGACTGATGTTTATGATCATGTCATTCAACTCTCCAATGAAAAATCACCACAAGCACTGCGCTTGTTGAGCTGGAAAGATATTCACGCAAGTTTTGTGAATGCCTTGCAGGTTGAACGCAATGTCATGTTCCTGATCCTGACGCTGATTATTCTGGTCGCTGCGTTTAACATCATTTCTGGCATGATTATGCTGGTGAAGGATAAAGGCCGTGATATCGCGATTTTACGCACCATGGGTGCATCGCGCGGTTCAGTGATGCGCATTTTCTTCCTCAGCGGCGCATCGATTGGGGTGATTGGCACCCTTGCGGGCGTGCTTCTGGGCGTTGGCTTCAGTATGAATATCGAACATATCCGTCAGGGCCTGCAAAGCCTGACGGGCACCGACTTATTTTCACCCGAAGTCTATTTCCTCTCGCAATTGCCCGCCAAGCTTGATGCCGGTGAAGTAGTGCAAGTGGTGCTGATGGCGCTTGGTCTATCGTTCCTTGCCACGCTCTATCCATCCTGGCGCGCTGCGCGTCTCGACCCGGTGGAGGCACTTAGATATGAATAATGGCGCTATGAGTAATCCTGTTTTAATCGCAAAAGAATTGCGCAAACATTTTGGTGATGGCGATAATCGCATCGATGTATTACGCGGTGCAAATGTAACGTTAAACGCATCGGAAATGGTCGCACTGGTGGGGCCTTCGGGCTCTGGAAAATCAACCTTGCTGCAAATTATCGGCTTGCTTGATAAGGCCGATAGCGGCGAATTGATCATCGGAAACGAAACCGTGATTGCAACCAGCGATGATCAGCGCACAAAGCTGCGCTCACAGCGTATTGGCTTTGTCTATCAGTTCCATCATTTGCTGCCAGAATTTTCAGCGCTCGAAAATGTCAGCCTGCCGCAAATGATTGCTGGTAAATCAGCCGATATGGCTGCTGCCCGCTCGAAAGAATTATTAACAAAAGTGGGCCTTGAAAAGCGACTCACACACCGCCCGGCAGAGCTATCGGGCGGGGAGCAGCAGCGCGTAGCCATCGCTCGCGCCCTTGCCAATAAGCCGCAATTGCTCATTGCCGATGAACCCACCGGCAATCTGGACCACACCAATTCCGATATGGTTTTTAACGTTTTGCGCGATGTATGCATTAACGAAAACGTGGCGATTCTGATGGCAACGCATAATCTTGAATTGGCCCGCCAGCTAAACCGTGTTATTGAAATGAAAGACGGCATTATTTCAGAAGCAGCATAATGACATGGCTTCAGGCGCACAGGCAATGACAACAACTCTTTCCCGCGATGAACAATTGCGTGGGCGCCAGGCTGTGCGCAATGCTCTGCAGACTGTTGCTGGCGATATTGCGATTTTTTATAATCCAAAACTCAATGCCGAAGCCATGACCGATCTGTATGATCGTCCGCTTGATATCGTGCTCTTTCACCGCACCAAGGGTCTTTTGGGCATCGCCATTAAAAGTGGCGAAGTCGTGGAGGAAAGCAACGGTTTGGTCAGCCAATACCAGCCCGCCAAGCAATATTATAAAATTATCGATCCCACCAAGCAGGCGCAAAAAGCATTACTCGCACTGCTTGATGAATGCGATCCATCATTCAAGGATTTTGTGCCAATCAGCGTTGCTGTTGTCTTCCCCGATACGCATCAAAGCGAATTCGTTGGCGCCCACCCGCTATTTTTGTTTCAGGAAGATCTGGCCTCGGCCACCTTGCAATCACAGCTCACCGATTTATTTGCTGAAAGCTGGGATGAACAAAAAGCCGAAACCTATCGTAATAATGCAAAGCGCATAAAAGATTTCCTGCAAGGCCATAGCGATAATAACATCCAGCGTGTGGAGCGCAAAGAGGCACTGAACAAGCTTGGTGTGCGGGAGGAAAAACAAGCCTACCAATTGCCGCAAAAACCAGCGCCGGGTACGGGAGCTAAAAAGCCAACGGTTCGCACGCAAGCCAAGTCTGCACCTCGTCGTGAAACATTGGGCCGTGAAGCACCTATAGTATCACCGCCACCGATCTTGAAAAAGCCAATGCCAGCTCCACAACCCGCGCTACGCCATTTTGTGCAATCGGTTGATGCCAATATCAAACATCATGAACGCGTGGAAATGACCAGTGGGCAATGGGGCCTTGTGATTGCCTTTGCGGCGATCTTTATCTGCGTTGCTTATTTCATTGGCCGCAATGCCGGCATCATCATGCATATGCGCTAGGCTTATTTACTAATCCGCAAGTTCGATAAGGAATCCCCGATTGTATGAAACGCGCTGCGCAGCGTTTCAGAATTGGGCGAATTAAAAAAATAATCCGGCTTGGTTGCGCAATTGCTGTAAAGATTAGCAATAGATGCATTATTCAGATCATACAGCAGCGTATACACCACAATGCCTTTGGCCTTCATCGCATTGCATATAGCAAGCGTACGTTTATCCAGCTCCTGCACTGCTTTTGTTGCATTCGTTGTGCCAAGCTTGTTGTTCGAAAGATACCAGTAAGAAGTACGGGTTGTATTATCCATCGTGTTTTGCCCATCGGTGAGCATGATCGCAACCTTGGTCATATTCTCTGTGCCGTAATCGAGGGGTAAATTATTCGCATTCATCGTACCGCCCCACAGGCTACGCCAGCGTGGTGACAACATGCGCCAGCCCCACAACGCGCCCAAATTGACGTGGGTATTGCCATTGGCAACCATCGAATTAATCCCGGACAGTATTGCCGCCTTCTGATTGGTCATTGGTGTCACAGCTTGCGAGCAATAGGCGTTTGGCCCGCGCGTTGCGGTCAGGCTGCGGTATTTTCCCTTATTATCAATCCAGTCATTATTGTTATCATCGGGCCAGTAATAGGCGCGCAGCTTATCCGCTGCTGTGGTGGGCGGATTATCAGTTTGATCAAGACCGGCACTTTGCGCATCCACACAGCCACCCCAACTGGTCGGCCCCCAGTTAAAGCTGGTTCCATCAAGCCAACTGGTATGCGTCTTTCCGATATTGACCGTCTGTGCAAAAGGCACAAGGCCAATCCATAAATCATCTTTGGCGGCTGCGCTGCCAAACAGAATATTTACAAGATCCGTTGCCGATGATTTGAGCTCGGTCAGTTTTTGCCCAGACATTGATCCCGTATTATCCATGACAAGAACGAGCTCTAACCCCCCAGAATTACGCGCAATTTCGGTATGAGCGCTCACCGTCATCGTATCAATACCAACGATCCCCATGAAAATCGTAGGGATCGTAGCGCTGGCGGTAATAATCGGCGGTGCATCCTGAACATTATTGATGAATTGTAGCGGTGCAATACTTGCATCCATATAGCCTTGTGGAAAATTCACATTGAAATAATTTTGCGCAACCGACACAACTTCCGTAGGTTTTGCATTCGCAATAGACCCGGCTGCAAGTGCAGCGGCATCAAGGGTATCGGATAATTTTGCCTGCGCCATCTGCGCGCGCGCATAATCAATCGATGCGCCCACTGATGAAATAATGGCCGTGAAGGTCAGGGCGATAATCGGCCCTGCAATCCCGCGCTGATCTCCCCAGAAACGCTGTATGAAATTATTGTGTTGAGATGACATCGAGCGCTCCAAGGCGTGGTTTATAAAACGCAAATTTATAAAGCTGTGGATTACTTCCATTAAACATAGTGGTCACCAAATTTTCATGGTTGTAATAGATTTCGGTGATGATGACGGTCTCCCGTTCATTGAGAATAAAGCCCTGTGGCAACGGGCTACCAAAGCCGGGACCGCCAAAATGACTATGCGTATCATGTAACGTACCGCCGCCTTCATATTGCCATGCAACCTTGGGTGTATCATTCACATTGCGGTGAACGGCGGTGATAATCACATGGCCCAATGTGTTAAAAGGGAAGGGCTTCATAATTTCACTGGTAGCCGCCAAAATATTATCAAGCTCTGCCGTGGTAATCGTCTCACCTTGCGAGACAACATCTGAAATCGTGTAAGCCATTTTTTCAGTACGCTGATTGACAAGCACAAAATTGGAAATTTCCACGACGCCTAAAAATAACGTCATCAGCAGTGGCAGTACAATTGCCAGCTCAATCGCTGCAACGCCGCGTGTATCCTTTAGAAAATGAGTAAAATTGTTCATCATCAACTATACGGTTCGTTGCGCACCACAATGTGCGAAGTAAGATTTATCAGCCCATCATCGGCAAGCATCTGGCTGATAAAGGGCGTCATGACCTGCCAGGGATAAGATATTTCATAGACGACAATTTCGCCCGCAACGCCAAGGCCTGTTGTACCCATATCGCTATCCCATTGCCCGTTGGCATTAACATCGGTGTAGCTTTCGCCCTTGTCATATTGGCCGTTCGTGTTGCGATCAACATAGGGCTCTGCCTTGCCAATATCGCCAAAGGCCTTGTAAACACGCGTGGTAATTGTAATTTTTGAGGGATCAAGAAAACCGGCAAGCCGCTGATTAATCGTGTTACGAATGGTTTGTTCGCGCGAAATATCCTTATCAACAAATCCGGTTTTACCAGTCCGCGTTCCTGTATTGGCGGCGTTTTCAAGAACATTGGCGGCCATGAACACCATGGAAAATTCCAGAATGCCAAAAATAAAAAACAGCATAATTGGAAGAACAAACGCAAATTCAACAGCCGTAATCCCGCTGTTGTTTTTACAAAATCTTGAAAAAATTCCGCGCATCACACTCTGATACCCTCATACGATTGCATGCATAAGGGTACAGGCGCGCGGCTTAAGGTTTCTTTAGGAAATAAAGGGATTTTAGGTGGTTTTACTTCCAAAATCGAAGCAATCCACACACGGATCAACGATATAGCTGACTAATGCGTTATTAACCGCAAAAAATAAAATCTAATACTTCATCAATGATGTCCAGAAACGCTCCAGCTTGCGTAGCATGTCGTTGAGCGGCGTAAGATCCGTATCAGAAAGCGTGGTAGGGCTGAGCGAAGCGATTTGTCTGTCGAACTGTTCTTTCAGCATCTTGTGCAGCACAAGGCCTTTTTCCGAAAGCTTCACGCGGATCGAGCGCTTATCGTGCGGAGATTTTTCCTGAATAATATAATTATTCTCGGTCATCTTTTTAACGTTATAGGAAACGTTGGAGCCAAGATAATAACCGCGCACGGTCAATTCGCCTACCGTCATTTCATCTTCGCCGATATTGAACAGAATGAGCGCCTGAACGTTGTTAATGTCCTGAATGTTGCGGCGGTCGAGATCGATCTTCACCACTTCCAGATAATAACGGTGAAGACGTTCGATGAGAAGGACGGTGTCAAGATATGCGTGGCGCAAGGGAAAGCTCCTGTAAAAGCCTGATAAGGGGGAAGGGGTCCAAAAGGTCAGGTCGGCGCGGGGTTGGTAGTGAAAACTCCTGTCTAGAGTATTAGAATCGTCCTTACCAATTCGTTAATAATATCAGCGCAAAATAAACAAGCAATATCCAAGAAATTAGGCGATTGCAAAAGCCAGCCATCACCACTACAAACTACAAAGAATAATGGTTCATATCGTATGCGATAGCAAAATGGCAGTCCTACTGCCACGTAATCTGCATATGAATGCCGGTTTAGCTCAGCGGTAGAGCAGCGGTTTTGTAAACCGAAGGTCGGGAGTTCAATCCTCTCAACCGGCACCATTCTTTTGTGATAAAAGCACCATCTTTTGTGATAAAAGGTTCTTGCGAGTCGCCATCCACTTACAAAAGCAAGGCACCCCATGTCCCCCGTTAAACGCACCCGTCGCCCAAGTCAGACCAAAATTATAGCAACGCTTGGCCCTGCCAGCTCTTCTTACGAACAAATAAAAGCGCTGTTTGATGCGGGCGCTGATGTATTCCGGCTCAATTTCAGTCACGGCACGCATGAGGATCACCGCGCGCGTTATGCCCTGATCCGCGCATTGGAAAAAGAATTCTCACATCCCATTGCGATCCTTGCGGATTTGCAAGGTCCAAAGCTGCGCGTGGGAACATTCAAAAATACAAAAATTATATTGAAGGCCGGGCAGACATTCCGTCTTGATATGTCACCACAAGCCGGGGATGAAACCCGCGTGCACTTGCCGCATCCCGAAATTTTTGCAGCGATTAATGAGGGCGCTGAACTACTGCTTGATGATGGCAAGGTGCGCCTGCGCGTAACGTGCAAGGGCGCTGATTTTGCGGATACGCTGGTTATGGCGGGTACCGCGCTTTCCGATCGCAAAGGGGTCAATGTTCCAACCGTGATATTACCACTGTCGGCGCTTACCGAAAAAGATCATAAAGACCTTACAGTTGCATTGGAAATGGGCGTGGACTGGATCGCGCTTTCCTTTGTGCAGCGCCCCGAAGATGTCGAAGAAGCAAAAGCAATTATCAAGGGCCGCGCCGGGCTGATTGCAAAAATTGAAAAACCATCTGCCGTAAAGCATCTTAAAAAAATTGTCGAAGTATCCGATGCCATTATGGTGGCGCGTGGCGATCTTGGCGTTGAAATGCCACTTGAAGATGTGCCGAGCATTCAAAAGCGCATTATTTCCAAGGCACGCAGCGCAGGAAAGCCGGTGATTGTGGCAACGCAAATGCTGGAATCCATGATCAGCGCGCCAACGCCAACGCGTGCTGAAACCTCAGACGTTGCAACGGCTGTGTATGATGGCGCAGATGCCGTGATGCTTTCTGCCGAAACGGCGAGCGGTGCTTACCCGCTGGAAGCTGTGACCATGATGGATCGAATTATTTCAAGGGTAGAGGATGATGCCTTTTACCGTGCGCAGATTGCGACCTATCATCCATCCCTGCAGCATAATGCATCGGATGCGATTACCGCTGCTGCGCGGCAGGTTGCAGAAACGGTGGAGGCGGTCGCAATTGTGACCTATACAACATCAGGCTCCACGACCTTGCGCGCTGCGCGCGAGCGGCCACAGGTGCCCATTATCTGCCTTACATCAAAAGTGGAAACCGCGCGGCGTCTCGTGTTGTCCTATGGGGTTTATCCTATCCCAGGGTTTGATGCGAAAACCTTCAATGAAATGGTATTGCATGCGTGCCAATTATCATTGGAGCATGGATTGGCAAAGCCGGGTGACAAGCTGGTTATCACTGCGGGTGTTCCCTTTGGCACCCCAGGCAGCACGAATATCCTGCGCATTGTCGACGTTACGGAATAATTTTTAATGGATAGCCTTCTTAAGGCGGTTGAGCAGATAGCTCGGGTCTTTCTTCCATGTCTCAATCAGGTTTTTGGCCATGGTGACATCGAGCTTGTCAAACGCGGCAATCGCCGTTGACAGTTCCTTGGGATTGACAATTTGCTCGCCAGGGCGTGCACCACGGCTCAACAGGAAAATGGATACGAAGCTTGGCTTGTCGACTTCAATCGCTTTGCAGAGGACGGAAACAGAGCGGCCGCCATCTTCAGACACCATCATGTCGATGAGGGATACATCAAGGCCGGTCTTCATGCTCATCATCACATAGAACAGCTTGAAAAAGCCCATGCGCAGTGCCTGAATAATCGTGCGGGGGTTAACAGCATTGCGTTCGTCAAACCATTCGGCAACTTTTTGCATTGCCAGATCGTCATGACGATCATGCTCCATGCTTGACAGTAAATCATTGATTGAATTTTCCAGCGCCTGATCAATTTGTCCTGCAGAAATACCAAAACGGCGAACAATCGCGCGGCGGAATTCAGCGCCAACCCACCAGTAAAGCTGTTGGCTCATATCAGCGGTCAGTTCAGGGCGATTAGTCAGTGGCTCGTGAAGTTTTTTGCTAAAGCGTGCGGCTTCAATCATCACATGCATGGCGCGCGTGGACACATGTGCGCCAAGATTGGTTGCAACCGCAGCCATGATATCAACATCACCAGTTGCGATCATCGCATCAACAACGGCTTCACTGATGGTAATGCGTTCGCTAATCGAAAGGGTGTGATCAACGCCGCGTGCTTCAATCACAAAAATAAGATCTTCGTCTTTAAGGCGTGCGCTATTGACAAGAATAGGTTTGGCAACCTCAGCATGGCTATCGCATGCAAGGTTCAGCAATACGCGGTGCGGTACATTCGCAGAGAAGGAAAGACGTTCAGAGAGCATTTGCTTGACTTGCGGCGTTGTATTGCCAAGCAGCTCATCAATCACTTCATTGACCAGAATTTGCTCGCGGTCACTTAAGGTATCATCGCAAAGAAAAATGTCTGCCAAAATGCCCGCCAATTTGACGCGGCTTGGCTCGGAACGCTCACGGGCGAGATTGAAAATCTCTGGCAATTTTTGCTCAATCGTTGCGTTCATGATGCGATTATTGCTTTTTTTCCAAATGATTCAGGGGTGATTCAAAATTCCGCCTAAATTATTAATATAACTAGTAAACACTCTAAGTATTAAAAATTTCTTATTTAATACAATTTGATCTAGTTTTGTTGAAAATTTATTTCGATTGCTATGTAAGAACCTGTTCATGATCTTTT
>RGZA01000034.1 GCA_010031785.1 Alphaproteobacteria bacterium
GCAGCAGCGGGCCGCGGGTATGGGGACGTCGCAGCGCGCAAGCATCGACACCTCCGACCCTGACGGGGATACGTGCATGAATGCGATGCTTAATGTGCTCAGCGCCATGCAGGACATGCAGCGCCCGTTCATTTTTAATCTTGGCCATGGGCTGACGCCGCAAGTGCCGCCAGAGAATGTCGCAGCCTTAGTTGAATTCGTGCAGTGCTATCGGTAAGCCTTGACAAAGATATAAGATAGCCTTTACAATCAATAGACTTATCCTTTACAATATTGTGAATAAGCTTTGCAATGAAAAAAAATACTAGGGAAAACAAAGAGATAAGAGAATATATTTTGTCCCATATCGAAAATCATTCTGCCGATATCGGGAGTAAAATTATAGCCACGTTTGGAATTTCAAGGGCAGCTGCTTCAGGGTATTTGCAGCGCTTAGTAAAACAAGGATTACTTCAAGCAAAAGGTAATACAAGGGCGCGGCGTTATAAATTAAAATCGATTGTAGACAAGGTTTTTTCTATCAACCTCAAAGGCACTTACGGGACTGGTTCTGAAGATGCGGTATGGCGGGAACGTGTTCTGCCTTTAATGAAGGATGTGAAGAAAAATATAGTGGATATATGTCAGTATTGTTTCACCGAAATGTTAAATAATGCTATTGATCATTCGGTAAGCGATGATGCGGTTATCACCTATGAACAATTTCATAATAGAATTAAAATGCGCGTGATGGATCATGGCGTTGGCATTTTCGAGAAAATAAAAAATGATTTTAGACTGGCCGATGCCCGTATGGCCTTGCTTGAACTCACAAAAGGGAAACTGACATCGGATACAAAAAACCATTCAGGGGTTGGCATTTTTTTTACATCCCGGATGCTTGATACCTTTCATATTGGTTCAGGCCATCTTGATTATATCAGGACACGTTATGATGCGGATGATTGGCTATTCGAAACACATGATGTCGCAAAATTCAGGAAAGGCACTGCTATTACTATGGAAATAGATATGACTACGGACAGAACCACCCGTAGTGTTTTTGAAAAATACCAAGGCGGTAATCTTATATCATTCCATAAAACGCATGTGCCGATAAAACTAGCACAATATCCGGGAGAGAAACTGGTGTCGCGCTCACAAGCAAAAAGTATTCTTGCCCGGTTTGAAGATTTCACAGAAGTATATCTGGATTTTGAAGGCGTGGAAGAAATCGGGCAGGCTTTTGCAGATCAGATATTCAGAATATTCAAGAACGATCATCCTGATGTAACAATTGTCGCAACACACACCACGCTAGCGATTGATCGGATGATCGCCTATGTTCAACATTCAGAGTCCAAAGCCCAATCATGAAAACTGCAGTCATTCTTTTCAATCTTGGTGGGCCCGACAAGCTGGAGAACGTAAAGCCGTTTTTGTTCAATTTATTCAAGGATAAGGCTATTTTAAGCGTTCCCGCGCTGATCCGTTATCCATTGGCCTGGCTGATTTCCAGTAGCCGCGAGAAAGAGGCCAAACATATTTATGCGCAAATTGGCGGTGGGTCGCCATTGTTGCCCAATACGTTGGCGCAAGCTGAAGCGCTGGAAAAAAAACTCGGCGATGGGTTTAAGGTATTCACCGCGATGCGCTACTGGCATCCCTTTGCCAAAGACGTTGCTGGGCAGGTGAAAGAATATGCGCCGGATAAAGTTATTTACCTGCCGCTCTATCCGCAATTTTCAACAACGACAACCCGCTCATCATTTCAGGATTTTGAAAAATACTTCCCGCATGATGATGTGCGCAAAGTTTGCTGCTATCCAACGCAGGATGGATTGGTGCGCGCCTATGCTGATCTCATCAAACCGATTTACGAAAAAGTGAAAATGGAAAGCGGAAAACATCCGCGTATTTTATTTTCTGCCCATGGGTTGCCGGAAAAAACCATTCTGGCGGGTGACCCCTATCAATGGCAGGTGCAAGCAACTACAAAAGCAGTCGTAGCGGCGCTTAACATCGAAAACCTAGATTGGAAAAACACCTATCAAAGCCGCGTTGGGCCACTGAAATGGATCGAACCTTACACGGATGCTGAAATTGAAAAAGCGGGTGCAGAAAACATTCCACTCGTGATTGTGCCAATCGCATTTGTGAGCGAGCATTCCGAAACGCTCTATGAAATCGAACAGCAATATCGCGCGCTGGCTAAAGAAAAAGGTGTACCGGTTTTTGCGCGCGTGCCAGCGGTTGCAACGCACCCCATGTTCATTGATGGCTTGGCGGCACTGGTGCATGGCGCAGAAGGAGCGTGCAAGAAAATCTGCCCCAATCAATTTACGCAATGCGCGCGAAATTAAGGGAGAGCAACGCATGCTAGAATTTTATCTGCCGCTCAAAGCACTTCACATCATCGCGGTGATCGCATGGATGGCGGGGATGCTCTATCTGCCGCGCTTGTTTGTTTATCATGTGGATGCGCAAGTGGGCTCGGAACTTTCGCGCACCCTTAAGATGATGGAACGACGCTTGCTCAAATTCATCATCAACCCGGCGATGATTGCAACCTATGTGTTTGGTATCGCGCTGGTTGCGCTGCAGCCCGTTTATATGCAAACCGGTTGGCTGATGAGCAAAATCGCGCTGGTCGTGCTATTAAGCGGCGCGCATGGGTTTTTTGCCGCATCGGTGCGGCGTTTTGCCAATGATGAGAATAAACGCAGCGCGCGTTTCTGGCGTATTATGAATGAAGTGCCTACGCTATTGATGATTGGCATTGTGTTTTTGGTGGTCCTTAAGCCGTTTTAGGCCCGAGGAGTGAGGCCCAAGGCCCGACAAAAAAGCCCCGACATAAAACATAGATGTCTAATACCTAAAACCTTGGGCCTCAGGCCTTAATTTCCCTTGACTCTTAACCAGCTGTTTATCTATTCTTGCTATAGTTTTAAAGCGTTTGGTTGTTTTTGGGGTCCACCCCCTCCTTACTAATGTGGGCTCTAACTCTCAAAAAATACGCAATTTTAGCGTTTAGCACATCAAAACATCTTTGTTTCTCGTCTCCTGTTTTAAGCAGGGTGGCTTTTAAACATAAATCTTGGTTGTGCACCTTTTCCTCCTCTAATCCCCCCTAACAATACTAAGTGACCGACATGACCGATACACCCACAGAAAAACCCCCCGTTAAAGAAAAAAAAGAGCGCCTCACGGTTAAGCTCGCGGAGAAACCTGCACCGGTTGCAGAACCCGAACCCGAAATTGCTGTTGCGCCTGTAGCGCCTGTATCTGAACCATTCGTGATCGATCATTTTTCAAATCAAGAGGGCGGCGAAAAGCCGATGAACTTGAAAGAGCTCAAGGTCAAAAACGCATCCGAGCTTTTAAAGATCGCGGAAGAATTACAAATTGAAAATGCCGGAACCTTGCGTAAGCAGGATATGATGTTTGCGATTTTGAAATCGCTTGCTGAAAAAGATGTGCCGATTGCTGGCGATGGCGTTTTAGAAGTATTGCAAGATGGCTTTGGCTTTTTGCGCTCCCCTGAATCCAATTACCTGCCGGGCCCGGATGATATTTATGTTTCGCCAAGTCAGGTTCGCAAATTTGGTTTGCGCACCGGCGATACGGTCGAAGGACAAATTCGTTCCCCCAAAGATGGCGAGCGTTATTTTGCACTTTTAAAGGTGAATTCGATCAATTTCGATGATCCGGACAAGATCCGTCACCGCATTAATTTTGATAATTTGACGCCGCTGTACCCGATGAAGAAACTCAATCTCGAAGTGATTGATTTCAAGGCCAAGGATTTAACCACGCGCATTATCGATCTGGTTTCACCGCTTGGCAAAGGCCAGCGCGCACTGATTGTTGCGCCGCCCCGCACCGGTAAAACGGTGATGATGCAAAATATCGCGCATGCGATTACAGCGAACCATAAGGAAGTTTATCTGATCGTCTTGTTGATCGATGAACGCCCTGAAGAAGTCACCGATATGTCGCGCAGCGTAAAAGGTGAAGTGATTTCATCCACGTTCGATGAGCCCGCATCACGCCATGTTCAGGTGACTGAAATGGTGCTGGAAAAAGCCAAGCGTTTGGTTGAAGCAAAGCGCGATGTGGTGATTTTGCTGGATAGCATTACGCGCCTTGCGCGTGCCTATAACACGGTTGTTCCATCATCGGGTAAGGTGCTTACCGGCGGTGTGGATGCCAATGCATTGCAACGTCCAAAACGTTTCTTTGGCGCTGCACGTAACATCGAAGAAGGCGGCTCGCTGACCATTATTTCAACCGCGCTGATCGATACCGGCAGCCGCATGGATGAAGTGATCTTTGAAGAATTCAAAGGCACGGGTAACAGCGAAATCGTGCTGGATCGCAAGCTTGCCGATAAGCGTACCTTCCCATCAATTGATATTTCGAAATCGGGTACACGTAAGGAAGAATTGCTGGTTGATAAAGCCACGCTCACCAAAATGTGGGTACTGCGCCGTATCCTTATGCCGATGGGTGTTTCGGATTCCATTGAATTCCTGGTTGATAAGCTCAAGACGAGTAAGAGCAACCATGATTTCTTTGATAGTATGAATACGTAATCGATAAATCCTACGCAAGAGGGTTCCTTGCATCTGATTTACTTTGACGAAACCAAGTTTGCTGAAAGTAATCCGTTCTTCTTGATCGGCGGTATTCTTGTTCGGGATGACCGAATGAGTGCGCTTGAGAACACGTTGATGCAAATCCAGTATAATTTCTTTGGAACAAGTGTGCTGAGCACGGAGACGGAATTCCATGGACAGCATATATTCAACGGCATTGGTCATTTTCGTAAACGTAAACTTGAAGATCGTGTGAAATTGTTTGAAGATATTGGTACGTTTATCGTTGATAATGCATTGCCTATCCGTGCTGTTTGCATCGATGTTACAGCGCATCGTGCAAAATATACCTATCCCCAGCCAGAATATAATCTTGGGCTTATGCTTATTTTAGAACGCTTTTGCGATTATCTTGAAAGTAAGGATGATATCGGGATTGTGTTTGGGGATTATGAGAAGGATGAAATAACGAAATCAATTCTGGACTTCTCGCAATTCAAACATAGCGGCAAAACGCCGATGCATTTTGGTCGTCCATTAGGACGGCTTAAAGATACTATCTATTTCACACATTCACACCACAGTCGTTTTTTGCAGGTGGCTGATATTGTGATGTATATGGCAAATCGTTATGGCAACGGCTATCAGCCAGAGAAATGGCACGATGTTCAATGTAAGGCTGTTTGGGAAAAAATAAAAGCCAGCGTTGATTGCAAAATTCAACGCTGGCCATGAAAATAAATCTGGAGAGACCAGTCCCTAAGGATGGATCACTATGGAGCGATCAACTCTAGTCTCTAGCAGTAACATTACGTGTGGATCGGTTAATTTCAAGTGAATAACTGGTTAAAATAATTTCATGTAAAAAAGCCAATAAAATGAATCGGTTATCTGGTTTATCATTTCCCCAACCGCGCGACGTTATAGAGCGCGCGCTCACCTAGGCGTTCGGCGGGCATGCCGGAAGTTTTGCATTTCATCTCGGCTTCTAAAAGCGCGCACATCGCATCCATAACTTTGCCAAGTGTCCATGAGCGCAGTTGTTTTTGCATCTGTGCTTCACGCTTGAAGAAGATCGGTGGGCGCATGGATTTGACCGTCTCCATTGCGCCAAGGCCTTCCTCCTGCATTTTGCCAAGCCCTTCATAGATGCGCGTGAGATGCCGCGTTGCGGCACGCAAGAACTGGATCGGTTGCACGCCTTCGGCATTTAGTTTAGCCAGCATCGCATCAAGCTTGACCATATCGCCACTCGCTGCGGCCCATACGGCATCATCCACTTCCTCGCCTGCTGCATCGGTGATGCAGGCAGCAACATGATCGGTGGTAATACGCTTTTCAGGTACTTGTTGTGACGCCATTCGCTCTGTTCCATCTGACGATGGAACAATCGCTCGGGCGGGAGCCATGGCATAGGTAATCAGCTTATCCACTTCCATGCGAATACCGCTGCGATCGGGCGGCAGGGTTGCCGAGAGCGCTGCGAGTGCATCGCGGTCAATCTGAAACCCTTCGGCCTTGATCATCGCGGCAATCGTATCGGTGAGCGCTGCGCCTTCCTCGGCATAGCAGGGAATGGCCATGGCCTTGGCGTCATCCTCAATGCGGTTGCGCAGTTTGGAGCGTTTATCAAGCTCACCCGCTTCCAATACGGCAATGCTGTCACCGCCTGGCAAATTGGAAAGCAGATGATCAATCGCGCCAAACGCGCTGCCATCGCCCGCATCGCGCAGGCGCACAAGGCGCCGCCCGCCCATCATCGAAATCGATGACATTTCATCATGCAGGCGCGATGCATTTTCTTCGAGCGAGTTTCCTGATAATTCCGACACTGAAAAAGGATCGTGAATATCGGGTACAAATTTTAAACATAGTTTTTGCGCGCGTTCGCGTACCAATCCCGCATCCGGCCCATAGAGCAGAAACACGCGCAAGCTGCTATCGGGTTTTTCAACAAACGCAGCGGATTTATTGGCTGTGAGCTTCATAGTGCGGGTTCATTATCCTTCTTACCGTAATAGACCAGAAGCTGCGTAATGATCAGGTCCGAGAGATCGCGCATGGCGCGTTTACCCGCACTTTCACGCGACACCATCGCGCCATATTGCGCATTGATTTTATCATAGCTGACAAGCGTGCGGCTGGTGCCAGTATAAAGTAGTTTGTGGGTTGCGTTATCCGTCAAGGTATAAGCGGCGGTATAGGTCACCTTGCGGCGCAAGGTGGTGGCATCGCGTTGCAAACCTAAATCTTCTTCTGCCTGGCTGATGGTGATTGAAAGCGTGGCATCGGTTTTCTCCGGACGACCTTGGCCATACATGCGGTCAATCAGGAAATTGCGCAGGATCTGGCCTTGTTCATTCGCAATCGCGGCAATCGCCGTGCGGTTAAGGCGCGTCTCCTGCTGCGTTGCTTGCATATCCATATCCTTGCCGCCATAGATCGGGCGGTAGCAGGAAGCGAGCATCAGTGGAAAGAGCAAAAGAAGGAAAAAGCGCATGCTCTAGCTATAGCGTTATTGAAAAGATGTGTCACTGGGGAAACATAGAAAAAAGCCATGTCATTCCGCAAAATGCGCAGCATTTATGCGGGATCCAGACTTCTCTTTTTTAATGCTAGATCCCGGATAGCCACTTTCGTGGCTTCCGGGATGACGTGATGGAGAATAAAAAAACCCGGCACATTCATGCCGGGTTTTGATGATTAGATCGTTGTTATCGGATTAATGCGTTGGACAGCCTGCGCTTGCACTGGCGCTTGCATTCGCACTTGCAGAGCTGGAGATTGAACCACCCCATCCACTCGAACCTGAGGAGCTGGAACTTGAGCTTGAGCTCGAACTCGCGCTTGCACATGGGCGGCAGGTGTTGGTGGTGGAAATCGTATCACGACCTGCACCATTATTGCTGCCATCACAGATGTGTGAGCGGGTTGTGGTCACAAGACCGCGTTGACCGGCTGGGCATGCGCTGCATGTTACCAGTTGGGATGGGGTGCAGGTCTGGATGACGGTGCATTGATTGGTGGTGGTTACAACATCACGTCCGCCACCATTATTGCTACCATCACAAATGTGGGCAGTGGTGGTAACGATCTGGCCGGTCTGACCAGCTGGGCACGCGCTGTTCACCGAGCTTGAACCTGCAATGCAGATATTCACGCAGGTATTGGTGCTGGTAACCGTATCACGACCTGCACCATTATTGCTGCCATCGCAAACACGGGTTGTCGTGGTGGTGATAAGACCGGTTTTACCCGCAGGGCATGCGCTGTTCACCGAGCTTGAGCTTGGTGTGCAGATAACGACTGGGATGCACTGGTTGGTTTGCGTGGTGGTCACGGTGCCATGGCCACCGTTTGCGCCATTGCATACGCGGGTGGTGCGAACAAGGATCTGGCCACCCTGACCGGCTGGGCAGGCTTGTGTCGTCGTTACATCCGAAGGTACACAGCAACCACAGTTAGCTGGGCGGCATTGGCTGCTATCTTCGGTTACAACATCGCGACCTGCGCCATTGTTCGAACCATCACAGATATGTTGTGTGCGCACGATCACCGATCCGGTTTTACCAGCCGGGCAAGCTCTGCTCGTTGTTACATCGGTTGGTGTGCAAGTTGGCGGTGTTACACAGGTGTTGGATACAGGGGTTTCCGCAACGCTGCAGGTACAGGTATTTGCAGCTGCGGCGCTTGCAGCAGGAGTGCTTTGCTTGACGGAAGCTGCTTCGCCAACAGGGATACGGCCATAGGTCGCTCTTACGCTGCTATCGATACAGGTGCGAACTTGGCGTACAACGATGCTACCTGTTTGGCCAGTTGGGCATTCTTTGGTCACATTGCCAAGATCTTTGGTTGGGGTGCATACGCAGCTGTTGCTGATCTGTACAGTGTTCACAACGCCAGCCCCATCGTTCGAGCCATCGCACACGCGAACGCGGTTCATGGTCACGATGCCTTCCTGATCAGGATCAGCGCATGCTTGGGTGAAGCTGTCTACAAGACCAGGGGTACAGGTTGCTGCAACGGATCGTGCGTCTACAACAACCGTGTTGCCTTCAGCCTTCCATTGCGTTTCTGCGCATACCATGTGGAAATCGGTATAAGCGGTTAAGCCGCCGCATGACCAGCGCGCGGTATAGGTGCCAGCTACATCACCAATGAGTGGAGCAATGGTCTGATTATCATCGCGCGCAATTGGCAGCGAGAGTGGAAGGGAAATATTCGCATTGGATACAGAAACAAAGGTTGAAGCTGCGTTGGTCGTTGCGATCAGCTTTGTGCGGTCATTGCTATTTACAAGACCATCAAGATGCCAAGAACCCGCTGCGCAGGCTTGGGTTGGTGCTTTTACATCTGAAGCAGCCAGCGCGCGCGGTGTACAACAATTTACAACATTTACTTTACCAGGGTAGGCAAGGAACGCATTCCATTCTTCTGCAGTCTTGGTTGGGATGAAGATCGGATCAGTGATGCCAGCAGCGTCGATATAGCGGCAGGTGTTGTGTACATAAACCGGGGTGGTGCTTTGTGTTACATCGGGTTCCAAGCGCAAACCATTATAGGTTGCAAGCAGTGCATTGTTGCTATCAAGCGTTGGACATTGTGCATAGGTGCCAACGGATTTATCAAGCGCACACTGATCTGCATGTGCAACGCCACATACCAACAACAGTGAGAAAATTACTGAAACAATAAATTGACGCATCTGATTTGACCCTTTTTGTACCCGTTACGTATTCGTTCTAATTCTTTTAATGAAATATAAATTTTTATTCAAATGTGTTTTATCATTTTTACTACGGTGATTATTGAACAACTTTACTTTCATGCATGCTTAATTGGTTAACAAAAACGCGTTAACCAACTAAGCAACTGGAATCCTGAGAGTGTTGTTTTTTGCCATGATTTGCGATGGCGCGATCTTAACGAAGATATAAAAAAATCTTTATGCGCGAAGACAATTACAGCATGAGAAATTGATGGGCTATTTCTGACCCGTAAGGCGCGACAGGGTTTCAAGTGCATGCGCATCGCGCACTGCAACGCTCTTTTGATAAAGCGGCATTTCTTCGCAGCTGTTTTTTGGATCAGGATCGGCAAGCCATGGCGCATGAATAGTGTAGCGCGTTTCAACCGGTTGGCGGTTGCTTGTTTCACGTAAACTTAAATCCTGTGGTAATGACGATGCGCTGTAGCGCAGATAAAGCCGCGTTAAAAACGGCTTGCCTGCGGCAACAGCTGCGCGCATGGCATTACCAACGATTGCCTGACGTTGCTGCAATCCTTCGCGCAGCATGGGAAGCATTGGCGCTGCACGTTGTTGTTCTGCTTTCATATCGGGCCCCGAGTTACTCCATGACGCACCAATTGATTTCAACACAGCATCCGAAAGTTCCGCTGCACCTGCATATTCAATGAGTGCGGTGTTGCTTTCCGCTTTTGCGCGCATGTTTAAAATGCGCTGCGCGATGGCGCTGAAATCATTTTTTACAGATGCAGGCAGCGTTGTTTGCGCGCGCGGATTATTGACCGCCGTGCTGCGCACGGTGCTGAATGCCGGGTGGCCTTGTTGCGTGACGACATAAAGCGTGAGTGCCTGCGTGCCATCATTAAAGATGTCGGCTTTTTGCTCACCGGGATTTTTATTGACCATGGATTTAAGCGATGGGGTGGTAATGGCTGGCGCATTGATGGCGCTGAGTTGCAGGGGCAGTGCAATCATTGGCGCATCATAGCTCAGTTGCAGGGGCGGCAGAAAACCGACATTGGCGTTATCGCGGCGAATGGTTGCAACGATAAAGCCCATATTTTTCTTTGCATAAGGCGCGATAATTTTTTCTGCACCTTCAGGCAGTGTGTAGCCTTGTTGCGTGAGCCATGCGGGCAGGGCTGTTGCTTGTTCAATTGACAGCAACGTAATGTCATAGCGGGCATCAATGGTTTTGGTGGGCGCAGTAAAGGTGAGGTCTTTTTCTGGCGCGGTGTTTACGCCGGTACAGGGATCACGATCGCTTTTCTCGATCAGGTGCGTGGCTGACGCTGCATCAAGCGCATCAAAAGCGGCGGCACTGCCTTGTGTAATATTCTCGCGGGTAAGCGTTGCGGGCACGGGGATCAGCAAGGAAAAATCCTGCTGCGCGGTTGTGGTGATGCTTGGCATGATCGTCATAACCGTGTGGTTATTGGCGGTTGCGATGATGATCTTGCTTTCCGCGCTTATGATAGCGGTGTCATCCTTGCCAATAAAAAATCCGGGAAGGGCGTGGGCGTTTTGCGTGAAGAGAAAAAACGCAGCGGTAAGAAGAAGTCTTTTCATAATGGTTTCCCCTGATGATTTCTTTTTTCTATAATAACAAACAAGACGTCATCCCGCAAACCGCTTCAGCGGTTATGCGGGATCCAGATCATCTAAATAATAATATGTGCGTGCTGACGCACATGTAAAAGCTTGTCCCCGCGAAAGCGGGGGGCTGGATCCCGGGTCAAGCCCGGGATGACGTATCTAGCTAGGCCACCACATTCACAATCTTGTTTGGAACAATGATCACTTTTTTTGGTGTAGCGCCGTTCAGGGCGCGTTGTACGGCCTCTTGCGACAGCGCGATTTTTTCGGCCTGATCCTTGGCGCAATCGCGCGGCAATTCAATGGTGGCACGCAGTTTGCCATTTACCTGCACTGCAATGGTGACGACATTATCAATCAGCAAGGCAGGATCAGCAATGGGCCAGGCTTCATCAACCAGCATGGTTTGATGGCCCAGTTTCTCCCACATCTCGGATGCAATATGCGGCAACATGGGGGAGATAAGACGCGTGATCGCTTCGATGCCTTCGCGGAAGGTGGCGCCATTTGCATTTTTATCTGCGGCGTATTCTTCCAATGTATTTGTCAGCTTGCGCACTGCTGCAACGGCAGAATTAAATGCAAAGCGTTGCAGATGATCGGTGACTTCGGCGATGGTTTTATGGATAACTTTGCGGATTGCTGGATCCCGGCCTTCGCCGGGATGTACGGATGGGGTGGTGCTTAGTAATGATGCAAAAGGTTCTTCATCGACCAAACGCCACAAACGTTGCACATAGCGCCATGCGCCATCCACGCCGGACTCCGTCCATTCCAGATCGCGCTCGGGCGGGCTGTCGGATAGCATGAAAAGCCGAGCTGTATCAGCGCCATAAGCATCAATGATGCGGCCCGGATCAACGACATTTTTCTTGGATTTGCTCATGACTTCAACGCGGCCCACGGTCACAGGCTTGCCTGTTTTGACGTTGATGGCAGTGCCATCGGGCTGCTTTTGCATTTCTTCGGGATAGAGCCATTTTCCATGTTCATCCTTATAGGATTCATGACAAATCATGCCTTGAGTGAACAGGCCTGCAAACGGTTCTTTCAAACTAACATGGCCAGTTTCGTTCATTGCGCGCGTAAAGAAACGCGAATAGAGCAAATGCAAAATCGCATGCTCAACACCGCCCACATATTGATCAACCGGCAACCAGTAATCAGTTGCCGATTTGGTTACGGGTTCATCCGCATTGTGCGGCGAGCAAAAGCGCGCATAGTACCAGCTGCTATCCACAAAGGTATCGCAGGTATCGGTTTCGCGCATGGCGGGCGCATTGCAGCTTGGGCAATTGACATGTTTCCATGTGGGATGGTGATCAAGCGGATTGCCGCCCTTGGTAAAGTCGGCATCCTCTGGTAACACAATTGGCAATTGGCTTTCTGGCACCGGTACCACGCCGCATGCCGTGCAGTGAATGATGGGGATCGGGCAGCCCCAGTAACGCTGGCGTGATACGCCCCAGTCGCGCAGACGGAATTGCGTCACGCCTTGCCCAATACCCATGGCTTTCAGTTTTTCAATCGCAGTTTTCTTGGCGGCTGTAACATCAAGCCCGTTGAGGAATTCGGAATTAATGAGCATGCCATCGCCGGTGTAGGGAAGGGGCGAAGGGCCGCAGGGCCGCAGGGCCGAAAGAGTATCGTCGCTTCGCTCCTTCGTCGCTTCGTTCCGTTCCTGAACGACCTGTATAATTTCTAATCCATATTTTGTCGCGAATTCATAATCGCGCTGATCATGCGCAGGGCAACCGAAAATTGCGCCGGTGCCGTAATCCATCAATACAAAATTCGCAACATAGACCGGCAATGTTTTGCCAGCGATGAAGGGATGGGCAACGGTTAGGCCTGTATCAAAGCCCTGCTTCTCAGCAGTTTCAATGGCAGCGGCGGTGTTGCCGATCTTGTTGCATTCAATAATAAATGCATCAAGCGCTGGGTTGGATTTAGCACGTTCCTTGGCCATTGGATGGCCCGCAGAAATTGCAATGAAGGATGCACCAAAGAGGGTGTCGGGGCGGGTAGTAAAGACATTAATTGAGTGCGACTGCTCTGCGCCTAAAGGCGCAACCGCGACTGCACCAGATACAATTCTAAAATTGATTTTCGCGCCTTCGCTTTTGCCGATCCAGTTTTCCTGCATCAGGCGGACTTTTTCCGGCCAGCGATCAAGGCTGGTCAGCGATTGCAATAAATCATCTGCGTAAGCGGTGATTTTGAAAAACCATTGCGAAAGTTCGCGCTTTTCAACCAGAGCGCCAGAGCGCCAGCCGCGGCCATCAATCACCTGTTCATTCGCCAGCACCGTTTCATCAATCGGGTCCCAATTCACAAAGGATTTGCGGCGATAGGCAAGGCCCTTTTTATAAAAATCCAGAAACAGTTTTTGCTGATGCTTGTAATAGGTGGTATCGCACGTTGCGAGTTCGCGGCTCCAGTCAATCGATAGGCCAATACGCTTAAGCTCACCGCGCATCGTTGCGATGTTGTCATAGGTCCATTGTTTGGGCGAGATGCCGCGTTCACGCGCTGCGTTCTCTGCGGGTAGACCAAAGGCATCCCAGCCCATCGGATGCAGCACATTAAAGCCCTGCGCACGGCGAAGGCGCGCAACGACATCACCAAGCGTGTAATTGCGCACATGGCCCATATGGATGCGCCCGGATGGATAAGGAAACATCGAGAGGACGAAGTATTTCTTTTGGCGCGACTGCTCTGCGCCTTGTTGTTGCGATGCCTCTGTGCTTCGCACAACCGGCCCTGCAGTTGGCGCAACCGCGACTGCGCTGGGTTCTTTCGCCTCGAAACTTTTTTTACTGTTCCAAAGCTCTTGCCATTTCTGTTCGGTCTCGCGTGGATTATAGCGCATGATTAAAAAAACCAGATAATATGTTAAGCGTGAGTTTCGTTTGTTATATAGCGTTTTACGCGTAATGTTTTTGCTTTACTACGTAATTTCCATAAATCAAAAGCATTTTGCATGCGCAGCCAATGGTCAGGCGTACTGCCAAATGCCTTGGATAGACGCAAGGCCATCTCCGGCGATACGCCTGCATGACCATTTAAAATGGCAGAGAGGGTCTTACGTGTTACGCCAATGCCTGCGGCAGCATCGGTCACGCTAAGATTTAATGCATCAAGGCATAGCTCGCGAATGATTTCGCCAGGATGGGGTGGGTTATGCATGGTCATGGGTTGTTCCTTTTCATTCAATGATAATCAATTAATGTAATGTCGCTTGCATGATCCTTTTTAAATTTAAAGATCAGGCGCCAGTTCCCTGAAACAGTTACAGCCCAGTAATCTTTCAGATTACCTTTTAAAGGATGAAGGCGTGCACCAGCAATATTCATATCCGCTGGAGCGTGCGCGGTGCTGAGCAGTGCAAGCAACATTCGCAGCCGTTTGGCATGCTGTGCATTTATGCCGCGCACCGAGCCGGTTTTATAAAATGCTTCTAGACCTTTGTGTTTAAACTGAATGACAGCACCTCATCCCCTTGCGACGCGCAATGTAACCTATTACGTTACAGGTGTCAAGCGGCCTAGCGTGTCTGTTCGTCAGTCAATTGCTTTACGCGCATCTGGCGTGCGCGGGTAAGAATGGAATCTTCCATCGTGCCAGCGGTTGCAACATTGGTGTTGCTATCAACCCATGCGCCTGATGCAGCATCACGCTGCTGACGGAACACGGAAACGCGCACCGCATCCCCGCGTAATTCGCGCGATAAGATAAAGACATTAAGCTTGATGCGTTCTTGCGGTGCGGAAGGCGGGGAATACCAGTCGGTAATAATCGTGCCGCCAAACGGATCCGCCGAGGTAAGCGGCATAAAAGATAATGTGTCGAGCGCAGCGCGCCATAGATAAGCATTGACGCCAATACCGCTCGCACCGGGCTTTTTCTCATCATCGCGGCCACCTAAGAGAGAATAACCGCCCTTATCAGAAGCAACGCTGCCATTGGCATAGCGGCTGGCGCGGTTCCTGTCCGTATTATACTTATCTTCGCGGTCAACGCCGCTGCAGGCGCTTATAGAGAGGGCAAGAGCTAGTAATATAAAGGAATAGCGCATATAAGAGACTAGGGGCTAGAGGCTAGGGATTAGAGGAAGGTCATTAAAGACGTTAAGAGGATAAAAGCAAGTTTTATGATAAATAATGGGTTTTCAATGGCAGACGAGTTCAACTAGTCCTTAATCCCCCCAGTCCATGCCCCTGACCCCCTCTTTTGTTGCCCTAATGGTTAATTTTCGTGTTGTTTGTGCCACACTCACCCGGCAAGGTTCAAAAGAGACCATTTTAAACTTGCTTGGGCAGGGACTTTGAACAACATTGTCCCTCATCGGACGGGCACTCAATCCCGTCTATTGTCTCTTTATCAATATCTACCACCTTTTGGGGGAACAAAACATGCGTAAACTTTTACTCGCTACCACAGCTCTTGCTGGCGCAGCTCTCTGCGGCACAGCACAAGCTAACATGGAAGTGACGGTTGGCGGTTACAACGATTTCCGTGCAGGCTTCACTGGCCAAGATCTATCTGCTGGTGCAGGCGTAGCCCGTCGTACCAACGATTTCCAAAACGAATTCCAATTGGAAGTTGAAGCCAAGAACAAGACCAGCAATGGCTTGGAATATGGCGCAGTAGCAACACTCTGGAACGGTGCTCAATTCAACCGCGTTCAGCAAAGCAACAATGTGAACTTTCACCAAGCTTATGGTTATGTGAATGGTTCATGGGGTCAAGTACGTGCCGGTGACGAGCATGGCGCTTCTGACTTCGCAGTTGCAGCACCAATGACCTATGATTTCGGCGGCCAAGTTGATGGCAACTACACCGAATTCCTTCGTTACCAAGATGTATTCTCCATCAGCCCAAGCTTCTTGGATGATGATGAAAACTCAACCAAGATCAGCTACCTGACGCCAAAACTTGGCCTTGGCGCACACAAAGTACAGTTGGGCGTAAGCTATGCTCCTAACTATTACGATCAAGGCGGTACCACCACATTTACCAATGCTGGTGCAGGTCCTGCTTACGAAAACTTCGTAAAAATTGGCGGCCAATATAACGGCGGCTTCATGGACAAGGTAAACGCAACTGTTGGTTTCGTAGTGCAAACTGCTGAAGGCACCGGTCGTGGCTTTGGCGGTACCACTTCAGCAGTTCGTGACTTCACGTCATGGGATGTTGGTGCTCAATTGGGTTACGCAGGCTTCACCGTTGGTGGTAACTACACCGACGCAGGTCGCTTCGCAACAGCAACTGGTCAAGACAGCGATCAAAATGTTTGGTCCGTTGGCGCAACCTACAAGTTTGACAAAGCCTCTGTTGGCGGTAGCTACTTGGAAGGCAAAGGCTACAACAACTTTGGTGTAGTTGCTGGTTCAACCGGTTTCGCAACCGCTGCTCCTGCTCTGGCAACCGACAACTATGTTGATAACTACTCTGTATGGGGTATCGGCGCAGGTTATTCCTTGTTCGAAGGCATGACCACCAGTGTTGACACCGCGTTCTTTAAGCAAGAACGTCCAGCAGGTGTTGGCAACAGCGAAGGTCACGTTGTTATCCTTTCCAACCGCGTAGCGTTCTAATAGAACGCTCTCGGATAGAGAGTTAAAGTATTGGGAAGGGGCGGTCTTGCGATCGCCCCTTCTTTTTTTGGTAAAGGCTTTGTGAGCCTAGGTGAGTTGCGCTTCGCGCATGAGGTGGCCTTGGGCCATGAGCGTTTCTCATGTGCAAAGCACAGCTCACGCACGAAGTGCGCCTCATTCTTTGAACCTCAGCGCAGCCATGTCATTGATTGTTGAAAATATAACGCGCTTACGCGCCCTTCCTGTCACCCTTGTTGCAGTAAGCAAAACGGTGGAAGAAGCGCGGCTGCGGCAAGCGCTTGCTGCGGGTCAGCGGGTGTTTGGTGAGAATTATGTGCAGGAGGCCAAAGCAAAATGGACATCGCTCAAAAGCGAATTCCCCGATATCCGCCTGCATCTAATCGGTCACTTGCAAAGCAACAAGGCCGATGATGCGGTAAGGCTGTTTGACCGGATTGATACGCTCGACCGGCCCAGTCTTGTAGAGGCATTAGCCAGGGCAATGAAGAAGGCCGGACGCTTTATCCCATGTTTACTTGAAGTGAATATTGGCGATGAGCCGCAAAAGAATGGCTGCGCGGTGAATGATGTGGCAGAGCTTCTTGCGATGGCGCAGGGCGTTTCAATAGAAGTGCAGGGGCTGATGTGCATCCCGCCGGAAGGAAAAGATCCGCAGCCTTATTTTAAAAAGCTGGCGGAACTGGCGGGGCAGCATCATCTGAAAACGATCAGCATGGGCATGTCGGGCGATTACGAACAGGCCATTGCCTGTGGCGCTACCGAAGTGCGGCTTGGCAGCGCAATTTTTGGTGCGCGCGCATAGTAATTCAAACATAGCGCGTCATTGCGAGGAGGCCTTTAGGCTGACGAAGCAATCCATACTCAATCCAAGAAAGATGGATTGCCGCGCCCCTAAAGGGGCTCGCAATGACGCGCTGGGTTTGAAATTATCGGTAAGATCTATAAACTAAATTTTATGACTCCCAGCACTCCCATTACGTTTACCCCCATCACCTTTACCCCCATCACCTTTACCATCGATCTTGAAGATCATCTGGAACGCTACGCAGCAGATGGGCGCTGGATGATCAATACACAGCGTATTCTGGATTTTTGTGCAGAGAAAAAAATCTGCGCAACGTTTTTCACGGTTGGAAAAGTGGCAACGCATGCATCCTTGCTGCGCCGTATTGTCGCTGATGGGCACGAACTTGCTTTGCATTCCTATGATCATATTGCGCTAACGAAGGAAGACCCCGCGACATATGGCGCAAAACTAAGCGCAGCAAAAAAGATGTTTGAAGATATTACAGGAAAAGCGGTGCTTGGCTTTCGTGCGCCGATTTTCTCGCTCACGCCG
>RGZA01000035.1 GCA_010031785.1 Alphaproteobacteria bacterium
GCATGACAACCCGCCTTTCGATCTTTAGCAGCCCATTGTTACTGGGCTTTGACCAGTTTGAGCGCACCCTTGAGCGTTGCACCAAGGGCAGCGATAGCTATCCACCCTATAACATCGAGCAAACCGGTGAGCAAAGCTTGCGTATTACGTTGGCGGTTGCTGGCTTTGCGATGGATGATTTATCGGTGCATACCGAAGATAGCCAACTGGTGATCCGTGGACGTACACGTGAAGAGGACCGCGCGGAACCACGCATCTATCTTCACCGCGGAATCGCTGCGCGGCAATTCCAGCGAATCTTTGTGCTGGCTGAAGGAATCGAAGTGGGCGCAGCAAGTCTTGATAATGGCCTGTTGAATATCGATCTGCGCCGCCCGGTGGTGGAACCAAAGGTACAAACCATCCCGATTACCAAGGGCAAGGTTGCTGGCAATAACAGCATTCATATCAACTCGCAGGATAATACATAACGCATCTTGCGGTATTTCAGGCGTTAATCTTCTCTTAAGATTACTGAAAAGCGTTTTAATCATTCGTTATCTTCTCTGGGCATAGAATAACGCTTCAAACCAAGAGGTGTTCATGAGTCGTGATCTGCCAAACAAGATAATCGACAAGACGGGTGATTTAAAAAAATCAATCTCGAGCCAGAACTTCAACAGTTTTGGTCTTGAAGATATGGCTTATGTCAAAACGGTTGATATTGAAGGTCAGAAACTGCATGCGGTCCATGCTGCTGATGGCACACCGCTTACTGTGATTAACACCCGTGATCTGGCCTTTGCGACCGTGCGCCAGCACGAAATGGAACCGCTTAGCGTTCATTAAAAAACGCAGCTATAGCTTTTCTGAATATATCCCACATGATTGCCGCGTCATTGCGAGGAGGCCTTTAGGCCGACGTGGCAATCCACCTTCGATATAAGAAATAAAAATAGATTGCTTCGGGGCTAAAGCCCCTCGCAATGACGCATTATGTTGAAATTATCGAATAGCACTAATAATTATCGGTTCGTAACCTTGGCGGCACCCGGCAGCACAAAATGCGTATCAGGCGCGGCAATACAGGTTCCAAGTTCGATCTTGAATTGCTTGGCAAGCAGCAGATTTTCTTTTTCAGTCATTTCTGACCAATAGACCTGATTGTTGAAATCAACAGCAACCGCAAGGAACGCCATGGATTTTGCATCACGCTTTAAATAATCTCTGATGAAAGTTTCACGGTCAAAGCGGATATAAGTTTTTGTGGTCGCGTAGGATTTGGACATGCCGCCGCGCTCAAAAATACTGGCTTCATGGCTAAGGCATATCATGCCCGCACCACCACTATGAATGATGTTAAGAAGGTCGGATTTTCTTCCCCATTCTGCTGCATGCAGCGCAACATAAGCAATAATGCCAACAACAATCAGCCACACAACCGGCATCTTGGCGTATTTCAAGCCTTGCGTAGTGAGTTTTTGCAGATCGATTTGTTTGGTATTAAAGGGGGGCTTCCACATCTTCTTCGCCTTCCGAGAGCAAAGCATAGAGCGCCTTATTGTCTTTTGCTGCACGTAATTTTTCACAGAATTCTTTTTGGCGGAACATGCGGCTGACTTTTGCAAGTGCCTTTAGATGATCTGCGCCTGCATCATGCGGGGCCAGCAGCATGAACAATAAATCAACCGGCTTTTCATCAATCGCTTCAAAATCAATCGGCTGCGATAGACGGGCAAAAAAACCATATACTTTATCGGTGTTTTCAATCTTGCCATGGGGGATCGCAATGCCATGACCCACGCCCGTAGTACCAAGTTTCTCACGCGCAAACAGCACATCAAAAATCACATGTTCAGAAAGGCCGGTGACGGGCGCTGCAAGCTTTGCCAATTCGCGCAACCCTTGGATCTTATTATCAACCGTAAGGTCGAATAAAATATGGTTCTCACCAATAAGGGTGCCGGGCGTTGTGCCGGTGGTCGTGCGCTTGGTCATCGATGCTCTTTCAATAGGTTTTTGTGCTAACATGGGGCTTGTCCCTCAATTATTTTTTTGCAGCGTTGGTTGAATCTACCCAGCCAATATGGCCATCGGCACGCTTGTAAACCATATTAAGGTTACCATGCGCGCGGTTGTGAAACAGTAATGCAGGAACATCCGCCAGATCCAGCTTCATCACTGCTTCGCTCACCGTCAGATGTTCAATGGTGGTTGTGGTTTCGGCAACAATCAGCGGAGTGTGTGATTCCGTTGGGTTACCTGCATCTTCGGTTTCAGGATTTAAAACATATTTGCGTGCTACAAGCGCATCAAAGGCTGCCTGTTTGTCGTTATGATGATGCATGTCCAGAAGGCGCTTTTTATGGCGGCTAAGGCGCTTGGCAATCTTGCCTGCCGCTTCATCAAAAGCGGGGTAGGGGTCATTGGCTGCAAAATTGCTCTGCACCACAATGCCGCGCGCCGCATGCACAGAAATATCCGCACGGTATAAATGCGCCTCTTTGGAGAACACAACCGTTGCATCAAGCGGGGCATTAAAATACTTGCTCACAAGTTCCTGAAGCTGGGTTTGAACATGGTTGCGCAGGCTATCGCCAACATCAATCTGTTTGCCTTTTACCTGAATATTCAGTTGTGCCTGATTAATATTTGCATGTGTAGTCATTGGTGTTTAAACCCCTTCTTTTTCAAGAAAATGTCGCAATTACGTATCTAATGTTAATAATCGTTGGGCCCCGGCGTACTTAACTGTGATGTTCAGCAGTAAAGGATAAAGCGGTAAGGTTGCGCTGGGGTGCGGATGATGTTTTCATAAGCCCATCATGCTGCGGATGCGAAAAACTGTCAAGAAAACTATCTTTTTTTGCCATAATGATAAGAACAAAAGCAGATAATTAACCACATTATTTATAATTTCACGCAAGTAAATAAAGGTTTGGCAGGCCAAATCCTCAGGCGTAGAAGTTGCCCATAAGATAAATGCTATAAACCAAAAATCAATTTTAATGAGAGAAATAAAATGAGCAGCTCCATTTGCAACACATGGACAATTGCAAAAATTATCACCCAACCCCGCCAAGCAGCTCACGATTTCTTACACAAGCCTGGTACTGCAGAAGAAATAGGCAAACTATTTGGCCAAGCTATCGGTCTGGCTGTTGGTATTTATGGTGAAGTGTTGGCTCTTAAAATAGCGCCTCTTGTTCTTTTTAATGATCCTATTATTACGCATGGTTATTATCGTGGTTGTGTAGCTATCCTTAATGTAGCTTTTACAATGCTTGCGCAATCTAGGCGCCCAAATATCGGAGATATAGCAGTAATAGGAGAGCAGGCAACAGAGCTAGGTTGGGCTTTGGCTAAGGGCGCATCCTTACCGATAGCGTTTGCTACCCGTTATTTAGGTGGACGTTTGGGGCCAGGAATTGCTAAGGCAACAAGGGGCACCATAAACGTGCTTCGTGGAACCAAGCTTTCCAAACCGTCACTCTAAATCTTGATCCGTTTTTCACGGCGGCGTTGTGCGGAGGTTGCGATATGCATCGCCTCGCGATATTTCGCAACCGTGCGGCGTGCAATCTCAACGCCTTCACGCTTAAGAATTTTAACAAGATCCTCATCCGATAGCACAGCGCATGTTGTTTCGCCTTCAATCAACGCCTTGATGCGATGACGCACTGACTCGGCCGAATGTGCGCTTAGGCCCGAACAGCCATTGATGGAAACCGAGAAGAAGTATTTAAGCTCAAACATGCCGCGCGGCGTTGTGATGTATTTATTGCTGGTCACGCGGCTCACGGTTGATTCATGCATGCCAATCGTATTGGCAATATCGCGCAGGGTCATGGGCTTTAAAAATTCAACACCGTGCTGAAAAAACATATCCTGCTGACGCACAATTTCGCTCGCCACTTTTAAGATCGTCGTTGCACGTTGATGCAGCGCACGCACCAGCCAGTTCGCCGATTGTACGCGCTCGGATAAATAATCTTTTTCCTGTTTCTTGATTACCTGGCCTTGCACCTTGGAAAGGTAGCTTTCATTGATCAGCACGCGTGGCAGCGTTTCCTGATTAAGCTCAATCACCCAGCCTTTGGCCGAAGAACCGCGCATCAATACATCGGGAATAATGGTCGGCGCAGTGTCATGATCAAAAGCGAGCGCAGGTTTTGGGTTAAGGCAGCGAATTTCGCTGACCATATCGGCAAAATCTTCGGCATCGACGCCGCACAGGCGCATCAGTTTTTCTTTTTCGCGCGCAGCCAATAAATCCAGATGCTCGATCATGCATTGCATGGCAGGATCAAAGCGGCCTTTTTCTTTTAACTGAAGGCTTAGGCATTCTTTTAAATTGCGCGCAAAAATACCAACTGGCTCCAGCTTTTGCAGGCGCAGTAATACTGCTTCAATGGCGCTTGCATCACAGCCAAGTTTTTCAGCCATTTCATTAATATTTGCGGTCATATACCCTGCTTCATCAAGGCTATCCATCAATACCAGCGCAATAATGCGCTCACCTGCATCAACGACATCAAGCTTCATCTGACCCATCAAATGATCGCGCAGACTTACACCATGGGAGAGGGAGCTTTCCTGCTCACCTGCATCCTCATTGCGGCCATCATGGCCCGCGCTGCGGCTTTGGCTTGATAAATTCCATGATGCTTCTTCATTGCCATCATCAAAACTGCCCTGATCGCTCGCTTTATCCGCTGCAACGATTTTTCCATCATCAACGGGTGCATCGGGCACATCGCTTTCAAAGGATCCCACTTCATATGCGGTATCATCCATTTTTTCGAGCAATGGATTTTTTTCCATCTCGGTTTCAAGGTAGCTTGATAATTCCATATTCGACATTTGCAAAAGCTTGATCGCCTGCTGCAATTGCGGCGTCATAACAAGGTTCTGCACCATTGCCTGGCTGCCGCGCATTTCCATACGGGGATGAGTAGCGCGAGGGTTGCTTGATGGGGTGCTATGTGGAGTCGCCATGTGATTTCCCTGTGGATGTTCCGATTTATGCAAGAATTGTACCAACTCGCAAAATCTTACAGGCGAAACCTTTCTCCAAGGTAAACACGGCGAACATCATCATGGGCAATAATTGCCGAGGGCGTGCCTTCCATCAGCACTTTTCCATCATGAATAATCGTTGCGCGATCAACTAAATCAAGCGTTTCGCGCACATTATGGTCGGTGATCAAAACGCCGATGCCGCGCGCTTTTAAATGCAGAATAAGCTCACGAATATCACTAATCGCGATGGGGTCGATTCCTGCCAGGGGTTCATCGAGCAAAATGAAACTCGGGCGCGTTGCAAGGGCGCGCGCAATTTCAACGCGGCGGCGCTCGCCGCCTGAAAGCGCTAACGCAGGGGCGCGGCGCAAATGGGTGATGGAAAATTCCGCTAGCAAACTATCGAGCATGCCTTCACGGCGGGTTTCATCATGCTCGTGAATCTCAAGGACCGAGCGCAGATTGTTCTCAACATTCATGCCACGAAAGATCGAGGCTTCCTGCGGTAGATAACTAATGCCAAGGCGCGCACGGCGATACATGGGAAGGCTGGTCATATCATGGCCATCAATCGTCATGATGCCTGCATCCGCGCTGATTAGGCCCGTCAGGATATAAAAGAAGGTTGTTTTACCAGCGCCATTGGGGCCTAACAGGCCAACAATTTCTCCGCGCTGCACATCAAGGCTGACATCGCGCAAGACAGGGCGGTTTTTATAATGTTTAGCAATATTAAAGGCCGCAAGGCCAGGCGTGTCACTGACAATCGGCAGCGCATCGGCGGTAATCTCACCATGAATGGGTTTGATTTTCATTTCTGATCCGGCCTTTTTTCATCCGGCGTGCCTTTTGAGGAACGAATCAACGCATGCACGCGGCCTTTACCAACATTCATGATCTTGGAAAGGCCGGTTTTAAAATCAGCTTCTACCTTGTCACCTTTAAGCTGGTTCGCGCCTTGCGTAATAAAGACATTCCCGGTCAGCGTCACGTTATTGGGGGCGATGCGGTACAGCGCTTCATCGCACGTCACAACATCCTTGGCGGATGTAATATGCACATTGCCTTTGGCTTCCATGGTGTCGGCAACAAGATCGCCTTTTGCATCTTTCTTGAATTGCGCAATCAGCACATCCGCGCGTACCTGCCGTCCTTCACGCACGGCCAATGTATTGCCGCGCGCAATCGCCTTATTGTCATTTTCCCAGAATTCAAGGCTGTCGCTTGCGGTCACGGTATCGGTTGCGGTGGTGAATTTAAGATTCTTGCCTTTTAAAACCGCTTTTTTGCTGTCGATATCATATTCAGCTGTTTCGCCGGTTGCATCCTGCGCCTTGCCAATCACATGCACATTACCTTCTGCTGTCATGCGCCATACTTCGCTGCTACCATCAGCTTTTTTGCGGTCATAGGCTTTCAGGGTATCGGCTTCAATCGTTACATCGCCCTTTTTTGCCTTGGCATGACCCGATGCAATATAGACGCGTTCATTCTCATGCCATTCAAGGCTTTTATCTGCCGTGATATCAATCGCTTCATCACCACCCTTACCACCTAGTAATGATGGGGTAGGAGCCGCTGCTTTTGGTGCTGCTGCAACATGTGCTTCTGAAGGTGCAGGAATAAACGCAGGCGCAGGCTCTTGTGCCTGTGCAGTGATGCTAACCAGCATAAAAAGGAAAATGAAAAAGCGCAGCATGATATTAAGGAGAAGGGGATGGAGCAGTAGGCGCATTTTGCTCATTTTTTGAAGGCGAAGGCAAGCCACCATTCACATTGTTATTTTGGGGCCTTACATCATCTTTCTTGCTCCCGCCCATTTTGAGCGTTGCTGAGGATTTGCCTGTAAATATAATGGTTTTTCCACCATCCAATGTCTTAAAGCCTTCGCCGCGCACTTCACCAAACGACCCTTGCAAGGTCGCGGGCTTATCACCTTGCGCATTTTTACCGTTGATATCGATATGCGCTTCTTCGGTGGTAAAGGTGGTGCCATCGCTATGGCGCAAGGTTAAGCCATGCTGCACATTCAGATCACCGCTCTTTTCATTATAAACCGCGCCTGTCCCTTCCGCATTGATCTGCTTGCCATTGCCAAGATCAATCACGGCTTTTGGATTAGCAAGATTGGTTGCGCCCGCTGCATTGGGTTGCTGGCGCGCAGTGTCGGCCTTGATTTCAAACGGGCGGTTCTGCGCATCGCGGCTATTGTAAACAGGGGCGACCATTGCAGCATCCACAGCGGTAAGGGGCTTTGGTTCAACATTACTACCATTAATGTTGGGTACCACCACCAGCACCAGCAAAATACAGGCCGCAGCAATGGGCAGAATAAGTTTCAAGCTGCCAACAATGCGGCTGTAACGCGTGATCGTGCCAACGGAAACAAGCCGGATTTCAGGAACCAGCCAATCAGTTCTTTCTTTGTCATTCTGTTCGCCGCTCATCCCACTCCGGCCTTTAACAAATCATGCATGCGGATAATGCCAACAACCGCATTGCCCTCATCCAGTACAAAAAAGCTCGTAACTTTTTTCTCATTCATTTTGCCTAAGGCTTCCGCAGCAAGCGCAGCAGGGCCGATTGTTTTTGGCGCGCGCGTCATGATGGTTTCTGCCGAAAGTTCAAGAAGATTATTCTTCATATGCCTGCGCAAATCGCCATCGGTGATGATGCCTTGCAGCACATTGTTGCCATCCACAATCCCGCAGCAGCCAAAGGTTTTATTGGTCATGATCAGGATAATATCGCTGACCTTGGTGTCTGGCGCTGCAAGCGGCACCATGTCGCCCTTATGCATTAAATCACGCACCAGTAGCAGTTTGGAGCCAAGCTTTCCGCCTGGATGAAACACTTTATAATCGCTTGGCGTAAATTCATTACGATGCAGCAGCGTAACTGCCAGCGCATCGCCCAGCGCCATCATCATGGTTGTGGAACTGGTGGGCGCAAGGCCCATCGGGCACGCTTCGGCTGCTTTGGGAATTTCCAGAACAATATCCGCCTGCGCGCCAAGGTTGGAATCCTTGCCACTCGTCATCGCAATAAGTGGAATGCTGAAACGGCGCGAGTACGAAATAATATCGCCAAGCTCACTCGCTTCACCGGAATTGGAAAGCGCGAGCACACAATCATCGCGCGTGACCATACCAAGATCACCATGGCTTGCTTCAGCGGGGTGCACAAAAAAAGCCGGTGTTCCGGTTGATGCCAGAGTTGCAGCAATCTTGCGCGCCACATGGCCGCTCTTGCCAATGCCTGTTACAGCCACGCGGCCTTTGAGCCCCGCAATCACTTCAATCGCTTTGGTGAAACGCTCATCAAGGCTCGCTGCCAATTCCTGCAAGGCGTGCACTTCGGTTGCCAGAACATCCTTGGCATGGAGAACAGGGTTATAAGATTGGGCTGAGCTCATAGCATTCCTTTGAAAGGCATTCCTTCTAAAATGAGGAGCTTAAAATGAGCGAATGCCAATAATAAGGCAACCTCAATATGATCTGCGAATAGCCAGCTAAAACAACAACTTAATGCGCAAAAATATCAGCTTCCGGCCAGCCCGCCAGATCAAGTGCTGCGCGCACTGGCAGGAATGCAAAGCACGCATCGGCCACTTCCTTGCGGCCCTCACGCTGCAGCATCACATCAAGCTTAGTTTTAAGCGCATGCAGATACAGGACATCGCTTGCTGCATATTCCATCTGTTCTTTGGAAAGATCGCCTGATCCCCAATCCGAACTTTGCTGCTGCTTGGAAAGCTCAACGCCCAATAAGTCGCGCGCAAGATCTTTCAGGCCGTGCCGGTCGGTAAACGTACGGCACAAACGCGATGCAATCTTGGTGCAATAAACAGGGCCCGTCATCACGCCCAGATACGCCATCATTGATGCCATATCAAAACGCGCAAAGTGAAACAGTTTGGTGACATTATTATTCACAAGCAGCGCCTTTAAATTCGGCGCGTTATATTGGCCCTTATCAAATTGCACAAGATGCGCATCGCCCTTGCCATCCGATAGCTGCACAAGGCACAGGCGATCGCGTTGCGGGTTCAGGCCCATCGTTTCCGTATCCATTGCGACAATCGGGCCGAAATCAAGACCGGAAGGGAGATCGTTTTTGTGCAAATGAATCATCGGTGGAGTCCTGTTATATAGGGTGTGCTGTTACTAAAGACGAAGCGCAGCATAATTGTCCAGTACAATTACGGCTGTTGATCAATCAGCTTTTTGATTTTTGCAAAGGCAATATCGCGGTTTTCCATCGTATCAATGGTGCTGATGAGCTGCCCATTGGTGTCATATAGATAAAGGCTCGCACTATGATCAACCATGTAATCACCATCGTCCATCGGCGGCATTTTTTTATAATAAATCCCGTAGGCTTTGGCGATTGCCGCAACCTGTTCTGGCGTTCCGGTCAAACCGATAATCCGGCTATCGTACGACTTAAGATAGGATGCGATGTGTTTGACTGTATCGCGCTCAGGATCAAGTGAGATAAAAACCGCATGCACCTTTGTTGCATCCGCGCCAAGTTTTTCAAGCCATATTGTCATATCTGCCAGTGCACCAGGACATATTGCTGGACACGATGTAAAACCAAAAAACAGAATGCTCGGTTTATCCGCAAGTTCTTTTTCAGTGAAGGGTTTGCCCTGCTGCGTGACCATCGTGAAGGGACGCTTGGCAGGCGCGGTGATGCCCGTGGTAACAGATGTAGGAATAGATACAGGCGCGGTCAGCATTTTTCCAACAAGCAACGCTGCGCACAAAACCGCTACAGCGAGCCAGACAATCCAACGAATGAGTTTGAGTTTTTTCATGCTTTGTCTCTTAGATGATGGCTGTGCCAGGCGTAGCGAGCACGGTGAATAGTCCGTCTTCGTCCATGCTTCGCTCTTCGAGCTTCGCAAGGACTACGCCGGACACGCTTCGCCCTGAATGTCTGTACGTGGCTGTGCCACGCGTAGCCCTTTAGGGCGAAGCGTGGTGCCCAGAAGAGGACTCGAACCTCCACGATCTTGCAACCGCTAGCACCTGAAGCTAGTGCGTCTACCAATTCCGCCATCTGGGCCCATTTAACATTGTAACGTGAATATTATAGGGTAGGATCGGCAACCTAATTCCCCTTCCTATAAAAAGCAAGGCACTATCATGAAAACCGTTCAGTCCCTTAAGCAATGCCGCGAAATCGTTGCCACATGGCGCAAGGAAGGCGCCAGCATTGGCTTTGTCCCCACCATGGGCGCATTGCATGATGCCCATCTTAGCCTTGTGAGGCAAAGTTTGCGCGATGGTCATAAAACAATTGTCAGTGTTTTTGTAAATCCAAAACAATTTGGTCCCAACGAAGATTATACAACCTATCCGCGCGTGCTTGATGCCGATGCGGAATTGCTGCGTGGTGCAGGGGTACATTTATTATTCGCGCCAACCGTTGAGGAAATGTATCCAGCTGGATTTGCTACGCACGTGCATGTCGGTGGCCTCACACAATTTTTATGCGGTGCAACCCGCTCCGGTCATTTTGAAGGCGTTGCAACGGTGGTAACAAAATTACTTAATCAGGTGCAGGCCGATGCAGCCTATTTTGGTGAAAAAGATTGGCAGCAATTGCAGGTCATCAAACGCCTTACGGCGGATCTAGATATTGCAACGCGCATTATCGGTGTACCCATCATGCGCGAAGATGATGGCCTTGCGCTGTCTTCACGCAATCGTTATTTGAACGCGAATGATCGTGCCAAGGCACCGCTGCTCAATATCACCTTACGCAGTCTGGCCGAAGATATTCTTGCAGGCGGCGATATTGCTGCGCTGCTTAAAACCGCTGCGCATGGTCTCAATGAAAATGGCTTTGCCGTGGATTATCTGGAATTTGCCGATGCGCGTTTGCTAAGCCCTTTGCGCAACCTTGATAAATCGGGCCGTTTGTTTGTCGCAGCCAGAATTGGCGGCGCGCGTTTGATTGATAACTGGCCCGTGAATTAGGTGTTAGGTATTAGGCCCGAGGCCCGAGGCATTAGGTTAGAATAGAAGATGTAGAACGTGCATCTGTTTACTAATACCTCGGGCCTTGGGCCTAATACCTATTTCTAAAACCCTCTTGCAAAAGCACATAAAACTAAGCATATTGCGCCTAACTTTGTTGCATAAGTTGCACAACAGAGGGCCCTTAGCTCAGCTGGGAGAGCGCTACGATGGCATTGTAGAGGTCAGCGGTTCGATCCCGCTAGGGTCCACCATTTTATAATCCAAAAATCTGATACAGTATTTTAAGGCGCGGTTTAATTTTGCACATTGAGGGTGATATGGATTTTAAGGATTTTACGTTCGATTCGAAAAAATTCTTCGAGAAGAATTTACCCTATATCGAAGAACAAAATGCCACGGTTGACGAAGTAGCTCGAGAAGTTCAGGAAGGGCTCCGGGTTTTATCTAAGATCAAAGAACCAATTATCGGAATTTTTGGTTCCCATCGGGCGCGTGCCAATCATGCGGATTTTCAGCATTGCCATTCGCTCTGCACCTACTTGGCGCGTAGCGGCTATGCCATCATAACCGGCGGTGGAAGCGGTGTGATGCACGCTGCAAACAAAGCCGCCCATGAACAAGGCGCCATATCGGTTGGGATGACAAGCAATCTTTTGACAAAAGAACACATCTTTGAGCCCGTCTATAGCTATCAACCGAATTTCCGGTTTTTCTTTGTGCGCCGGTTCGTGCTTTCCATCAAAACGGCGGCAAAGGTTTTTTATCCTGGCGGTTCTGGTACGCTCAACGAGCTTTTTGAATATGCTATGCTTATGAATAACAATATCGTCGACAGAGTACCGATTATATGCGTTGGCTCGGATTTCTGGAGCGGTCTTTTTGACTGGATGGAAACTACACGTTCAAAGCGTGACTATTTGCAAGCCAAACAATTTGACCGGAGCTATTTTACGTTACTGGATAGCCAGGATGATATTATCTCAACCATAACGCGCTATGTTCCGGTGAATAGAGGAGTTGATCTTTAAAAAATGTCCATGACATTCGCCGATCATTTCTCATCCTTGGCCAAGCAATATGCGGAGTTCAGGCCGACCTATCCTGATGCGTTGTTTTCCTGGCTCTCTGACATTGCTCCGCATCATGCCCTTGCGTGGGATTGTGCCTGCGGCAATGGCCAGGCTTCATACGGCTTGGCTCCGTTCTTTGATAAGGTCGTGGCGACCGATGCCAGCAAGGATCAGCTTCAATTAGCCCGGCAACATTCAAAAATCGAATACCGGTTGGCAACAGCAGAACATTCAGGACTTCCAGCGAATTCTGTCGATCTTGTTTCTGTCGCGCAGGCCGTACACTGGTTTGACCTTGATGCTTTTTATAAAGAAGTGAGGCGCGTTACAAAGCCCGGAAGCATCCTTGTATTATGGACATACGAATTCTTTTCGATGGAAGATAAAGCAATCGAAAATCATCTTCGGGATTTTTATGAGAATACCTTGGGGCCATACTGGCCAGCGGAACGATCCTGTGTAAAAAACCACTACACAACATTGCCGTTTCCATTTGTAAATGAAATTACACCGCCGCATTTTCAGCAAACATTATCGTGGAGCAGGCATCATCTTATCGGCTATCTCAGCAGTTGGTCGGCTGTTAAAAAATATAAAATGACAAATGGCATTGACCCGGTTCAAGAGCTGGAAAAAAAACTAATCCCGCTATGGGAAGATCCGCAGGTATCAAAATCGATTGTGATGCCAATCCATATGCGCGTTGCACGCATCTAGCACTTACAGCATCTAGCACTTACCGCGTGTGGCTAACCTTGGTAATCCCGGGATAGCTTGTCTCCAAAAGATCAAGCCGTTGCTTTACAATCTGCATGGTCTGACCTTCACAGCTATCGGTGACGCGCTGATATTCTTCCTTGCTATCAACGTCCCGTTGCCGCGCGCTGTGATCATCCTTGATCTCTTTGCTGATTTTTTCAATCTGCTCATTCACGGCTGCACTGATTTTATCATCGATTTCAGTGGGCGAAGCACCCTTCACTACACCAATGGTTTTACTTGTTTCGGCAAAGGTTGCTCTGGCGAGTTCGCTGTATTTTTCAAGAATAGCGCGGTCAACGGCCTTGTGTTTTTCTTCATGCCCCAACACTTGTCTAAACGGGCAGGAGCGTTTGGGGAATTCCTTGGCAACATAGATTTTATTATTCTGAAATCCAAACTCGATATGAATGGCTTTAAGCTGACCGCAGATAAATGTGTTGTGCCCCGTGCGCACCTTATAGGTGTCGGTGGCAACGCGGAAATACATCTCGCCGGTTGATAATCCGACCGGCCATGCTTCACTATGCATGCCATCTTTGCCTTTTTCCGATAATTCCTTGATCGTGAGCATCGGTTTGCTGAAATCATATTCGATCGTATCAAAGATCGGCTGCACATCAATGTCGGTTAAGGTATAATTATTACATCCTTCACTCGCGGCAAGCAGATTGCCGGGATGCATGCCCCATAAGGAAATCACTACAAGAAGGGCAAGAAGATAAGATTGACGCATGAAAATCATAGCAAGGATGGGCTGGACACCTCTTATTGGTCACATAAACACCTTAATAACATCTAAATATATGCTGCGTTATGGCTAGTAATGAGGGATTTGTAACCATTTGTATAAATTGGCATGATCATCGTGATGATTCGAAAGCTGCATAAGCGTATATGGCACAGGATTTAGACAAAACAGCCTTAAATAAGGAGTTACAGCGCCGCCAATTCATGCAATTGGCTGCGGGTGCATCGCTTATGCTTGCATCCAATCTGTTGCTTCCCCAATCCGCCTATGCCCAGCTCATGGCGGAGGCAACCCGTGCCTCAAAAGCTTCAGGGCAAATACCAGCGCGCAAGCCAAAACCACCGCGCCTTATCATGATTGACCCCGGGCATGGCGGCCATGATCCGGGCGCGATCGGCAAGCATGGTACCTATGAAAAAGATGTAACGCTCGATATCTCGCGCCGCCTTGTCGATAATCTCAACCAAATGAATGGCGTCATCGCAAAAATGACCCGCAAGTCGGATGTGTTCCTGCCGCTCAAGGAACGTGTGGATATTGCCCGCGATGCGCGCGCCGATTTATTTATCTCAATCCATGCGGATAGTGCACCAACGCAAGCCGCGCGCGGGCTGTCTGCCTATTCGCTTTCTGAAAAAGGCACCGACCATTTTTCGCGCGAACTTGCCAAACGCGAAAACAGCGTGGATGAAATTGGTGGCGTTAATCTGAAAGGAACGGAGCCGGATGTTGCGGCCATCTTGCGCGACCTGACCGCGCGTCATACCCGCAATGCTGCGCTCAAGGCCAAGAAACAGATCGTGCGCGCCATGCGTGGCAAGTGGCAATTGCTCGATAATCCCATGCGCGCTGCGAATTTCGCGGTGCTACGGGCGCCCGATATCCCTTCCATTCTTTTGGAAACCGGCTTTCTTTCCAGCGTAAAGGACGAGGCGCTGCTGCGTGATGCCGACCAGCGCCAGCGCATAGCCACGCTCCTTGCCAAGGAAATGGGTAGCCTTCTTTCAACTGCGCCCTTTGCCTAGAAAAAGTTTTTGTGTACATTTAAGCTACGCTTCCCACCTGTAGGAGATTTTAATGATCGCCAGAAATCATGCGCGTAACACCTTTATTCTTGCCGCAATATTTTCACTTATGGGATATCCGGCCTATGCAGGCATTATTGATGCAAGCTCCCATGTTGCAGCAGTAACGGTACTAGCGGATCGCGCCATTGTCACACGGGAAGTCAAAGCTCGCCTTCCTGCAGGTGCGCAAATCGTTGTGATTAAAAATACTCCATCCGGTATTGATGAAGCATCCCTGCGCGTTGAAGGTAAGGGCGCATCATCCCTCAAAATTGGCGCAGTGGAGGTAAAACACATTTATCTCTCAGAAGCTGCCAATGAAGCAGAACGCGCCAAAACAGAAGCGCTTGAAGCAAAACAGGATGAACGCGCTACGGTTGAAGGTGAGATAAAAGCGCTTCAAACACGCAGCGATTTTATCACGCGCCTTGTTGGCGCGGGCGCCGAGAAAACTGAAAATGCTGCTGGCGCAAAAATTGATTTCCAGCCCGAAAAATGGGTGCAAGCCTGGGGCCTGTTGCAAACCGGCATGAACGAAACGCAAAAAGAACTTGCAGCAAAACATATTGCCTTAAGAAAAATTGATGTGGCTATCCAGCAGCTTAACCAGGAGTTGGCGCAGGTGCGCAGTACACGCGCCATGGAACGCAGAGATGTGCATATTCATCTGGAAGCGCAAAGCGAAACGGATGTCGTATTAAATGTTACCTATCAAACCGGCGGCGTAAGCTGGCAACCGGTCTATGATGCCCGTCTTGATACAGTAGGTGGCTCGCTTGCCTTGGAACAATATGGGCAAGTGCGTCAACAAACGGGCGAAGATTGGTCGGACATAACCCTGGTTCTTTCAACCGCGCGGCCTTCCTTGAGTTCTGAAATGCCAAGCTTGAGCGAATGGCGTCTTGAAATCAGCTCCCCGATGCCTGTTGGTAATATGATGTTTGGAGAACCAGACGGATTAAAACAATTGAAAAAAGAAAAGGGCATGCAGCGCGAAATGAAGATGACTGCTGCGCCCAAGGCCCCGCCTATAGAACAGGCTGCGCTGCAAGTCGCGGCCGATACGGTATCAACCGAATATGCATCGGAATTCAAGGTTCCGGGCCGTGTGGATCTAAAATCAACTACCGATGCGACTAAGCTTTATATTAATAGCGTCAAAATGAAAACCGCGCTTTCCGCGCGCATCACACCGCGCCTTGATCCACACGCATATCTTTTTGTTGAAGCAACCAATAATGCTGATTTTCCGATCATCCCAGGTGCAGTTGCAAAATACCGTGATGGTACTTTTATAGGTAATGCGTCATTGCCATTGCTGCGCCCATCTGAAAAGGCTGATCTTTCCTTTGGTGTCGATGATCGCGTAAAGGTGACTTATAAGCGCGTGAAGGATGATATCAGCAATCCAGCGTTGCTAGTCGGCGATATAACTGTTGAGCGTCAATATCAAACTAAAATCCATAATTTACATAAGGGCGATCTACCCATTACCCTTTACGAGCAATATCCTGTTTCTGGTGATGCCGATATCAAGATTGACCTTGTGGATGATCTGACCAGCAAGGATTTTTTAAGGGACCCCGATAATCGTCCAGGCATTATTCTCTGGAAGTCGGTGCTCAAGGTGGGGGAAGAAAAAACCTTTAACCTTGGGTTTAAAGCCAAATATCCAAAGGGTGCCCCTGTTTTCGGGCTTTAAAAACCTAGACGTTCTTCTGCTTTGCAACTTGCTTTTCTAGCAAAACAACCCTATTTTATCGCTGCATTCGCTATCGTTTTTGGCACCATTTTCCCTGGTTTTCCCCCGTGTTGCGGTTTCTCCCCCAGTTTTTTCTTAACGTGTTTTGTCTTATCGTGTTGTTGGCACCGCCCGTTCTGGCGGATGATCCAAACCAGCAGGCCAATCGCACCTTTACCGAAGCCATGCAATTGATCCGCCGCGCTGGCGCAACCTATGACACGCGAGAAGCGGTACGCTTGCTGCGCGGTGCTGATAAATCGCTCAAGAAAATCGTCAATGACTATCCCGAAAGCACGATTGCCGTGCAATTGATCACCAACCAGTTTATCGGTGATTTTGATATTATGGATTTCCGCAGCCGCATTCGTAGCCTGTCCTGTGAGCGCGGAAGCTATGTTGAAGATTTTCTCGCAGAGCATGGCATTGCAACCGCCACGGGCCCTGCGACCGATGCGTGCTTCCTTTACCGCATTGAAATCATGTTGCCACCACTTGAACACCCTATCGCCGCTGCGCATTGGGACTGGTTGTCCTTGGGCGTTGCCTATCAATTGCTGGGTCAGCCAGACCGTGCGCGTGACATTATTCTGCCCTTTCTTAATGCGCTAATGACCAAGAGCAAGATTAACGATAATCAGGAAGCCCTGATGTTCCTTGCGCGCGCCATGATGCTGATTGGGGAAAAAGATCAGGCATTAAAAATCACGCAGCGCATCAGTGATTGTTCTTCAAAACTTTATAACCTGATGGATATGGTCAAGCAGGCATTGTGGAATAACACCCCGATCATTGCGCGCCAATATGCAGATCAGGCCCGCGATTATGTCGACGACAATCAATGCGCCTGGCAAAAAAGCATAGTCGCGCAGGCATTGAAAATGACCGAACGCGAACAGGACGCAAAGAAGCTTTATGATGCCATCGAAGCGGATCAGTTCATCAATGTAAAAGCCG